>CAYTPS010000315.1:0-3220 GCA_964439245.1 uncultured Pirellulaceae bacterium | reverse complement strand
ATTATTCTCTGACCGAATCTCCACCTGATGCCGACGGCCTCCGGCACATTTCTCTCTAATTCCTTCTAGTTCTCTCGGACACATTATGAATGATATTGTTCGCTCCACCGTATTCGGCATTGTTCAGGGCTTGACGGAATTCCTTCCGGTCAGCAGCAGTGGCCACCTAGAGATCGCAAAATACGTCATGAGAGATGACTCGCTGGCGCAGCAGAGCATGATGATGACGGTTGTCCTTCACTTTGCGACGGCCCTAAGCACGATTGTGGTGTTCCGCAAGGAGATTGGTGAAATTCTTGGCGGGCTGCTCAAGCCATCGGAAGACCGTGCTGAGTTTATGTTTTGCGTGAAGATCGTGCTGTCTATGATTCCGGCGGCCATCGTTGGAGTTTTATTTGACGAGCAGATCGAGGCTCTGTTCAGCCAGCAGATGCTGTTGGTGGGAATCATGCTGCTGCTTACTGGTGGACTATTGCTGCTGGCTGATCGAGCCAAGACGACTGAGAAACCGGTTAGCATCGTCAACGCGATCATCATCGGTATCTCGCAAGCAATCGCCATTCTGCCAGGCATCTCACGCTCGGGTGCAACGATTTCTACTTCAGTGCTGTTGGGGATCGATCGTGAGAAAGCGGCCCGGTTTTCTTTCCTCATGGTGGTGCCGCTAATTTTTGGCAAAATGGCCAAAGACGTTTTGTCTGCATTCAAGGACGGTACGACTCTCTTTGAAGCAGGGCAAACATTGCCATTAACTGTGGGCTTTGTTGCCGCATTTGTTACCGGTTTGATCGCCTGTCTATGGATGATCCGCTTGGTAAAAGCTTGCCAACTGACGTGGTTCTCGATTTACTGCTTCATTGTCGGTCTGCTGGTGATCGTTGAATCACAAGTGGGCTTTCTCTCGGGGCTTGTCTCTGCCTAAGTATGGTCGTAGGGAGGGAACTTTCTTGCCCAACAAAATGATCAGGTGCCAGGCCATCCGGTCCACAGTTCTAAGGCAGTGTGATTTCTTCGTGTAGCGGTATCGATACGGTTGATAGGGCCACGAAAACAGACGATTGGTGGCCGGACTACAGACGATTTGCCATCAATTCCTCCAAAGCAATATTCAGATTTGCTTGGCAATCAAGTTCTAACGGTGATCTCGTCGGTCAATTGATCGACACCCGCGACTTGTCGAACTAGATTGGTGGCAAGTTGACGCTCGTAAAATGATCCAACCGTCCCACTAACAACCACCTTCCCCAAATCGACGTTGATGGAGAGTTTTCTCAGTGCAGGATAATGCTGCCGGCTGAGACGTTGGAAGACTTTTTCTTCTAGTTCCGAATAAGGCCGAAAATCGGAATGAATCTCTTTTTGTGGCGGCATTGTCTAATTTCTTTTGTCTCTAAGTAGATGTTATTCGCTTCGCGAGACATCTAAATTTCTTTAAGGCGATCTCCAACAGTGCGCCCGCACATGGAGTTTCAACCAATGGATCTCGTGAAAATATTTTCGGCGTCATTCGACCGACAATCATCAAAAAAATCTAGCGGAACAAGCGCAAATTTTTGAGAGAAACCCAAAACACCTCACATGACTTTGAGAACAACAAAATGCTTGCAGATTAGATTGGGCGCGCGTGCTAAACAAGATTGAACTCTGCTTCTACTCCCCGTCTTACCCAGCTTCAGCACTGTGTAAGAATTGGAGTCAGAATCTGTCGATAAGGGTAAGGCGCAACCGGTGAAGCCGCCGGTTACTCGATGTGAAGTAGGATTAGGGTAGTTCACCGTGGCAAGCAAGATCAAATCTGCGTCGCGATGCCAGAAAAGAAATAGCCCCTTCAATCTATGTGGCTCATGTCTAGACAAGAGACCTTTTCTGCGATCAATCAGTGATCTATATCGAAGGATACGTTTCGATTGGAAGCGTACGCTGCCGCAAACCGCTACATTTTGACGGAAAGAGGCATGTCCAGAGATTCAGCAGGGACGACTTCGATAGCACGCCTGAGCGTGTCCAATTTCGCGTCTGCACCGTGGGAATTCTCCGCCAAGAAACGTCTCCAAGCTTTTGTCCCAGGCATGCCGGAGAACAAACTGTGCATGTGCCGCGTGATGCGCGAAAGCCAAGCGTCAGTGGTCAGCATATGCTCGACATAGGGAAACATTGATTCGATCAGCTCTCGTCGAGTATTAACCGTACCGTCGATGGTTCCGCCGAAGAAAAGTTCATCCGCCGCAGCAAACATAAACGGATCGTCATAGGCCGCGCGCCCGATCATCACCGCATCGACCTGTTTCAGGTGCCGCTCGGAATCCTCCCACGAACGCACGCCTCCGTTGATCTCGATTTCCAGATCAGGAAATTCCGACTTCAGCCGATAGACATCATCGTATCGAAGCGGCGGCACATTGCGATTCTGTTTTGGGCTAAGCCCTTGCAGCCATGCTTTGCGAGCGTGTACCGTAAATCGATCGGCACCAGTTTTTGATACGACCGTGACAAAGTTTGCCATGTCTTCATATCGGTCCAGATCATCAATGCCGATTCGGTGTTTGACCGTCACCGGAATGTCGACTGCCGCCTTCATCGCGTCAACGCACTCGGCAACACGTTCAGGCCGAGCCATTAGGCAGACGCCGAACTGCCCATTTTGAACGCGATTGCTTGGACAACCGACATTGATGTTGATTTCGGTATATCCCCAGTCTTGGCCAAGTTTGGCACACTTGGCCATATCTTGCGGATCGTCGCCGCCAAGTTGCAAAGAAAGCGGCAGTTCCTCCGGCGAGAAATCCAAGTGGCGATTTTTATCGCCAAAGAGAATCGCGCCGGTGGTCACCATTTCGGTATACAGCAGCGTCTTGCGAGTCAAAAACCGCATCATGTACCGGTAGTGCCTATCGGTGCAATCCATCATCGGTGCGATACTAATGGGGTATTTCGATGGCATGTTACTGGAAAACTAGAAGGCAACGGAAATGCTGTGAACGTGCGACAGTGGACTTGTTACAGCGGCAGGTAGTTTAGCCGAGCGATCAATTGAAAGCAAATTTGGTAGGTGTTCAGCAGGGTTATGAACGAAATAGTACCGAGTACACAGTACCGAAAACCTCACACCGTTAACCTGTACCCTGAACTCTGTAAACTTTCACCTTGCCGCAGGCGCAAAAAAAGAGCCGCTTGATCAATCTCTCGATCAAGCGGCTCATAATAAATACGGCAATACCTA
>CAYTPS010000314.1:0-6016 GCA_964439245.1 uncultured Pirellulaceae bacterium | reverse complement strand
GAGCAGAACCGGTCCATGAATGCACCAAAAACACGTTGGAGATGATCACCCAAAAATCGAGATTCAGATAACGCACTGTCGCCACACAGATCAGCAGGCATACAAGATGAAGCGGCCACATCCTGGCAAAACGTTTCTTCAGAAATGAGAATACATCTGCCGCCAGCGCATTGACGTCGTCCCGGTATTGTTGGGGGCTCCCAAATCGTCGGCCGTAAACGAAGGTTAAGATGAAACCGGAGAGAACGAAAAAGAAGGAAACCGCATTGTTGGCCAATGGCAGGCCGGTTCCTGCAAAGCCGAATCGGTCACCGAGATGGTGAATGAACACCAGTAATGCCGCTACGAACCGCAGTCCGGTAAGGCAGTCAATTCTTCCAACAGTTGTTGGTGACGAAGTTGCCGATGGCACCAATGTTGACTTCGGGGGCGTTACTTTCAACTCGTGCATCAAAGGAGTATCGTTCAAAGGAGTTTAAAATCAACTGTCGCTGTAAGAAACGAACGCCCCGATCGGTCAGTTTGCGGTGGCGAGCCGTGACAGGCGACTGTAGATAATCCAAAACGGAATCAGGTAAATTCCGTCTGCGAAAAAAAGAACGGCCAGCATCATGAGGGGAAGGCTGCCGGCGGCAATATGCATGATCGCAAGAAGCGGTCCAAGAAGTTTGCTGAGAAACCCCAGCAAGACAATGTTTCTGTTTTCGACAGGGTTTCTTTCTGCGATCAGATAGCCAACCCCGAAAATCGCAACCAGCACACCCACCAACTGAATCGGCAACACAAATTCTGGCTTGGGCACACCCAGGGCTCGAAATCCTTCGTGATAAAATATCACCATGGCGAGTCCCGCCACAATATTATAGTAGCCGGCAAACTTGAGTATAAATCGAAGTCCGCTGCTTAAAGGCGCCGTCGCGTTGCTCGCACTCGATGGATTCACTCTACTCATTGGATGGTCTTTATTTTTTGTCGATGAAGCGATTGAAGTCATCTGGGGGAGCGTCCATAAGAAGCGCTTCGAAACTAAATGTCACTGCGATTTGGTCACCGATGACTTTGGGCATTGAATCAATACCGAAGTCGCTGCGTTGGAGAGTAAACTTGGTGACGAATCCTCCACGCGTTTTACCCATGGGGCCTTTGCCGATGCCGACCATCGTCATTGGCATCTCTAACTTTCGTTGCACTCCGTGCATCGACAGCGTACCGGTGACTGAGTATTTTTTAGACGCGCCGTCGCGTTTCACGTCGGTACTGTTAAACTCGATCTTCGCAAATTTCTTGGCGTCGAGAAACTCTGGACCCTGCAAGTGATCATCGCGCAGTCGATTGTTCGTGTTGATGCTGGCGACATCGATCTCAAAACGAAAATAGGCGTCGCTCAGATCTTCTGTCAATAGGATCTGCCCACTGCACTTCTCAAATCGGCCGTAGGTGTAACTCAAACCTGCGTGGCTGACCGCGAACAGCAGTGACGAATGATCATTGTCAACTTCGAAGTATTGGGGCGTTGAAGATGCGCCTATTACTTCGGCGGGCACTGGAACGACATCAATTGTCGTTTGGCCGAACCCACGATCAGCGACGCCAGAACACAGAAGCAAAAGGAACAGGGGAAGGAACGAAATTCGGATACCTATCGGAAGGGTGATCCGGTCGAAAAGAGGTTCGCAAAACATAATTTATCACGTCACCTGAAAAGGGAGGGGGGGGAGTGTCTTTGGGTGGTTACCTATTGCTGGCGAGATTGAGACTGGCAAGATTTTCTAGCCAAGATCTTACTATCAATGCCAATCAACTTGCTGGCTCGCAATCTCAAAATGGGAAGAGGAATCCCTAATCCTATGACAATAGTTGTGGACCTAGGGACATTTCTGGCTCTCTTTGTAGAAGAATATCTTATCTTCCGGCAATACGTTTGCAGATCGCGCCGACATCACTTCGCAAACTGCCTAAATGGCGCATAATGTGGTCCCAAATTACCCAACTCTGAGTATCACTTCCCTGATTATCGGTCCTCGGTCACCATGTCCGCCCTGCTTCGCTGCTTGTCATTTTGCTTGGTTGTCGCCGCCACATTATTACCCGTGCGTTGGGCGTCAGCGATTCAGAGTGGCGGTTCCAACACAGCAACCGACTCTCGCATGACCCCCGAATTGCTCTGGAAGCTCGGTCGTCTTGGCGAGGCGGCGATTTCAAGGGACGGATCGACCGTTGCATACACGGTTCGATCTTACAGTCTCGAAGAAAACTCAGGGAAGACAGCGCTGCACCTGTTAGAGCTGAATTCTGGAAATGACACAGCCATCATCGAGAACTGGGATTCTATCTCGTCGATCCAATGGCACGGAAATAATGGTCAAAGCAGAATCTACTTCGAAGGTTCCGGTGGCGATGAAGAAGAGGAGGTATCGGCTTCGCAAGGATCCTCGAGCGTAAACGAGCCCGATTCAACAGCAGCTGATGATGAAGAACCCAAAGACGAATCACAAACAGAGGCAACCAACCAAGCTTGGTATTTGGATGTCAAGACTCGAGCGACGGTGCAGGTTACCTCGATTCCCGATGGTATTTCCAATCTAAAGGTTTCTCCCGATGGAAAACGTCTGGCGTTTACGGCGGGCGTCAAAATGGAGGCGGAGCCTAAGGAAATTTATCCCGACCTTCCCAAAGCAGACGCACGCATCATTGATGGCCTGATGTATCGCCACTGGGATCAATGGTCCGACTACAAATTCAGTCACATCTTTATTTCAGCCATTAACGATGAAGGCTGCTGCGGCACAACATTTGATTTAATGGAGGGTATCAAAGCAGACTGCCCCGTTCCTCCATTTGGTGGCAGCGAGCAGTTTACTTGGTCGCCTGACGGAACAGAGATCGCGTTTACTCTCAAGAATGTAGATGATTGGGCGCAGTCTACCGACAGCGATATCTACATCGTCAACGCCGAACCGGGTCAAGCTCCAGTTAACATTACCAAAGGAAATCTTGGTTACGATTTGGAGCCCGTTTATTCTCCAGACGGAGCATCGATTGCATATCGTTCAATGGAGCGCGGTGGGTTCGAATCAGACCGATCGCGCGTAATGATCCATGACCGTGAGAAAAAGACAACTCGAGAACTGACGGCTGGACTAGACCAGAACGCTCATGGACTGAAGTGGACTTCCGACAGCGCAAGAATTATTTTCTCCTCAGAGGTGCAAGGCACGGAGCAAATTTACTCGCTCGATGCACAGCCCGCGGATGAACCGTCTTCTACCACGACTGCAATGATTCCCGAACAGTCGGAAACAGCCTTAAAAACGCTTACTCAAGGGCGCTACAATTGGGCCGTCGCTGATGTGGTAGCCGGGGATCGATTTTTGCTGGTCAAACGGATGGATATGATTCGTCCAAACGAGTTGTTCCTGCTGGATACCGAAGACGCCAGCGTCAAACCCTTGACCCATATTAACGATGAGATCTTCAAGAATCTTGAATTGCCGATTATTGAAGAGCGTTTTGTGGAGGCGACCGATGGTGAGAAGATTCATACTTGGGTGATCCATCCGCCCGACTTTGACCCAGCCAGCAAAAAGAAATGGCCTTTGTTGACCTACTGTCAGGGAGGCCCGCAAAGTCAAATTGGACAGTGGTTTTCCTTTCGTTGGAACTTTCACTTGATGGCCGCACGCGGTTACGTTGTTGTGGCTCCAAACCGCCGTGGTCTTCCGGGATTTGGGCAGAAGTGGAACGACCAGATCAGTGAGGACTGGGGAGGCCAAGCGATGAAGGATTTACT
This sequence comes from uncultured Pirellulaceae bacterium, assembly GCA_964439245.1. Classification (GTDB taxonomy): domain Bacteria; phylum Planctomycetota; class Planctomycetia; order Pirellulales; family Pirellulaceae; genus Mariniblastus. The sequence continues at coordinate 2,226 of CAYTPS010000314.1, read as the reverse complement.
CTCCGCAACCGACAGTTTGACTGCCGAGCCATACATCGACAAATCTAAAGTTGCTGCCGTTGGTGCCAGTTTCGGTGGATATTCAGTTTACTGGTTGATGGGGCATCACGAAAAACGGTTCAACGCCATGATAGCTCACTGTGGCGTCTTCAATTTGGAATCCATGTACGGATCGACCGAGGAGCTGTTCTTTGTTGACTGGGACATGGGTGGACCCTATTGGAAATCGGATCAACTAAAGCAGCGATACGAAAAATTCTCCCCTCATCAGGCTGTCCGAAACTGGGAAACGCCGTTGTTGGTCATCCATGGGCAAAAAGACTTTCGTGTTCCGGTCACTCAAGCGATGGAAGCATTCACAGCAGCCCAAGTGAATAAGGTGCCTTCGCGTTTTCTGTATTTTCCTGAGGAGGGGCACTGGGTCCAGACACCGCAGAATGGAGTGCTTTGGCACCGCGTGTTTTTTGATTGGCTGAAAAAGTATTGCCCCCCGCACGAGGAAAGCCTGCCCAAAACTCTCACACTACCGACCCCAGCTGTTGAGTGAGCCGAGGTCCGGTTACGGATTCGCGGCTAAGCCCAGATCTCATCTGCGAGGTAAGGTCCGCCTTCCATCTCCCAGAACTTTCCATCGACGAACCGGAAATTCTTATTCGCTTCAGCGATGCGTTTCATTTCTTCGTCGGTAAATTCGATCTCAGCGGCGGCAAGATTCTCTTTCAATCGCCCTTCGTTGGACGATTTGGGAATCGGAACCGTTCCTCTGCACACGGCCCAAGCCAGCATGACTTGCCCCGGTGTGATATTGCGTTCTGCTGCCAGCGATTTGATTACTTCACTGTCGAATAGATTTGGATCAGCATCGGCACGCATCCGGTCCGGCCGGTCGCCGGAGCCGAGTGGCGAGTATCCGGTGAAAACGATGTCATTTTGGTTGCAGAAATCAAGAAGTTGATCCTGCTGAAAGAACGGATGTGCCTCGACCTGATTCACTGCAGGTTTGATTGATTCATTGTCCAGCAGCGGCTGAAGCTTCGATTGGCTGAAGTTAGAAACGCCAATTGACTTGCACAGACCTTTCTTGAGAACGTCTTCCATCGCCTTCCAAGTGTCACTAATGGGAACTTCTTCAATCGGAATGAAGTCAGCCCCCGATTCAACACGCAAGACACCATTCTTTTGCGCAATCGGCCAATGAATGAGGTACAAATCTAGCTCGTCGATCTGCAAATCCGAAAGCGACTTTTTTATCGCCGCTTCGACGTGTTCGCTCTGGTGCGAATCATTCCAAAGCTTTGAAGTAATCCACAGGTCATCTCTTTTGCCCCCTTGGGCAAACCATGACGAAAATGCCTCGCCCACCTCATGTTCATTTAGGTAAATGGCGGCGCAGTCGATGTGTTTGTAGCCGACCTCCAGCGCCGTTTTCACTGCCGCCGTCGCCACGCCGTCGTCCATCTTCCACGTGCCCAAGCCGATCGCGGGCATCTTTAAATTGGACGCAACGTCAACAGTTTTCACAGCAATGTACCTCAAAGTTTGGTCGTTTGTTTTAACCGCCAATTTTACGCGTGTCTATTATGCACGCAACCACCGTTCAAAACGCCCTCGCCTACTCGACCGAAATCCGTGTCGAGAAACGGTGGCTTTCACCTTTGCGAACCGCGACAGCGCGGTCGTTGGTGATGGCGGCCTCGATACAGGCGAAGGCCAAGTAGTCTTCATCGGGAAGGTCGCTCAAAGCGGCGGCTTTCTCAGTCCACGGATTCCACACTACTGTTGATGGGCTTCCTTCTTTCTCGACCAAAATGGTGCGCTTTTTCAATGGATCTTCTAGACGCACCGAATCGCTGCTGTCGTAGTAACGGTCTACTTCTGAATCAATTCGGACCACTCCAGACTGATGACGATTCGTGCGAACACCAACGGTGTCCAAGTAATCGGTGTCTTCCAAACCTTTAATGGTGATCTCTCGGACGTCACCGACACGGAAATAGCTGTGCAAAGCGCCGGAAACCATGAGGTCGTCATCGCTGAGGTTGGTGGATTCAAGCGATACTTCCAATGAGGTGCCCAGACGTATCGTTGCCAAGACTGTCCAAGCATCGGTGGTGAGACGAAGTTGCGCGACGACTGATTCTCTGTCGGCGTCAGTCGACTCAAGTTCCCAGAATTGGTTTCGCACTAGTCCATGCGATGGAAGATTGGAGTCGCTTGGGTGAGCGT
>CAYTPS010000313.1:0-6111 GCA_964439245.1 uncultured Pirellulaceae bacterium | reverse complement strand
GTGCGTACCTATCACCATCTGCACGCGAACTACTGAAACAAATATCTCTGGCTGGCTCGGGTTCCTTCAGGAATGACTTGGGTTATATCTCAGGCAAGAGCAATTATGGACCTGATGCCCGCGGTGCAAGAGATTGGATCTTGGCGGTTGATCGTCGAATTTCTGAAAGCCGTCCAAAGACCCACGGATTTGAGACAATTGGCCAAAAAGAACTCGCACGGCTGGCGGTGGAAGAATTGGGTGATGCAATTGCGAATAAGCTAGTCTTGAACTTTAGCCCTGAAGCACAGCCAGAAGATTTTCAGCGTCTGATGCAAGCTCTTGGTAATGTTACATTTGAGATCTTTACCTCGCCCAAGCTCGATGCGTTGATCAAAGAAAACCTCGAATGAAGGCCGCATCGAGATACGCTTCTTTTGGAGCAAGCTTAAGTATAGTGTATTGGAAATTGGAAAGTTGACGTTTTCGGAAACCCAGTGGTTTGTAGCCGTGGTTGGCGGATTGGTCTTCTTGACACTTGTTGTAGGTATGCTTCGCACGCGAGGTGGCATTACTGCTCGTCGTTCGGGTGCGCTTTTTTTCATTGGAGCTCTGATTGTCACAGTGCTTTGGTTTCTTGGTGGCGCCACAACTAAGCCGGGACGAACGCTCACTTTTGTCGCTCATTGCCAGACGAATTCAGATGATATCGAGGCCTCATTGTCTAGACTCAATGCCGATGACGGCTCGGCTGCCTTACTGTTTTTCAACAGTAGTCCGGAGGTTGGTGAGCGTAGTTCTTGTCCGAGTCTGTCCACTCTATCTAGTAACGCGACCGGGGCGCTGATCGGTGGTGTAAGTGCCGTTCAGGCGGAGTCAGTTCAAGAACTTTTGACATTGGCGAGAGCTGCAAGACCCGATGGGTTAGCTGGGTTGTGGAATTCCTTTGCTCGAGCATGGTCGACTGAAACGATTGTGTTCCTATACGATCCCACCGCGCCTGATTGGGATTTAATGGGCGCCTCGAACAGGGAGCAATCTAGCACCGCACTGTCGGGATATGATGGCGAGGTCTTTCATGTTAACGTTCAAAACGAAGCTAGTGCGTATAACCTGACAGTCGCGATTGGTCCACAACTTCGCGTTGGCCAGCGGTATTCGTTGCAGCAAGGGTTTATCGATCTTTCGATTGCAGGCGGGGCGCTGGGCGCGGCTGAAGAACAACCGACGATTACTGTTGATCTATGCATTTCACTGAACCGTACGACCTCGTTTGCAGAGTGCGAGGTCGCCGAACTAGATCGGACCTTACTGAGAGGAATCGAGCTTCAAAGAGAAGCTACTTTGCTGCCTCGATGGACATGGTATCCGGAAGGTGACCGGGAGACTCAACGAAGTCTTGCGCTTTTGATGCAATCGGCTCCAATTTCGGGGAAATCTCTTGGTAACGCGATTGTAGAACCTGGTTGGCAGTTTCTGGAACTCAAGGCTCGGCTTGCGGAAGGACCGGACGAGGGACTAATTCTGTCTCCCAGCACGGTTTACTTGAACGCTGATGCGGTTGGTCCTGCAATCCTGGTGGACGGCGCAGAGTTTATTGGCCGTACTTGGCCAAAGCCGCCAAAAGATCCGTATTTTGCGTTGTTTGATCACAGCTGGCGTGCATCGAAATCGCGTCGATTACAGGATCTTCCTCCAGTGCCTGAGGTTCTCGACCCTGCCAATGGTGCTGTTCGCTGCTTTTTGATTGCGAGCGCGGTAGTGGACTCCCTACTTTCCGACTGCGCTTTAGCAGCCGGTGCTTTGGTCCTACTAGAACCATCGGTGGATACGCTCAAAAGACTTTCGGATCTGGATATTCCTGAAAGCCTGCTAGCACGTGGCGTGCCTATTTTGATCGCCCCCCCCCCCGTGAAACCAAGCTCCGGCGCCACACCTATGGACAGTTGGATGCCAGCTTGGTCCGCCTCAAACGGCGCATCCGCCCCTCGATTGCGGTATGCCACACGTAACATTGCCTTTGTTTCTGATTGTAGTGGTTTGTCCCATATCCCGCTTGAATCAACTGTTGAAAACATGCTGAGTTCAACTTCTGAGCGTCCGATCGATCGACAGAATGAGATTGTCGACCAATTAATGCCGGCGCTCGCTAATATTGCCGGGTTTGTGACTGCGCCTGTTGAGCAAAATGGAGCGCGCCAATTGGTATTGCGGCTTGAGAACGAAGCCCGGTGGGATCCTGCGGTACATATCCAAGTCGAACCTAGTTGCCTACGAGCGGCTGAAAACGAAATTAGGACGGCAGATGCTCTTGTCGAGACCGCTGCTCTTTCTACTCGATTAGACGCTTTTTTCAACGGAATGGCAGCGTCTGCTGCACCTTTTGCTGTATTCGAGCCAGGTAACGCCTATCCAGGCTCTGTCGTTGTGGTTTTCACGACAAAGGCTGCGCAACATTCACCTGAAAATTCTCCAACATTTCGTGAGGGTGGGGCAGTCGAGAAAGGCCACTTAGCGTCTTCGTTCACGTCCACACCAATCGACGAGGCGATTCTTACGCGGCTGAATGATGCGGGGGTCCGCGTCCTTTTGGTCGTTTTGCCTACATCCAGCGAATTTGCGGAAACAGCCAATGCAGCAGCTGTTGCGCTTGGTGGAGAGAGATGGGGTAGCGCCGTTGCGAGATGGCGAAACGCGGGTCTTGTTGAAACACTCGAGATACCCAAAAGTCAAACGGCATCTGAGAGCGTAAGCGCGATTCTGACACAGTTGGCGTTGACTCCTGGTACAGGTGGTGCCGTTTCCGAGCTAGTATTTCGTGGGCGTAGCCTTGATCCGCGAACACCTTCAACTATTGAGATGCAGCCAACAATGGCATTGGAACTTGAAGCGCATGCGCATGCCGAAGTGTTGGTACGCGCGAGTGAGGGCGGTTCCATGGCAGGTCTTCCTCTCGCTTTGGCACGTTATGACTTGGGTGCGCCGGTCATTGCTTTGGCCTATTCTCCCTTCGATCCAGCAACTTGGGCAAGTGATGATCTAGCCACAAAACGTATCTCGGCAGCCTATAATGAAGCCTGTTCTCCTGGATGCGAACTTGTGCCATGGATACAGTCTTTTTCGCCTTCCGACCCGTCCAAGATGCTCCGTTTCGGGGGGCTCAACGGCGCTAGGAATCCAGCGTTTGATCGACATTGTTGAACAGGCAGGTTGGTCTCAAAGTAGCGATTCCAGATTACACTTGATTGGCGTCGAAATCTCAAAGCAACAAGATGCTGCTGAATTTCACTTCAGGCTTCCGTCGGGCACCGGAAGCTGGCAAAGGCCGAGACTACGGATCGCTGACGCTATTTTACATTGCGGTACGCTGGCTCAAGCCAACTCGTGTCCTCTGACGCTAATTGAAATCGATCCCTCGAAAGGCAAGGTGGTTTATCGACTTAGCACGACTAACCCAAGAGGGTTTGGCGACGATAAAGAGCCAGCGTTGTCCAAGGAGTACGAAATGCAGCTCGGTACTTCTTCTGATGCCCCGATAGAAATGTTGCCGTTTCGATTGTTTCCTCGAGTTGAACTAGTGGCCGGAGGCTCTCCGTTTCAAAACCTCATGCAAGCAAACGGCGCGATCTCCTTGATTGGGAGTTTGCCTGTAGCGCGCCGAAGCGCCGTCACGCTGGTCATCTTCCTTATGTTCGGCACAATTCTAGCGTTGTTTTCACCGCTCGTACGCCGATGGCATGCGTTCTACCGTTTTTGGAATCGTGGCCGTCGAACGCTACCACCTCTTGGTTTTGATACCGAAATGGTCAGCGAACGGGCAGGTCACATTACGTCACAAGTCGAGGCAAGCCGGCGTTCGGGGGATCCCGCTTGGATTAGGCCGTTTCAATCAGGCGATAGCCTGTCCCGAGCCATTGCAGCTGACTTGGTGGGGCTGACTAGTGCCGGCAACAAGATGGGTTTTTCCGCGCGACGGCCTCGTGTCCGCTTGCGCGAGATCGGTGAGAGTTTTGATTTAATAGTCGGAATTGATGACTCTCCTGCAATGCTGTATCCGGGCGACTTTTCAGGGCGTTCGAAGAAACGTGCTGTAGCCGAAGCATTAGTCAATATCGTCGGAAAAGCCGTGGATCAGCAGGGCGGGCGGTGGTCAGTATTTTTCGATCCTCCAAACCGCAAAATTCAATCCGATGTGAAGAGTTCATCTTTAGGAACAGTCCCACATCTATTAATTTCTGATTTTCTTTCTTTACCTACCAAAGCCTATGTTGACTGGATTGGGCGAAGTGGGGGAGCGATACTCCTTGTTGATAATGACCAGACCCAAGAACTTGGTCTTGGCTATGATGCGTCAACTATGGCCGTCTATGACCGCAGTGTTTGGGAGCCGCGAGATGCCATGGAGTTGCTTTCGAGGCTTCGGCTTGATGCGCGGCATAGCGTCGAACGTGCAGGAGGCGTTTTTGCTGAGATTAACGTAGATGGTAGTGATTTAGAAGTTGCAGAGGCTTTGACGTCAAGCGGAGTGCTGGGGCTAGCCAGAAGATGATCGATTATCTAGGAGGTTGCGACGGGGGTCGTCTGGTATTTTTAGGATCCTTGCTTAACCCATTTTGGACTTGGGTGGCCATTGTAGCAATTTCTGCCATCGCGGCGTTTGCGACGATTAGTTTTTGGATATCGCCTGTGGCGGCCGGATTCACTGAAAGCGAGCGCGCGAAGAGAGGCCGCTTGCCATTTTTTGGCATCGTTGCCAGAACGATGTTGGTAACCGTGGTACTTGTAGTTTCGTTGCTCCTTTCTGTTTTTCCGATTGGCTGCGCTAGGCATGCTTATTTGGTTAGCGCTCATGTTCCAATGGGGGCACCTGACTGGCAGCTAACTGCATCAAAGTTTGTTGACTCTGTAAATGTTGATGCTGGCGTTGGAGGACGGGTGCCCACCGATTTAGCTCCTGTCCGAGATTGGATTTTGAATCAGTTCTCGGATAGCGCTTTGACTGCCACCGACGAACTGCGGCTTCCAGAGATTGTTCGTGAAGCGCTTACACATTTCAATCGTGGCACTCTGCCCATGCAAACAGAAATTGGCAGATTTCGAGAAGAGGACTATTTGGATCCAAGGTTCGTCGAGACAGTCGAGTTTTCTGTTCTGATGGCTTGGCGAGCATACCATCGGGGGCCGGAGCAGAGAATTAGCTACTTGGTAAGTGACCGTGCTCAAAACTTCGGCTGGGACTGGAACACACTGGCAAGTGGTCGCTTGGGGAAGACCGAATCTGGAGTCCCCATCGCTTCAATTGACATGGTGTCAAACAGCTCTGATCGCCCTGAGATGAACCGGATTGCTTCTTTGCGTTTGAGCGCAGACGGTTCCGAGGGCATGGTTACAGTGCTGTTTTCTGTGCCTCCAGTGTTTGCCGCGGAAACGGACGGTCAAGTTACACTGGGATTGCTTGACTCCGAAGGACAGGAACTGGCGGAAAGGACGGTGTCAATTGAAGCTAGTAAAGACGTAGCTGTGTTAGAAAATGTCGAATTCTCTTCCGAACGTCATGATTTGCGAACCGCCACTCGAATAATCCAGAGAGCGGTAAACTCCCCTTCGGTAATAAGGGATTTACCGCCATCCCTTTCAACACCGCTTCGTGTGGCAGTGGACGTGCCGATTGGTATGCGTGGCAACCTCGAGCAAAGCCTGCGCTTTCTGTCGGATCCGTCAAACCCTTGTACATCGGATGATGCTGCTTTGCGCCGCAGAGCTTCGCTATGGCCGGCAACTTTCGAGAATCTGGAAGATGGACGTGTGGTTGTTGTCAGCACCTTCACCGAAAGCGATGTAATTCTACACGTAGCAGAAAATCGTGTCTTGCTGATTATTCCTACTGATACTTTTGATCCGGTTCGCCTTATGGCCAATAGGCTGCCGTTACGCGGTTTGATAAGCGACAGTCCGTCCGGAAGTTTGCAGACTGCACCACCAAGAGAGATAGGCGAAGTATATGTGCTCTGGGATCTAAGTGGATCGAGACGCGTCTTTTCGGCAAACAGATTGGGTGTGCCTGATAGTGCAGCGACCTCCTTGGTGACCCTTCCTGATGCGACAACAGAACAGATTCCGAGGGACCTGCTC
>CAYTPS010000312.1:0-6111 GCA_964439245.1 uncultured Pirellulaceae bacterium | reverse complement strand
GAGCGAGGCAAGAACAGGTGTCAAGCAAGAGCAGGTGCCGTTCGTAGCTGACACCTTTTTGAAGGCTTTGTTCTGCCAGGGGAGGTTTCTATTCGTCACTCATCACGATCTTGTTGATTGATAGCGGAGAGAGAGTGATGCTATTGTTGGTGTGCTCAACCGATTTCAGTGGGGTATCATCGAGGTCCAGCAAGATCGTTTCGCCGATGGCGTTGAAGGCCAGAGCTTCGTGGGTCAGGACAGCAGGTTTGTTGTTTTGATCGATTGTGATCGCCAGTTCGCTGGGATGATCGGACAGGTTGATGACGCAGACAATCAGACGACGGTGTCGATGGTGCCGGCACCAGTATCGAGGCTGGTGGTTTCGACGGCCGTAGAGAGCAGGTCAGCGCCTTCAAAAATGCCGCGCATGATCTCGTGCACGCAGCCGAAGGCGGTCTTTTGTAGCGGTTCTGTCGGCCGGCGGTTCTTGCCCATGGCGACGAAACTGCGGGAGACGCCGTTAACCGAAAACCAGTTCGCGCGATGGAAGGTGCCTTGGTTTTCAAAAAGATACAGGTAGCAATCGGCCATCGACAGGGCCGCGGCTGCTTTGGCGTCTTCACCGGAATTCAAGCCCCACTCGGTCAGCCAAATCGGTTTCTTGGCGAAGCTACGGACGTAGGCGGCCGCTTCAGCCAAATGCTTTCGCCCTGCGAGCACGGTCTTAAGCTGAGCGTCGTCTTTGGGCTCAGCCTTGCCCGGGCCGCTGTACTTGTGCAGCGAGATCGCGTCGAAGTATTGATCATCGTCCGTAACGACCTTGTTCCAACTACCGTGTTTGTTGTCTCGCCAAGAAAGTGTGACCGAGACGCGCACGTCAGGGTTGACTTGCTTGAGGGCTTTCGAGATATCACGGGCAGCATCGCGGTAGCCTTCAGGGGTCAACGTCTTATTTGAGACTTGGGTTAGCCAGAACTGTTCATTCCCTAGCTCGATGTCGCGCACGACAAAACCTTTTTCGATGCTATCCTGCATCCGGGCGACGTTCTTTTCAGGACTGTCGAAGGCGGCATTGTAAAGCCAGACAATGTTGTAGCCCGTGCCGTCGCTCTTTTTCTTTTTGTCATTGAGTTTCGTCAGCCCCGCAAAGCCTCCTTTGATGCCGCGTTCTTTCCATTTTGCAAGGACCGGGGCATAGACGTGGGATCGGTGATGTTCGTCGCCGTGGTTCGTAAAGCCATCGGTTTCCCAGTCATAAAAATTGCCCCAGACACCATCTGGAAATCGCATAGCTACAGGGTTCATACGCTCGACGAAGTCTTGCTCACGCTGACTCTTGAAGTGCAGGATGTTGTAGCCCAGTAACGCGTTGTTCACCGACTCGGATGCCGCGGTGTCAATGACAAGCACATGTGGCTTTTGAGCAAACGACTCCGCCCACGGCGGAAAAATGCTCAGCACCAATGCCAACGTAATCAGTGTTCTCAAAGAATTCATTTCGTTCTCCAGCCTATTTATTTAAACGCAATTGTACAGTGTTCTTGGGTGCCATGGTCACGCGCAGCATACCCATGCTCAGTTGCAGGTTCGACCAACCCATCGAGGTTAACCAAAACCTCAGTTTCACATGCTTCAAGCTGCGCGTGAAGCATGGCACCCGGCTTGTGTAAATTGTTACCAACTCACGCTACCGTTTTCCGTTTTGCGTCAACCCTTGTTCGTTTAAGCACGCGACCCGAACTTTACAGCATCGACTTTATAAACTGGACGAGTCGACTGCGATGGGGTAACCTCCTTGAATGTTGCGGTTGTCCCTCGTAGAGCCAGCTTGAAAATTTTGATTCAAGTCGCAAAACGGAAACGCTGCCGCTTCAATTCCATACAGAACACTCCTTTCGCCTATAGTTCCCCATGTTTCGATACTTTCTGTTGGTTGGCCTGTTGCTACCCGTTGCCCTTCCATCAATTCGGGCACAGCAGCCGACGTTGAAAAAGGTGAATATAGAATTCGAACTTGCCGACGGACCAGCTTGGGACGGCAACCGCACTCTACTGGTTCCGGATGTTAGGGGGGGCGTGCTGTGGAAGATCCCAACTGAAAAAGACATCAGCAAAGCCAGAAAGCGTCTGCAAGGCGATTGGGCAATCTCTGGCACATGTTACCAAAACGGAAACCTGTATTTCGTTGACGGTGGAAAACGAAAACTGTTTCGGCTGCCTCAAAGCGGTCGGCCGGAGGAACTGGCTGCCTTCGGCGAAGGTCAAAAGCCCAATGATTTGGTCGTCGATCGCCGAGGAGACGTCTACATTACCTTCACCCGCGAAGGCGTCGTCCGCCGAGTTTCTACAGGCGGCGAGGTCTCGATCGTCATTACGGATTTGTCTCAACCCAACGGCATTGGTCTGTCCCCTGACTTCAAAACCATTTATGTGTCATCCATCAACACCGGCAAACTGGTCGCCGCTGAAATTGACCTGTCGAAAGACCGTTTCGAGACATCCGAATTTGCTCAACTGCCAGAAACAAAAATTGGTTTTCGCGGTGACGGCATGACGGTCGACCGCGCTGGCAACGTCTACTGCACGGGCGGCCGGTCGGTTTGCGTGTTCGATCCGAGCGGAAAAATGATCGACGAAATCGTCACACCAACTCGTCCGATCAACGTCGTGTTCGGAGGCGATATTCAAAGGCAGCTCTACATCAGCACCTTCGATGGACTTTATGTGACGCCGCGTGATGCTTACGGTATCTGCCCAATGCCGGCAGTCGACCTGAGCGGCGTTGAGTGCACTCCACAGATTCCGTACGCCAACGTTGACGGGCGAAAGCTATACATGGACGTTTACCGGCCTGAGTCTGCGTCGGAGAAATCGCCCGCCGTGATCGTGGTTCATGGCGGAGGTTGGGTCAAAGGTGCGAAAGAAAAGTTCGCCGCCCTGTCAGCGTCGATTTGCCGCCGTGGCTACATCGTGGCCAACATCGAGTACCGACTGGCGCATGAAGCAAAGTTTCCGGCAGCCATTCGCGACTGCAACGCGGCAACGGCTTACTTGCACAGCCATGCGACCGAGTTAGGCATCGACCCAAACCGGATTGCGGTGGTGGGAGGCTCAGCCGGCGGACACCTCGCGGGGCTGATGGCCGCAGGGCATGAAGTGGCTGACTTGCGTCACGCAAACATCGAAGGATCCACTCAATTGGCCGCCGTGGTCGTGCTGGCTGGCCCGATGGAAGTTTCGCCGGGACGAGTCGCCGATCAATCAATCACTGAGCCGGAAAAATCGTTCGCCGTGGTTTGGTTCGGCGGGGACGCAAAGCAAAAACCGGACATGTACAAACTGGCCGACGTCGCCAGCAAAATCGACGCGACGATGCCTCCGGTTCTTTTCCTGACAGGGTCAAAAGACAACCCCGACAAAAATAAAGCCGTTCAAGAGAAATTGGAATCGTTGGGCGTTGAGACAGGACTGTCTATCGTCGAAGGAGCCAAGCATGCTCAATGGAATGCGCCCCAGTTCATGCCCATGTTTGTCGAGTCGATCGATCGGTTTCTCAAAAAGAACCTTATCCCGGTTGGCTTGGCCGACGAACCGATTGCTCCCACCAGCAAAATTCAACTCTTTAACGGACAAGACCTTACCGGCTGGAAGAAAACGCTTGAGACTCCGGAAACTGGAGTCTTTACCGCAAGAGACGAAGTCATCCATGTGGCCGGTATGCCGTTTGGATATCTTCGAACAGAGAAGGCCTACAAGGATTACAAACTTCATCTTGAGTGGCGATATTTGGACGCGCCGCCTGCACCGGGAAAGAAACGCAACAGCGGTGTCTTTCTGCATCTCAAGGGTGAAGACAAAGTCTGGCCCAGCTTCACCGAAGCCCAGTTGAGAGAAAATAATGTGGGCTTCTTTGTGTTTTCCGGGGACTCGACGTGCGCAGAAGTTCGGCAAATCGATAAACGCAAAAGCGCTAAATCCAAGAACCAGCAGTTCCGCGTTATGAAACGCAACCCAGGCGTTAATGAAAAGCCAATCGGCCAGTGGAATTCTTACGACATCGTCTGTAAGGGAGATGACGTTACGCTGTCGGTCAATGGTACGCTGGCCAACAAGGCAACCGGATGCGTTCCGGCAGCTGGCAGAATCGGCCTGCAAAGCGAAGGCGGGCAGCTGCAGTTTCGAAACGTCTATCTCGAACCGGTAAAGTAGCGATAGAACGTGATGCTTAATTGCCTCTCGTTTGGCACTAGGTGCTGTTTGACACAAACCTGAGCCGCAAGGCGCCAAGCCCCTTTTGATAATTGTGAGCGGTAGAGCGGTAGTCTAATGGCACTTACATTAAATTTCAGGCTACAACTCAATCTGCAACCAATTTATTTAGAACCGCGAATGAACGCCAATGTACGCGAATACAATCCGATTTTTTCATTCGCGTTGATTCGCGTCCATTAGCGGTTAGCTTTTTCGCCCCTGAAACATGGATGATATTTTTAAAGTATGTGCCATTGGGCCAGCGCCTTGCCGCTCACATTCTGGGGCCAAATTTTCAAATACTAAATAGTTCCTAGTTCAGGCACGCTTTTATGTTGATGCTTTCTCCGCAAGAAATCGGTGACAAGATTCTCCCAATCCTGATGGGGAAAGGGTTTAGTGAACACGCCGCCCAAACGATCACCGACGTCTTCATCGAAAACAATCTCGAGGGCGTCGATTCCCACGGCTTAGCACGCTTTCCCAGCCTTATAGAATCCGTCGACACGGGACGGGTAGAAATTACCGATGGTCCAGAACGTGTCGCAAGCTTCGGCGCCTGGGAGCAGTGGGACGGACTCTGCGGAGCGGGCCCATTGAATGCGCGAGCCGCCATGAATCGAGCCATGGAGATCGCTCGAGAGTCCGGCCTCGGCTGTGTCGCGCTTCGCCGAACGAATCACTGGATGCGTGGGGGAACGTACGGAAAGCAAGCGGCCGATGCGGGGATGGTCGGCATCTGCTGGACCAATACGATGCCCAATATGATTCCATGGAGCGGCAACTCACCAACACTTGGCAACAATCCGTTGATACTTGCCGCTCCTCTCGACGGTGCTCCAGTCGTGATGGATATGGCCATGACTCAGTTCTCCTACGGCAAGCTCGAGCAACATCGTCTACACGGCACTCAGCTTCCTGTGGCAGGAGGATGGGATAGCGATGGAGAACTGACCCGCGACGCCGAAGAAATTCTGGAAACCGGAAAACTCCTTCCCGTCGGTTATTGGAAAGGTACCGGTCTCGCCTTTGTCCTTGATCTGTTGGCCAGCCTACTTGCCTCGGGAAACTCCACTTCCGACATCGGTCAACTCAATGGTGAACAGCAAGTCTCACAGGTCTTTCTCGCATTCGATGTCGCGCGCTCTGGCAGCGGTGACGAAATCGCCACACGCATACGCGAAGCCATCGATTGGATGAAAGGGGACGAACCTGAATCTGTCCGCTACCCGGGCCAACGCGCCGCGCAGACTCGTCTCGATCGGCTCAAGCACGGCATCCCCGTTCCCGAGGAAACATGGCAGGCGCTCGGCTAGTGCCGGCAAAAAAAGAAAAGAGGCCGGTTAGAAAAAGCCGCTGGAAAGACCGGCTTGCAAAGTGAATGTGTACAGCCGGAGTCTCGAACGATGCACAAAAGACGAAACGGCTTCCTATTTGCGACATGGCAACTGCAAAAGTATATAGTTACGAAGTCGTAGAAATCAGGAGTCGGTAAACTTCTTCAACCGGCTGCGGCAATTAAATTCTCTTCATACCTCAACTCTCTTCTTGGCCCCAAAGAATCTAATAAATCTTTGGAACTGGCAAATGACTCAAATACTCGGAGCACCAGCACTGTCGTTGAGCAGTTTTCTAACGGTCTGTATTGGTATTTTTGCTCTGCTGGATTCTCTGGCGCTGGCGCAAGTTAACGGCCCGGGGCCGTCACCGTCGAGCGAGTTTGACACCGTCCTTAATTTGCCCGGCGACGAGCCGCCAATTAATCACTCTGCTGTTTACGTTGGCGGGGTGCCGGGCCAGACAACTCAAATCAACATCAGCGATGGTAGTTTTATTGACCGTCGCTTCATTGCCAACGCTGGTAGCGAAGTGAATATC
>CAYTPS010000311.1:1565-6117 GCA_964439245.1 uncultured Pirellulaceae bacterium | reverse complement strand
ACCTTGTACCGCCGCAGCCCACGACCGGCCGCCCAGAGCTTCGTACCTTGAAAAGTGGCATAGGCCTTTTGCCCCGCAGTTTCGAAACGTTTCTTGATACGCACTGAGACAGGATTGGTTTCACTGCCCGGATTCAATTCCAACACGCGCATGTCGCCGTTGTCAGCAAACAAGAACAAACCTCGTCCGAAATTACGGATCGGTGTCGAAATCGGTGCATCGGTCACACGATTGATTACCTGCGCCAATTTCAAGTTCAACCCGTTCTCATCGGGCTTGATCACCAAGAGATCTGCAAAATCACCGCCATTTTTCACGACCACCAAATAGCCCGACCAAGAAATCGGCGGCACTGAAATACTGTTTCGTGCATGCCCAAGGTACATGACGTTTTGACAATCAAATGTTGTTGTCGAAATGGCGTAAAGGTTTGAGTAGGATCCCGTTTGATAGATGAAGGGCGATCTACTGCCGACCAGTGCTCCTGCGTTGGTGGCCTGCGGCAACTGCGAGCCGCCAATCATCTCCCCACTCTCCCCGTCCAACAGTAAGACTTTGCCCGAATGCGTCGTGATTGCAATACGTTCCTCATTGAAGTTCGGCTCGTGAAAACGCTCTCCGATCTCCGCAGACCATTCCACTGTTCCATCATCGGTGCGAATTCGGCTGACCCTGAATCGCATCAGATCCGATAAGATCACCGTTTCATCATCGAACGGCTTAGGCTCAAAGGTAGTCTGCAGCCCAACGAATTTTCGCCAAAGCACGTTGCCATTCGAAGCATCGAAACCGTAGGCAGAACCGTCCACCAACGCACACAGCGATTCACCTCGAAGGCCATTGACGGGCTTACCAGAAGTCGAGGCCAAAACGACCGAACGTCCAACTCCAGCGGTTAGGTCGTCCGTTGAAACCTGAATTCGATCGTCAATGGGAGTGACCAAGACTTGTTCGGCGTCACTGATCACGCGCATCGTCTGCCGTAATTCTTGGCGAGCGGCAAGATCGGGATACTCGCGCGTCAATTCAATGTAAGACCGAAACGCTTCGTCGGTCTGTTTCTGTTGACCCAGTTCTTTAATCTTCTGAATGGTTGAAGAGTAGGATTTCTCCTTGTTGATTAGGCCAGTGACTGCGCTTCGATTGTTTTCGATGTCGGCGATGAATTTGGAAACCGTTTCGCCTTTACGTGTTGCTCCCGAAAGATACAGCGGGTTGTCGATAAATTCCCAAAACCCATCGAGCGTCCGTTTCGCCTTCTCCATCTCAGGCAACTCTTTTAAGTTCACGGCTCTTTCGGACTCGTGATACAACGACTTGGTCAACATATACCCAAGATCTTCACGAACCTTAGCCAGCTTATTCTCTGGCTCTTGGGCCAAAGGCGGCAGTAATTCTTGGCCCGACTGAATCGTTTCCGACCAATTCTTGGCTGCGAATTTGGAACGCATGACCGATTGAACGCGATACGTTTTGGCAAGATCGATATTCTTGTGGGACGGATTGTCTTTGATAAATTCGTCGAACTTTACAATCGCGTCTTCAAACGTGGAGTTCTTCAGACTTGTCACCGCCGCATCGTACTGCTCTTCGGCGGATGCACCGATAAACCAAATTGACAGGAAAAATACGATTCCTGTCAGCAATACCAGCGATACACCGCCAATGTATGGCCACTTACTGGCCCACTGGTTCTTCTGGTCATTCTTGCGAAACTGACCCAACGCAGATGATACCTCGCCTCCATCTTGGGCCCGCGTTCGATCAACGGTATCGTCAAAATAGTCGGTGTTGACTGGCTTCTTTCCAACTGGAGCGCGGTCCAGGCCCAGTTCCTCTTCTGGGATCGGGTCGATCACGGCCGACAACGATTCTTCTACCCGCGCGACCTCAATTTCATCATCCGGCTCTTCAATCAACAGCTCTTGCGGTTCAGCAATACGTGTCTTCTGATCGTTGACATCTTTTCCCGCTGCGTCCGACTTCAGGATCTCTTTAGCATCGGATTGTGAAAGCAGTTCTTTCTTGATCAGGTATTTTAGAATCGAAGTCCCTTTGACTGGTTTCGCCGAGGACTTTACCTGTTCACGCAACTGCCGAATGATCTTCTGATCAATGCTGCCCAGAGCTTCCAACTTATTGATTAGTTTATCAGGTGACATTCGATTCCTTATTCACTTTGCCCCAAACTCTCTTCCGCGTCGCCGGAGCAAGTTGCGTCAGACTGTTTGGTCGTCAAAGTCCGGCCACCGTTAGAGGCCAGTTCATAGTAATGATGGGTCTGTATCGTGGTTGCGTTGTTTTTTTACTAGGCCAGTGGTCGGAACCTAAAAGCCCCTCAACAATTTCAAAACTCTAAATCAGTTGTCTTTACTTCAATCTTCAGTCCTGATGATTGCCCCGCATCGCACACGGCAATCAATCGTTCGTGAGTCGCATCAACGTGCGCGGTAATCACGATCCGCTCTGGACTGTAGGTGTCTTTGGCGTCTTTAATCATGCGCCGCATCTCAGTTTCGCTGGGTGCTTCGCGCTCTTCACTGTCACGTGTGGTGACATAGTAAGAATTATTCTGGTCGATGATGACCTCAACGTAGTCTTGCGCTTCTTCCTCTTCCACGACGTTGGTCGATGGAGCATCGGAGGCGGCCGGAGGTTGGGGAATCGATTTCTGCAGCGTGAAGGACGCGGTCACCATAAAGAAAATCAGCAAAAGGAACGTCACATCAACCATTGGCGTCATGTCCAACTCGTCCTCGGGAATCGGATCTTTGTTGCCGAAGGTCAGCTGAGGTTCTTCGTCCTCCTCTTCAGGTTCATTGTCATCGATCCCCTTCCAGCCCATCGCCTTATACTTTTCTCCAGATCTTCGATCGGCTTGATCAATTTTCTGCGAGTGCTCGATTGCCGGACGATCTCCGGCCTGTTCATTGGCCAGATTTCCTGTCGGTGTACTGAGGCCGAACTTCTCATCGTCTTGAGGAGAATCTTCCATACCGTTACTCATTGTTGCTCCTCCTTAATCCCAGCATAGATCTGTCGGGAAGCACTCAGTTCCGCCTTGGCAACACCACGCTTGACCGTTTCGACATCCCCCACCCGAACATTGCCCTCAGCTTTGATCAGGATCGACGTTAGTTCCGGGTGCGACGAAAGTTGTTCTTGGACGTAGTTCCCGACAGCCTCTTCTGTGTCTTCGGGATCGGCTTGATTGATGGCAAGTTCAGGATCCTTTGAGCGCCCTGCGTAGACGTTGGTTTGACTGCCCGATTCATCTTTGGCAACAATCAAGACCACGCACTCCTTGTCTTGCACCGAAAGGCCAAAAGACGCCTTTGGCAGATCCACCGCGGCTTGCGGATCCATTTTGGATACGACAACAAAGAACGCGAGAAGAAGAAAAGTGATATCAATCATCGGAGTGATATCCAGTTCCCCATCATCAGGGTTCTCCTTGCGTTTCTTTAATGTGATCTGTGTATCTGTACTCATCAAACTCTGTCAGACAAAAATTCTGTCAATTCAGCCGCAGCTTTGCGGCAAACACATTTGATTGCGGCAATCAGGCTTTAGGGAAACGGATATTGGCTTCTTTGAAGATTTCCAAAAATTGATTGACGCCATACGAGACCAAGTCTTCCATCTTTTTGATCTTGATGTTGATATAAGCGGTCGCCATCACCAATGGAATCGCGATCGTCAATCCAAGTGCTGTCGTGATCAAAGCGAACTGAATATCTTGAGCCAGTTTCGCGACTTCAACGTTCGCATTGGGAATCGCCAGTTTCGCGAACGCAGCCATCATCCCCAGCACTGTCCCTAGCAGCCCGATCATCGGCGCGGCTTTGATGACCGTGTATACCCAGCTCAAGCGATACTCAAGGTCTTGCAAGACATCACGTTGGAAGCGATCAGCGATTAGCTGCTTGACCTTGCCAAATCCCAACTTGCGATTGTTGATCGCTAGTTCCGCTAGTTGGCAGGTGGCCCGCCGGTCGCCATCGCAAATCTCAAACGCAGTCGCATAATCACCCTGCGACAGCGGCTCTTCAATCGCTTCCAAGAACAACCGCTGCTGGTCTTCATTGACGAACTGCTTTTGTCGAACGCGTGCGGCTACCATGACCACACAGAAAGCCCCCCAAAGGGCAATCATGGCCATCACGAAGTAAATCACGTAGCCCAAGTAGATAAAGATGTTTTCCATGTATATTTAACGTTTATCGGTCAAAGGTTGAAAAAATGGTCGTTTGCTCTCGTGTGAGTTACTCGGTTCTTCGTCTTGCGAAATCTCTAGTTCCGGTAGTTGATTTGATCCACGACGAAATCAAATCCATTGTCTGTTTCTACAAGCCGCAACATTGTAGCCCGAACATCTTTGATGTTTCGTCCGTCAGTCGCAAGAAATTTGGCCTCCTGCTCCCGGATGCGTGCCCGCGCTTCCTTGGAGTAAAACTGGATCAAGTTGCTGTCGTCAGTGTTAACGCCGGCAGCAACCGCGATCGCTTCGTCCCAGCGCATCATGCGTTGTTTTGTGTGGGCAAAATAGAGT
>CAYTPS010000311.1:0-1555 GCA_964439245.1 uncultured Pirellulaceae bacterium | reverse complement strand
TCACGTTTGCCGGTCCAGCAGGATCATTGACCCGATATACCTCATCGCTGTTGCGTTTGAGCACTCCGATGTCAATCTTCCAAAAACTCAACTGGCGTTTATACGTGTCGATGTCTTCCGCTTTGTAGGTAATCTTCCAGCGCTTGTACTCTGGCACACCCTCACCACCGCCACCGGGACCGCCTTCACGGGAACCATATCCTTTGCCGGCACCCGACACGGCGGCATTGCCGCTGCGGTCGGCAAGATTAGCTTTGACCGTTGAAACGGCATCGCTAACCGCTTCCAAGGCCTGGGCCAACTGCGGTGTTTCTACTTCTGGGAAATCTTCGACGCCTGGGTCAAACGCGTCATCCTCGAAGCCCTCGGGTTTTTCATCACCGTCCGCACCGACATTTTCAACCGGCACGAAACCAGTCTGCGTGTCATAATTGAAGGTGCTTGTAATCCAGATCAGCCCCAAAATGGTCGCAAAAAAGCCAACGATAATCAGCAACGAAACTAACATTGCACTGACCCAATCGTACCGCGAGACTTTCGTCTCGGCTTTGACAAATTTGAAACGGCTGGACTTGGCGGTCTCCGATGTTTTCGAGGATTTTGCTGTACTCATCGATTCAGTCCCTTAATCCAGAAGCTCAGCGTCTGGTCGAAGCTTCAACAACCAATTCACCCAGCGATCTTTGGCCAGTTGAAAGTCCGAAAGCGAGGGTTCTGCGGGGACGGTGATCGAATCTATCTTACGGCTGACCAGTCGCAACCCGTTATGTGCTTCCATGCAAATGCGTATGTCAGGGTCGCCCATCGCATAAATCAATGCTGGAGCGTTGTCCAAGTCCTGTTCGCCGGCGAGAAACTTGACGGCAATCAAACGCTTGTAGTAATTCTTGTCCGAAACCAAAGATCGCAAAAAGGCGCGGGCTTGCCCACGTGATTTCTCCGGTTGCGATTGGTATTCACGAATCGCATCCTTGATTGAGTTAGATAGATACTCCAACTGATCGTTGCTGAGATCTTCTCCCAGATTTTCCATCAGCTCGTTGAGGTTCTTGGAAGTTTCCTGCGCTCTAATTCGGCCGTTCTTCAATTCTTTGAGCGTCTTCCCTGCGGTTTTCCCAAGGCCGCCTCCTCCCTCAAGGTTGCTGCCGGCCGGCGGGATTGAAAGAATCTCACTACTTCGTACAAGAAACATGATCGCGAACGAGGTATTAATGCCCGCGCTAATCGCTGGCTCCGGTCCTCTAGGCAAGGAGCCATCTTCCTTTTGCAGTTCCTTGAACATTGCGAAACCATCGTCATACCAAGTCTTCATGGCACGGTTGCCGACATCGCCTTCGGCCTGCTGTCGAAAGAAGGCATATCGCTCAAAAGCATACAGATAGTAGTAAGACCACTTGGGCGCCTTGAGCAAAAACTTACTCTCAAAGTGTTGATTCGCCTTCTGTTTACAAGCCTTAAAGTTCGAACGATTGATTTTCACTAACGGTTCGTCGCCACTCCATGCCGCCTCGGACGACTCTTCGTCTCCATCCTGTTGCTGCTCTATGATGTGAAC
>CAYTPS010000310.1:246-6126 GCA_964439245.1 uncultured Pirellulaceae bacterium | reverse complement strand
GTGACGCAGTAGACTCAATCCGGCCTTTATCGGATTGCGCTACATCGCTATATTAGCGGACTTTGCTGATCAAATTCCCGTAAGCTATTCGCTTGCCAGCTTGTTTGGGCCCCGCCGCTATGAAATACATTGTTTCGCTGCTGATCACGCTGACGACGGTCTGGTTTCTTTGGTCGGGGCACGTCGAGCCGTTCATGATTTTCTTGGCGGCAATATCCGTTCTGTTTTCATTATGGATCTCGCTGCGGATGCGGATCGTCGACGAGGAAGGCGCTCCTGTCGAAATGGGTTTTCGGCCTTTTTTCCAGTTCGCTCCTTGGTTGTTCATGGAGATAGTGAAATCCAACATTGCGGTCGCAAAAATTATCCTGTCACCCAATATGAACCTAAAACGCAATCTGGTCACCGTGCCAGCAGGACCGAAATCTGAGTTGGGAAAAGTGATGCTGGCCAACGCCATTACTTTGACTCCCGGTACCGTCTCGGTGAAAATGGAAGGCAAGGAAATTTTGGTTCACGCCTTATCGTTTGAAGGCGCCGCCGAAGATCTCTCCGGCGAAATGGATCAGCGCATTCAGAAACTGGAACGCTAAAACATAATCGTCAGGCAACCTTTCGGACGCCCCTAGGAAAAACTGTGTATCTCATCGCATCCGTATCCATACTCATTACGATGTCGCTGGCGCTGATTCGTGCGATGCTGGGGCCAACCGTTTTTGATCGGGTTCTGGCCATCAATATGTTTGGTACCAAAACGGTTTTGTTGATCTGCGTCATTTGCGTTCTGAAACATCCCGTGCGGCATGATTTTCTTGATTTGGCGCTCTTGTACAGCTTGATGAACTTTATCGGAATGGTGGCACTGTTGAAGTTTTCGGAGTTCGGCACCTTTGGAGATGCGGACAAAGCCAACCAAATCCATCAACGCAAGAAGGCTCGTCTGGAAGGCAAGGCGGCATCATGATTTTGTTTGATATTTTGACTTGGATTTTTCTCATTGGGGGAGCCGCGTTTTCGATTATCGGCGGCATCGGAATCGTGCGAATGCCCGAGTTCTATTCGCGTTTGCACGGCGGTGGTATCACCGATACACTCGGCGCAGCATTGATCATCATCGGATTGATGTTTCAAACAGGCCTGACGCTGGCGACGGCTAAGCTGGCGATCATTTTGTTTTTTCTGTTTGTGGTTAGTCCCAGTTCGTGCCATGCACTTGCCAAGTCGGCCATCATGCAAGGGCTTGATCCAGTCACA
Organism: uncultured Pirellulaceae bacterium; assembly: GCA_964439245.1. Lineage (GTDB taxonomy): Bacteria > Planctomycetota > Planctomycetia > Pirellulales > Pirellulaceae > Mariniblastus. The sequence goes on along the minus strand of CAYTPS010000310.1, from coordinate 4,872 downwards.
GACAAAAGGGATGCCTAAGGTTCAGTCATGCTTGTTTCTGTTTCTATTTTGACACTGCTGGCAGTGACGGCGATCGCGATTGCGCGTATTCGCGATTTATGGGCGGCGGTGATGTTCACCGGCATCTTTAGTTTCCTTGGTGCGAGCTGGATGCTTATCTTAGACGCGCCCGATGTCGCGTTTACCGAGGCAGCCGTTGGTGCAGGGATCTCGACAGTTTTGATGTTGGGTACGCTGGCCCTGACGGGAAAGAAAGAGAAACCGACCACCACGCCGCCGATTGTGCCGTTGTTTGTGGTAGGTGTTACTGGAGCAGCGTTGATTTACGGCACATTGGATATGCCGCACTTCGGAGACCGGCAAGCACCCGTGCAAACTCGAATTGAACCAGGGTTTGTTGAAAAATCACAGCACGATATGCACGGGTTGCCAAACGTCGTCACGGGACTGCTAGGGAGCTACCGTGGTTATGACACGCTGGGCGAAACGGCAGTCATCTTTACCGCCGGCATCGCGGTGATCTTGATCCTGCGACGCGATCCCGAGGGCAAAGAAACTGGTAGTTCATCTAACCAGGGGTCGTCCACAAGCAAGAAGGGAAACTCTTAATGAATTCGTTTCCCATTATTCGTGTCGTGACCAAACTGATCATTCCCTACATTTTATTGTTCGGGTTGTATGTTCAGTTTCACGGCGACTTTGGACCTGGCGGCGGTTTTCAGGCGGGCGTAATTATCGCTTCGGCGTTTATTTTGTATGGGTTGGTTTTCGGTTTGCCGGCTGTCAAAACGGTCGCCCCCGCAAAGGTAATCGAAAAATTAATCGCGCTGGGCGTGCTTGTTTACGCGGGAACAGGTATGGCCACGACATTGATTGGACGCACAGAGAGCGGTCACGGACATTCTGATCATGCTCAAACGACACCAGCGAACTTTCTTGACTATGAAGCATTGAACCATGATGTTCTGCACGGATTCTTGCCTCATGGGCAGCATCTAGGGATTTTCCTGATTGAGCTAGGTGTTGGTATCACTGTTACCGCGGTGATGATCATGATCTTCTATTGCTTTGCCGGCCGACGGGAACTGTTCGACCAAGGTTCAGACGAAACACCATCCGATAGTGATCGTCGACAGACTGCCAAGGAGGCGACGGCATGACGCTGACAGAATTTTTTGGCTTGTATAACTACTGGATCGTCGTGTTTTTGATGATGAGCGGTTTCTATATTGTGATCGCCCGTAAGAACATGATCAAAACGATCATCGGTCTGAATATTTTTCAGATCTCGGTTGTGCTGCTGTATGTCACGATGGGTAAAATTGACGGCGGCACGGCCCCGATCATTCCACCGGATGTCGCGGCGGCCCATTCGCATGGGGAGGACCATTCGTCACGCAGCGACCATGAAGTTCATGACGCGCACGATGTTCACGAAGCAGTTGATCATGCTCACCAGCATGCTGCAGAAGCCGCGGAGATAATTTACTCCAACCCGCTGCCTAGCGTTTTGATGCTGACAGCGATTGTAGTCGGTATTGCGACAACTGCGTTGGCGCTAGCGTTGATCGTACGCATCAGCGAAGACTACGGAACAATCGAAGAAGATGAAATTCTACTGATGGATCGGCAGCGGTGATCGAATACCTTCAATTTCATTTGCCGGTCCTGCCGATCGTCATCCCGTTGATGATGGCGCCGCTGTGCGTGTTGCTTGGATCGCGACACGTTGCCAACGTTTTGTCGCTGGTAGCTTGTTGGGTGACGTTTGGATTGTCGCTGTTTTTGGTGGCGAGGGTTTGTGAGGTCGGGGCGATTTCCTATTTCCTTGGTGGCTGGAAACCACCTTATGGAATCGAATATGCCATCGACCCGCTGAATTCGTTTTTGATGGCGATGATTGCTGGGATGGGCGCGATCGTGTTGACCTACTCGGGGCCAAGTCTCCGTGATGAAGTCGCCAAATCGAAGCACTACCTGTTCTACGCTCTGTATTTGCTGTGTATGACTGGCCTGATGGGTATGTGTGCCACCGGTGACCTGTTCAACGTGTTTGTGTTTTTAGAGATTTCGTCTCTTTCGACTTACGCGTTGATCAGTTTAGGCAAGACACGCCGCGCTCCACTGGCGGCGTTTCAGTACTTGATCATGGGAACGATCGGAGCGACGTTTTTGCTGATCGGTATTGGGTTGCTGTATCAGATGACTGGAACGCTCAACATGGCCGATATTGGCGTACAGCTAGACCGGTATCGCATGGCAGATGTGATGGTCGACGGTGTTGAGGGGCTCCCACACTGGGAGGGCTCTCGGACAATGCTGGTGGCATTTGCGTTTCTGACTGTGGGCCTTTGCATTAAAATGGCTGTTTTCCCGCTGCATACGTGGCTGCCGAACTCTTACACGTACGCTCCGTCGGTGGTGACTTGTTTCGTTGCTGCCACGGCGACCAAAGTCTCGGTGTATGCTTTTCTCCGCGTTGTGTATGGGATCTTTACTCCCGAGTTCGCTTTTGTATTGTTGCCACTCGATACGGCGTTATGGTCTTTTTCGTTGGTCGGAATTTTTGTTGCGTCTATTGCGGCGATTTATCAGACCAACATTAAACGCCGATTGGCTTACTCGAGTATCGCGCAGATTGGTTACATGTTGCTGGGCATTAGCATGGCCAACCAGGACGGATTGACTGCCGGAATTGTTCACATGTTCAATCACGGTTTGATCAAAGGTGGTCTGTTTATGGTCGTTGGTTGCTTTGCTCTGCGTCTTGGCTCGGTTCAGTTAGAAGATTGGCGAGGCGCTGGCAAGACGATGCCGTGGACTTCTCTGGCTTGGGCGATCGGTGGTCTGGGTTTGATTGGCGTACCGGTGACTTGTGGTTTTATTAGTAAGTGGTTGTTGTTAACTGCTGCGATGGAACATGAACTCTATCCCGTGGCAGCGCTGATGTTGATCAGTTCCTTACTGGCGGTAGTTTATGTGTGGCAAGTCGTCGAAGTGTTGTACTTTTCTCCTCCTTCAGAGAAAGCAAAAAAGGCGACCGAAGCGCCAATGATCATGTTGGTGACGACTTACACTGTTGTCATCGCTACCGTTGTATTTGGTGTCTGGACGACCTGGTCGGCAGGATTGGCTGGTGATGCGGCGCGGTTCTTGCTGCAAGGAGGCACGCCATGACCCCTGAAACGGTGATTCAAGTCTGCATGGGATTGCCGTTGTTGGCGTTAGTGTTGGTAGTGATTACCGGCAAGATCCCAAATTTGCGAGAAGCATGCACGATCACGATCTCTAGCGTCTTGTTTTTCGTGACGTGTCAGTTGGCCGGCCACGTATTTTCCGGTGCTCGCCCAGAGTGGAGTTTGGGCGATGTCATGATGCCTGGGTTCGAGATTGCTTTCCAAGTCGAACCGTTGGGAATGTTGTTTGCTTTGGTGGCTTCAGGCTTGTGGGTGCTGACCACCGTTTACGCGATCGGATACATGCGGGGCCACCAGGAGATCAATCAAACGCGCTTTTTTGCCTGTTTTGCGATTGCGATTTTTGCAGCGCTTGCGGCAGCATTTTCGGCCAATCTGTTCACACTGTTTGTGATGTACGAAGTGATGACGGTTTCGACGTATCCGCTGGTGACGCATCATGGTGATGAGAAGGCAAGAAACGGCGGACGAGTCTATTTGGGAATTTTGCTTTCCACTTCGGTGGCATTTTTCATGCTGGCGATAGCATGGACATGGAGTGTGGCAGGAACGCTGGACTTTACACAAGGTGGCGTTTTGGCCGAAGCATTTTCTGAAGGCAAGATTAGCTCATTTCAGTTGGCGATTTTGTTCAGCCTGTTTGCCTTCGGTATTGGTAAAGCCGCGTTGATGCCGTTTCATCGTTGGCTGCCGGCGGCGATGGTGGCACCGACTCCCGTCAGCGCGCTATTGCATGCGGTGGCGGTGGTAAAGGTTGGTGTGTTTTCGGTCTTGAAGGTCGCCGTCTATATTTTTGGTATCGATTTAATAGCCGATACGCATGCCGGTGACTGGATCTGTTATGTGGCAGCCGCGTCAATTCTGTTGGCGTCACTGGTTGCGATGACCAAAGATAACCTCAAGGCGCGGTTGGCGTATTCGACGATCAGCCAACTGGCCTACATTACACTGGGTGCGGCAATAGCGACCGAGGCAAGCGTGCTCGGTGGCGGCATGCATATCGCGATGCACGCGGTGGGTAAGATCACTCTCTTTTTCTGCGCCGGAGCGATTTACGTCGGTGCCCATAAAGCCAACATTAGTGACATGCGTGGGTTGGGGCGTTCGATGCCGTTTACGTTTGCGGCATTTTTGATTGCCACGATCAGTATTATCGGGCTACCGCCCGGCGGTGGAGCGTGGAGCAAATATTTTCTAGCACTTGGCGCCGTTGATTCGGGAAAAGCTTGGCTGATGGGAACCTTAATGGTTAGCTCCCTTTTGAATATTGCATATTTGGTCCCTATTCCGATCCTAGCGTTCATGGCTCTAGATAAAGGTGATACCGTTGGCGATCAGGATCACGACGGTGGTGCTTTTAAGATCAAGGAAGGTCCGTTGTTGTGCGTGGTGCCTCTGTGTATCACGGCAGTGGGAAGTGTGTTGTTGT
>CAYTPS010000310.1:0-232 GCA_964439245.1 uncultured Pirellulaceae bacterium | reverse complement strand
CTGGTTTGAAAAACCGGCCAACGTCAATCGACTGATTGTTGGGTTGGTGGTGGCTTGTTTGGCGCTGTTGGTGGTCGAGCTGATTTTTGGTGGCTCGTTTTATGACGATCATCATCCAGCCCACTTCCCAGAAGTGGAAAGTGTATTTGGCTACCAAGCGCTGCTGGGTTTTGTCGCGTTTGTGGTTGTTGTTTTCTTGGGGACCATGCTGAGATTCGTGATTCGCCGACCG
>CAYTPS010000309.1:0-6137 GCA_964439245.1 uncultured Pirellulaceae bacterium | reverse complement strand
TCAGAATCCATCCTACCAACGCCCTCCCAACGCGACTCTGTCCTCAGGTCTCGGAAATCCCAAACGCTTATCCACAAGATTCATCAACGAACCTCCTGACGTATAGTTCTGAAGATTCTCGCAGAAAAAATCTACCGTCAACGGAACTCGCCAGGCTGACTGGGCGCCGACATGCGGCGTGATGACTACGTTCTCCATCGTCCACAACTGGCAATCATGTTCGATCGGTTCGGGGTTGGCAACATCAAGTCCCGCACCTGCGATTCGTCCGTTCTGCAGATGTCGAATCAATGCGTCTTGATCGACGACACTTCCGCGCCCGACGTTGATGAAATACGCGCCTTCCTTCATCCCAGCAAATTGATCCTCTCCAATCCTTTTCTCGTTAGCCTCTGACAGTGGCAGGGTGACGATCGTCACATCACACTTGGCCATCAAATCCTCCAAGGCATCGGCAGGTAGGACTTCGTCGACCACACCACTTTCAACGGCGTGCTGTACTGCCTCAGGGAAAAGATCTGTCGCGCTGATCTGTCCTACCATCGGTCGCAGTGTACTTGCAATACGATATCCATTTCCACCAAATCCAATGATGCCAACTTTCTTCTCACGCATGTCATCGGTCGGACGCCTGACATACTCTTTTTTTTGTTGGGCCCGAAAAAAGACTGGCATGCTGCGGACCAAGCAAATCAACAGCGCCATCGAAGTTTCGGCAACCTGTCGCGAGAAAAGAGCACTGCAGCCACTGACGACAATTTCGGAACTGATGACTTGAGGAGCAAGGCAATGATCTAGTCCGGCAGCCGATGACTGAATCCACTTCAGTCTCCCTGCTTCGACAATTGCCGACCAATCGACATGCTTTTTCGTTTTCACGTGTCCGCAGAAAATGTCGGCTGAAAAAATGTCCTCATGGATTGCCTCCTGCGACGATTTCAGCACATCAAAATCATCACCGGCAACAGCGCGAATCTGATCAACTTGCGAGTCAGTAATTGGAAAACAGGTAACGATTCTCGGTTTCGACATCAAATAAAATTTTGTAGATGCGGGAAAGCAATTAGAAATTGGATGAGCAAGGGTTAAAGGTCCAAGTCGGTCCAACGAAAGTGCACTTTCGATAAGTCAATATGCTCTGTCGGTGGTTTCTGGGCAAGCCGACTTATGCATCGAATTGACGACGGAATCTGATATAATCCGGAGTTTGCAGACAAGCCACCCACTAAATCGCACCTAATGGCGATTGTTGTTGCCCGACGGCATAGGTAAGTCGCTTCAGCCAATAAAAAAAGATGGAAAGACATGAGTAAAGAGGGAATGGACATTACCATCGCCGAGGCTCAAACGACGGTAGATCAGTGGATTCAAACGATCGGTGTGCGCTATTTTTCCGAGCTGACGAATCTAGCACAGCTGACCGAGGAGGTCGGCGAACTCGCGCGGTTAATGTCCCGAACATTCGGCGACCAAAGCTTTAAATCTACCGATGCCGTTGCAGACATTAAGCAGGCTCTGGGAGACGAATTGGCTGACATTTTGTTTGTGGTAATCTGCATCGCAAACCAAACAGGTGTAGATTTAACTGACGCTTTGAAGCAAAATTTGGAGAAGAAAACCAATCGGGACGTCGACCGGCATCGCAACAACCCAAAACTAAAACAATAACTCCCAAGCAACGCCCAATCGCGGCGTTTAAGCACCAAGGATCCTCGGAAACACAATGAGCATCACCATCATGCGGAAGGTCAAGTTCTGTGCTGGCCATCGACTGCTGAACCACGAAGCAAAATGTGCCAACCTGCACGGGCACAATTATTTGGTTGAGTTCCACGTCACAGGCAATGAAGTGGACGCTTTGGGGCGTGTTGTCGATTTTTCAGTCCTAAACAAACTGTTCAAGGGCTGGATAGATGACAACTGGGATCATGGATTTGTCTTGTGGGACGAAGACCAAAATGCAATCGACGCCATTCGCGCTTGCGAGCCGCACCGCCTGTATCTGATCCCCTACAATCCAACAGCAGAGAACATGGCGCGATACCTGATGTCCGAGATTTGCCCAGGCTTGATCAATTCGATCAAAGGTTACGATCTACGGATGAAGAAAGTGGTTCTGTGGGAAACGGAAAACGCCTATGCGGAAGTCACCAACAACGTGAGTCTCAATCAAGCCGATGCGTTGTTGCAGAATGCACAAAAGGCGTTGCACAACTAACCCGAAACGTGAACGAGACGCTTTGATCGCTCATCCCTTGGGCTATACCTCTTTCGGCGAATCGACGTGAAGCTGTACTACTCCGACACTTTCGAATTACCGCTGCCAGAGACTCATCGGTTCCCGATGGCCAAGTATAGACTTTTGCGCGAACGTATTGCATCGTCGGGGATGGATGTAGAACTGCTGATCCCTCCCGCGGCAACCGATGAACAACTGCTGCTGGTCCATTCGGCCGAATATCTAGACAAGATAAAGACGGGACGCCTTTCAGCGCTTGAGCAGCGGCGAATCGGATTTCCGTGGTCGGAAAAGATGGTCGAGCGCTCACGTCGATCTACAGGTGCAACGATCGCGGCCGGTTTTGCGGCCGCCGAGCACGGGATGGCGTTTAATCTTGCCGGGGGCACGCATCACGCGTTCGCCGATTCAGGGCAAGGGTATTGTGTGTTCAACGACACGTGTGTCGCCGCCAGAGCACTGCAAAACTGCAATGCCATCACGACGGCATTAATAGTGGACTGCGATGTTCACCAAGGCAACGGAACTGCGGCGATTACCAATCAAGACCCCAGCCTATACGCGTTCTCAATGCACTGCAGCAAGAATTTCCCATTTCAAAAAACGGACGGAGATTTAGACGCTGCGTTGCCACCTGGGACAGGAGATGCCGTTTACCTGCGACATCTCGAAGGCGCCTTGGAGCAGATTGGATCACAGTTCACTCCCGACATTGTTTTTTATCTTGCGGGAGCGGACCCATTTGAAGATGATCGGCTAGGGCAGCTCGGATTGACGCAACAAGGTTTGCTCGAACGCGACAAGCTTGTGTATGACTACTTTCGCAATCGCAGCATTCCGGTCGCGACCTGTATGGCGGGAGGTTACGCGGACGACATCAACAAAATCGTTGACCTTCATTTCGCAACGGTTGAAGCTGCGGCAGCTCGGTTTCACACTGACCAGATCTTTTAAAACTACCGGACGTCGCCCATTGGCCTTCAGCGATTCGGTACAATTGAGATCTGTTGCTTCTGTTCTCCATCAAACCATGAGGCCTTAGATCTAACGATGAAAAAAATCAGAACAGTATTCACTGTCCTTACCGCCTGTTTTCTTCTGCTGTGCTCAAGCGGCATCAACAAGGGCTTTCTCTCCTGCGCCTCGGCGCAGGTTCTCGGCATTCCTGCGGCGGAAGTTGGCGAAGGAGAATGGGAACACGTCTTAGCGGCATTTCCCCAAGAGCCTCCCGTCGCGCTGTTTGCCTGGGGAGCGGCTGGTACACCAAATCCCAAAGGCAACCCCAGCGAGAAATGGCTGTCCAACAAAGAACTGCAGACTGCCCTAGCCAAGGCGAAACACCTGATAATCGATGCCGCGTCAAAATCTAATGACCCTACAGCGTCTGCATTGTTGGACGGTCCACTCTGGGAGGTACTTGAAAACGCAGGATTGTTGGTCCTTGAAGATTTTGACGTGCAACTCTCACGTCCCTCAATCTGCTTCGTCTCCTATAAATACAATTCGAAGACAATCGAACAGCTACTTACTGATTCCGGTCAAACGGACTTTGCAAAAGAGAAAATTGGGAACGACACCGTTCACGTCGGGTTAGCGGACAGAGCTGGTGTTACTCAGGTATTGGGTTTCCATGGCGATCACCTCATCTTTGCCTCTAGTAAACAACTGTGGGAGAAAGTTTCCAAGAGGATCGACGCCAGCCAACGAGCCCCACTGTGGGCCCGAGAGCTGTTTGCGGATCAACCGATAAGGCGGCTTGCCAATTTTGGCGTTGTCCACATTTCACGAATTAAAGATCTACTACTGGCGTCCAAAGACCCTTCCTTTGATCAAGCTCTAGACGCCATCGACCACCTTGGACTCGATGCGTTGATCATCAAACAGGGAACTGACAAGACCAGCAACGTAAGCGTTATTCAGGCCAAAGGAAACAGAAAGGGGCTTCTGTCTACAGTTGACTCTCCGCCGTTTACAAATGAACAACTCAAAGAATTTCCTGATGATTGCACCGCGGCGATTGGAATCAAACTCTCCCCCGACAACATACTCAATTTGATCCAGCAGTTCCTACCAGACCAGCCGATCTCAAAACTAAAAGCGTTAGAGGAATTCAAAAAACGTTTCGGAATTAATCTGAAAGCAGACCTACTTGACCATCTCTCGGGTGAACTTCGCGGGTTCTCCTCAGGGTCAATCCTCAAGCCCAAAATGATCGGAATCATTGGCATAAAGGACGCCAATGCGTTTCAATCTACTTTGGAGACCCTCAACGAAAAGGTCCAAGAACAGATAGGAGACGGCCCCGGCAAGTTTTCAGAAAAAACCGGAAGAGATGGAGTGACTGTTTACGGGTTCAAAAATCCTCTTGGAAGCAGCGTCTACTGGGCATTTCATGAATCAGAGCTTCTTTTCGGATCAAACAGCCGAGCCATCAGTTCGTTTCTTCGCAAACGTAAAAGTCGAGAGTCTTCGTTTCCGGACCAACCACTTGTCGCTGCAATTCTGGGCAACCCACCCGCCGATAGTCTTGGCCCCGTTGGGTTCCAACTTACTGACATGAATCAGATCATCGAAGCGCTGCTGCCGATGGCTTCAATCGCCCTAAACTTCATTCCACCAGATTCTGGAATCGATATATCTCCAGACGATATCCCATCACCAGCAGCGCTGCGGGGTTTGCGTCCTAATGTCTCGGTGGGGTATTTAACAAAGACCGGAGGGGCACTCATATCGAGGTATGACACACCAGTGTCAATGGAGGCTTCTTACGGCGTGTTAATCGGGATGCTGCTCCCGGCCGTTCAACAAGCCCGCGCAGCTGCTCAAAGGACCCAGACGTTGAACAATTTTCGGCAACTGGCTCTCGCAGCTCTGAACTTCGAAAGTGCCAATCGACGATTCCCTGCCGCATTTTCTGTCGACGAAGACGGGAAACCACTTCTCAGCTGGCGAGTGCACCTTCTTCCCTACCTTGAGGAACAGGAACTCTATGAGAAATTCCATCTAGATGAACCATGGGACAGCCCGCACAACATCAAGCTTTTGGAAGAAATGCCGCAGGTCTACCAATCGATAAGTACGAAACTGCCCGAGGGCCACACAATGGCGCTCGCGCCAGCGGCCGACGACACGATCATTTCGCAAAAGCCCAGTGATGGTAATCTCGGTGTCGAGTTGACTGAAATCACAGACGGATCATCGAACACAATTCTGTTCATCGAGGGAGGCAGCGAAAACGCTGTGCCATGGACGGCTCCAAAAGATCTCGACCTTGAAGAGGTGGCGAACACAAATTTCAACACGGGTCGCCATAGGAAATTCTGTGTAGTTTTGGCTGATGGTAGTACTCGCCTGATGGACAACAGCTTAACACTCAATGACTTCCTCGGGATTTGCCTGATGAACGACGGCGAGCTGATGAAGCCGTAATTAGTGTGAACGTCATTTCAAGAGCGTCTTCAATTGACAATCGAAGCTACGAAAAAAGCCATCCCTGCGAATGCAAGGATGGCTTTCTTTCGTGTTTTCAATTCAGCGATGAATTAAGTGCTGAACGAGTTTCCGCATCCGCAGGACTTCTTGGCTGATGGATTGTGGAACTGGAATCCACGCTGCTCGATGCCTTCGTAGTAATCGACAGTGGTACCTTCAAGGAACAGAGCGCTCTTCTTGTCGACCACGACGCTTACGCCGTGCTGCTCGGTCTTGCTGTCGTTAGCAGCATCAAAATCCGTAGCAATGTTCAAGCTGTAGCTCAATCCGCTGCATCCACCGCCAGCGACGCCAATACGAAGAACGGCATCGCCCTCGTAGTCGCCCTCTTCGATGAATCGTTTCACTTCTTTAGCGGCAGTCTCGGTTAACGTAACGCTCATAAACTTTTACTCCAAGTATCAAT
>CAYTPS010000308.1:5211-6166 GCA_964439245.1 uncultured Pirellulaceae bacterium | reverse complement strand
AACCGGTCAAGATTGATTGGATGGCGCAAAACGCGGTGAACACGGGCTTTGAGCAAAGCTAGCAAAGAATCTGAAAGAAATCCTTAGGCGATATTTCCGCCGGGCGCGAAGAAGACGGTTAGGTTCGGCAATCCCCGATTGAACAATCGCTGAATTACTATTTTCAGCACCATCAGTTGCCTCTACTTTCTGTCATACAACGTAACTTTCGTAGGCACGGTCAGTTCTACAAAAACCTGGCGTCGTCGAAACGTTGCCGTCACTTCCACACTGCTCAGATCTGCATCCTGTGATTTACCAACGCAACAAACCTCCAGCGGTCCCTCAACTGCCCCGTCCCAACGATTTACCAAACCAAGCTTCGGCACCCCAGACAGTGTCATCGTTCACGGTGTGGCGAAATTGCCTGGTTGTGATTGCGTTGTTGCTGGTGATCGCCGGTTGCGGGACGACAACGAAGCGCGTCGCCACCGAACAACTGCTCATGTCCGATGCTGTTGATCAAGCGATTGCCAAGCTTGATTTTCAGCACATCGCTAATCAGCGGGTTTATCTAGACACGACCTACATTAAACCGGTCAAGTCGCAGGGCTTTGTTAGTTCGTTATACGTGATCAGTTCGCTCCGCCAACAACTTGCCGCAGCGGGTTGCAAGATCCAAGATTCACGCAACGAAGCCGATATCATCGTCGAGCCACGGATTGGAACATTGGGGGCTGATGGTCATGAAGTGACTTTTGGCATCCCCAAGACCGGCGGCATTACGGCGGCCGCATCAGCGCTGGCGGGCAATCCGGTCACGGCACTACCTGAGATATCGTTTGCCCAAACCAGTGCCCAATCGGGAGTGGCGAAAATCTTCGTCTTCGCCTACGAAAGACAGTCCAAGAAACCCTTGTGGCAATCAGGAGTCGCCAAAGCCGAGAGTAGCAGTAGCAGCACTTGGGTGCTGGGC
>CAYTPS010000308.1:904-5201 GCA_964439245.1 uncultured Pirellulaceae bacterium | reverse complement strand
GATTACGACGCGACGGTTGCCCAAGGTACGTTTCTCGACGAAGTGGAGCGCGCACTAAATCGCATGCGCACCGTCGCGGAGACAGCGTGCATCGAACCCGACTCCGCCGACGACTGCGCGTTGCGCGTGCTACGGAGCGATTTGATTCGGGCCGTGGGTGAAAGCCTCCAGGGGTACATCGCCGCAGCGGCAGAGCTTGAGTCGCTAGACCGCGCCGCCGCCGCGAGCCAACTCCTGCCGCTGGAGAAAACCGACGAGGCGCTGAAGTAATTCGTCGTATTGTGTTGTAATGTGCTGGCGCGTTACCGGATACGACTACTTATCGTCTAAACGAATCATCACTTGCGTGATGTCCGCGGGAGTGATCCCGCTGATGCGCTGCGCTTGGTCAAGGCTCTCAGGGCGGAAGCGTGAGAATTTTTCTTTGGCCTCGCGACGTAAATGCGGCATCGCTTCGTAGTCGAAATTCTCTGGAATCTTTCGCTTGGCCAGTCGCTTGTGGCGTTCGATCGTAACTTGTTGCTTCTCAACGTATCCGGCATACTTCAGGTCATACAAAACCTGCTGACGGGCATCGGTCGACACCCCCGACAACTCCGGAGCATACTCGACCAAATGTTCCCACTGCGTCTCGGTGCGACGCAGGAACTTCTCCATCGAGACTTCCCCGGCGCGTTTGGTGCTGATCAGTTTCTTGGTTTGGGCAATCTCGGTTTCCTTTTGCTCAAGCCGCCGCATCCGCTCGGTTGAAATAAGTCCCACGTTGTTCGCTGTGGCCGTCAATCTGCGATCGGCATTGTCCTGACGCAGCAGCAGACGATACTCAGCGCGGCTGGTAAACATCCGATACGGCTCATCGACGCTGCAAGTGACCAGATCGTCGATCAACACCGCCATGTACGCTTTGTCGCGTTCGAGTACGAGCCCTTCTTTTCCGGCGAGTTTCAGCGCCGCATTGGCACCCGCCATCAATCCCTGAGCACCCGCTTCTTCGTAGCCTGTCGTACCGTTGATCTGTCCAGCGAAAAACAAACCATCGACCGATCGAGTTTCCAGTGTATTTTTCAGTTGATCGGGCGGACAGAAATCATATTCGACGGCGTAGCCGTATCGCATGATCTGAGCGTTTTCCAAGCCCGGGATCAGTTTGAACATTTGATCCTGAACGTCACGGGGAAGACTGGTCGAGATTCCGTTGACGTAAACCTCGTGCGTGCTGCGTCCCTCGGGCTCAAGGAACAACTGATGCCGATCCTTGTCGGCGAACTTGACAATTTTGTCTTCGATCGACGGGCAATATCGTGGGCCGCTGCCGTGAATTTGCCCGCTGTACATCGGAGCTCGATGCAGATTCGCTTCGATAAGCTTATGCACATCGGGATTGGTATAAGTGATCCAGCAAGGCAGTTGTTCCAATTGCAATTCGCCAGTCAAAAACGAGAACGCCTGCGGTGATTCATCACCAGGTTGAATTTCAGCTTTGCCGTAGTCAATCGTGCGACTGTTGAGCCGCGGTGGCGTACCCGTTTTAAAACGCTCCAATCGAAAGTCCAACCGATTCAAGGCACCACTGATTCCGGTGGTTGTTCCCTCACCGGCGCGGCCGCCGGCGATCTTGGATTCCCCGGTGTGCATCAGCGCCGACAGAAATGTGCCCGTAGTCAGGATCACCGCCTCGGCGCGGTATTCGACATCGCCTTTGACGACCACACCAACGCTCTTTTTGCGACCGTCGATTTCCTCAACCAGCAGGTCCTCGACGATCTCTTGCCGCAGATCGAGATTCTCCTGCGATTCGATCGCCAGCTTGATCCAATTTTGATAGGCCTTCTTGTCGGCTTGGGCGCGCGGGCTGTGCATGGCGGGCCCTTTGCGCATGTTGAGCATGCGGAACTGAATCCCCGTGGCATCGATGGCCTGTCCCATCAGCCCACCCATGGCGTCGATCTCACGCACGATGTGGCCTTTTGCCACGCCTCCGATGGCAGGGTTACAACTCATCTGGCCGACGGTGTCTAGGTTCGTTGTCAGCAGCGCCGTTTTCGCCCCCATGCGTGCGGCAGCGGCAGCAGCTTCGGTACCGGCGTGCCCAGCACCAATCACCAGCACGTCGTAGTGATACTTTATTCGTTCAGCCATCGTTTTTCCAAAAGTGTCTTGTCTCTGGATCCATTTTAAGGCCCATCAGCCTTTGAGAGAACGGGCTATTTCGAGGTTCGCCCAGTGTTGATAGAAACATCCTGATCAATGTCGGCCCCATAGGGTCGTTGTGGCGGCTCATTTTTTCAATCGTTTGAGATCGCTTGCCCGAGGCGCCAATTCTAGGTAAAAACGACTCTGCTGCTGAAAATTCGAAAGTCACTACAGTGGCTACCGTCAAGCTGCTGTTTTTGTTTCACATGCCCAAGGGCCACGCCATGTCCAAACCACGCGTCGAGATCCAGTACTGTCCAAAATGCCGTTGGCTGCCTCGCGCCAGTTGGCTGTCTCAGGAGTTGCTCTGGACTTTTGAATCTGACGTCGGTGAAGTGGCGCTGATCCCCGCCGAATCGGGGACGTTCAAAGTCATCGCCGAAGGCCAAACGGTATGGGACCGCAAAGTCGATGGTGGCTTTCCTCAAGCCAAAGAGCTGAAGCAACGCGTGCGCGATGTGATCGCTCCAGAGAAAGATTTGGGGCACGCTGGATAGCCGCCTACGGTCGAGCGACGCTAACGGCAATTCTTGCTGCGCTGGCAGCTTGGCCTTTTCCGACAATGGCCACCGATGCCGGCAAAGCCTCTGTCAGCGACGTTAACTCCTGGGCATTGTCGTTGCTACCGGGAACGACAAAGAGTGGAGCCTCCGTTTGTTGCGCGACTTGGTTGACCGCTTCAGCGCCGATCAGCGCGATCATGAGTACCGCACCGGCGGACTTCAAACGTTTCTGTAGGTGTTCAGCGGTCGGTAAATCTCCTCCCTCGACCTCCACTTCTAAAACCGAAGCGCCCGCCGTTTCAATCTTGCCGATCGCATCTTTGACGCTTGAGAGATCCACGGCTGAGGCCTGCGGGTCGTACATTACAGCGACTTCCCCTTGGACCACGATAGCGGCAAGAACTTTTTGCTTGAATTCATCGATGGTGATGCGGCCGGCTCGATAATGATTGGCCGCCATCAAGAAATCACGTTGTCGATTCGCCATGTCAAAGAAAGGATGTTGGGAGAGTTGAAAATTGGCCAGTTAGCCCGTTAAGCGGAAGGAGATGATGTTATCAAATCACGTTTTGAACTACAATCTGCGACGGAGGCAACGCATGTGGGCGTGGCCAACGATCTTACTTTATGTCGATGCAAACGGACGAACCAATGAAAAGCTGCGTTTTGGCCTACTCGGGCGGACTGGATACTTCTGTAATTCTTGGCTGGTTGATGGATGAAGGCTACGAAGTCCACGCCGTCTACGTTGATCTAGGCCAGCCGGGCGAAGACCGCCAAGAGGTTTTGGACAAAGCTAAAAACGCAGGCGCTAAAAGCGCTCGCATCGTCGACGTTCGAGAAGAACTCTGCCGCGACTATGCGTTTCCAGTTCTGGCATGGCAAGCAAAATACGAGGGACCGTACCTGCTGGGGACATCGATCGCGCGACCGTTGATCTCAAAAGTCATGTTGCAGGTCGCCAAGGAAGTTGGCGCGACGGCTTATGCTCACGGTGCCACCGGAAAAGGTAACGACCAATGCCGCTTTCAGTTAGCCGCCGAGGCATTGGAAGCCAACGTCGAAATGATCGCACCATGGCGAATCAAGAAATTCCGCGACGCGTTTCCCGGTCGAACCGAATTGATCGAATACTGTGAAGCGAAAAACATCCCGGTCAAAGCGTCAAAGGCCAAACCTTACTCTAGCGACGAGAACTGCCTGCACATCAGTTACGAAGCGGGCAAGTTGGAAGAGTTGGATGTGAACGGGGTTTCGATCGTCGACTTCGGCATGGGTGTGTCGCCTCAAGAAGCTCCCGACAAATCCGAAACGGTCACGATTGATTTTGAGTCTGGCGTTCCGGTCGCCGTAAATGGCGAGAAGCTCTCGGCGCTTGGCATCGTGGAAAAGCTGAACGAGATCGGCGGCCGTAATGGTGTTGGCCGAATCGACATGGTGGAGAATCGTTTCGTTGGTATGAAGAGTCGCGGCGTCTACGAATCTCCGGGGATGACGGTTTTATATGACGCGCATCGCTACGTCGAACAATTGACGATGGACCGAGACTTGATGCACTTGCGTGATCGTTTGGCACCAGAAGTTGCCGAAATGGTCTACTA
>CAYTPS010000308.1:0-894 GCA_964439245.1 uncultured Pirellulaceae bacterium | reverse complement strand
GTTCAAGTCCGAACAGCCTGTACGACGAAGCGATCGCTTCGATGGAAGGCGGCGGTTCGTACAATCAAGACGACGCCGAGGGCTTCCTTCGCATCCAAGGGCTTCCCGGACGAGTTCAAGCGCGAATCCTGCCGAGAGAGTATTAGAGGTTTCCGGAGATTTCCCCCGCGTGTGGAGCGAGGCGTTGCCCCACATGCAAAGCCATCCGCGATGGCTCATCAGCATTTGCGGATGCATAACACGCAACGATGGATTACCATTGGCACAACCGGCTAGGGTCTGCAGCCTGAATCGCTCGAGTCCAAGGGCTTGCCGGTTTTCATTGGACGCATTTTGGACAAATGCACGTCATCGCTGGCTGAGAGACTGCTTGCGTTTTGTCCCTGACATCAGGAGCGGCGCAAGTTGTTTGAGCAGACCTTCAAGAATATCGATGACATCCTTCACAAAAATACGCGGGATGCGGAAGCGAGTTGGATTACGTTGAACAGACCTCGTGGGTGCTGTTCCTCAAGTATCTCGACGACTTCGAAAAGGATCGTGAAGCCGCCGCAGAGCTCAAGGGCGAAACGTACAAGCCGATCTTGAAAAAGAAGTATCGCTGGGAATCGTGGGCAGCGCCGAAGACCAAAGACGGTTCGCTCGATCACCACAAGGCACTCACCGGCGATGACTTGGCTGACTTTGCCCGTGACGATCTGTGGCCGTACCTTGCGAAATTCAAACAGGACGCCGACTCAGCCAATACCATCGAATACAAAGTCGGCGAGATCTTCAGCGAACTGCGCAACAAAGTCCAATCCGGCTACAACCTTCGCGAAGTCATCAACCGAGTCGACGAACTCAGGTTCCAGACCAGTGCTGAAAAGCACGAGATGTCGCACCTGTACGAAG
>CAYTPS010000307.1:0-6198 GCA_964439245.1 uncultured Pirellulaceae bacterium | reverse complement strand
GCGTCACGGGAATGCGCTCGGCCAACGCTTCGCCAGAGACTGAATCGCTGATCTTCAAGCCATCAAAGTTTCCCATCACAACTTCCGGGGCATTCACCCAGCCATGGATCTGCACCATTTCGCCGGGGCGCACCTTGACCGCAGGACTGACGATCCACAAAGGCGACTCTTCCAACATCGGACTGCCACCAGATCCTGTAGCTGACGGAGTCACAGACAGCTTGAGACTCTTCTCACCCAACACCATTTGGTCGGAGGTCAATTCCACTTTCGTGGTCGCTGTCGAAAGATCCACTCGATGATTCTCCCATCCACTGAGCTTCATGTGTTCAAGACTTTCAAAATCACCTGCCGCCAAACCGTTGGGATTCCAAGGTCCGGACTCCTTCAATCGGCCGGTCAATTGCCAATGCAACGGGATCAAGCTCGCGTGCGCTACGAAAGGGGTCGAAGTCTTTGACTGGAACAACCCCAGCGGTCCTATCGCCGTCTCACGTCGGGAGAAGCTTAATCTTTCATCGGTCCGGTCGAGGTAACGTGTGGCCAGGTCGGGACTTTGTTTGCTGATCATATCACTGGCAACCCGATATGCGGTGACAGCTTCATTCAAGAATCCGCCAACCGAAGGTGAGCGGCGTCCCATTTTGGCGATCTGTTTATCGATTAACTGCATAATGGCAATCCATTGCTGGGTCAGCTCCGACCTCATTTGCTGAATCGATTGCTTGCCAATGCGATTGTAGGATTCAGTCAACTGGTTGACGACGATAGGATCCTGAGTCAGCACAACGGCGGTGATGAAGGGGCAGTCGGGAATTTCGATCTTTGTTCCACCCAACTCTCTGGTCGTTGGCAGCAATTTCAGCCGCGTATCAGAGATCTGCCACGCCCGATCAGTAAACGCGCTCGACGAATCGTTGAACGTCACCGTTTTGATCGGTACGTCACCGGCCCAGTATTGCTCGTGATGCGTAGGACGTTGGACCAGCAACAATCTGGCTCGATTGGTGTTGATTGCCGTTACCTGCACATCGGAATCACCAGTGTCGATCTCACCAATCAGCGCGCCTCCAACGGCCCACGGTTTGATTTGATCAATAAAGCTATTTGTCAGTTCAACGGTCAATGTGCGAAGTCGTGATGCCGGATCAGGCGAGTCCAGACGTCCGCGCGAGCGAAACCGCAATCCACGTGCTCCGCCAGTGATCGCTTCGACCACTAAGAACTTCATCTGCTGAGGTTCGACGGGCGTCGGTGGCAAATGACTGGCGATGGTCCCAATTTGCTCCAACAATGGTTGGGAAAGTTCGGTCTGAACATCTGCCCACACGGGTTTACTGGTTGCCACCGAGTGTGCACGTTGTTGCAACCATTGGCTGTATTGGCTAGCAAGGAAACTCGTCCCCAAGGGTTCGAGGCCAACCGATAGAATGTCTGCTTGTGCGGCAATCCGAGACCAGCTGGATTTAACATTTGCGACGATGGGTCTGTTCTTTCGCAAATCGGATTCGTGGATTTCACGCACGCGTTGCTGAACGGTTTGTAAGTCGCGCCCTTTCAAATTACGTCCTACCGACCACGCCAACACGCGGTCATACTCAAACCCAATGTCGCTAACTCCGATGGAAGCCGGCGGCGGACAAACAATCCACATGTCTAGTTTTTCAGCATCGGCCAGTTGTTCTTTACTTGCCGTGGCTGTCAGCTCCACTGTGTTAAATCCAATGGCTTTGAGGAAATCAAAGGATTCGCCGTTGTGCTCGATGATGATTGGGAAAAATGGTCGTTCATCGGCCAGCAATACCGTGCCGTCGCGTTGAATCAAAGATGGACGTTTTTCAGGGCGCGGCTGGGATGAAGATAGCTTCGTCGCCGGTGTGACCGCAAAATCAACGATCGGCCGAGAAGCGCTGTCCGCTGTGATGTCGATAGCGCTATCAGCCTGATAGAATGCATCTGATCCACCGAGTTGACTTGATTTGTTGGCAATAAATTCGGCGGAAACAGCGCCTTCGATTTCGATCTTGTCGATCAACACCTCATGTTTTCCTGGCTGGGTATACAAATTCAGAACGACACGATCGATGAAAGCCGCTTGCCCGGTCACGTGTTTTCCGTACTTGCGTTTCAGATACCAGAGTTCCTCAGCAAGCAATTTGTCAGTATCGAATTCACCATCGCCGATACTCAGTGTTTGCCATAGGCCGGGAGTAGAGTAAGCCTCGCCGGTTAGCGTCGTGGTCATCGGTCCCTCTCCGTCGGGAGACGGCGTGTGCGGTAGCACAACTCTGACCATCAGCTTAATACCGGCGGTTTCGGATTTGATCCGAACGGCAGGCTTGAGTTCAGGGATTAAATAGGCCGGAGGAATCTCGTGGGATATATATAGCTGGGTACCCGGCCCGTTTTGAAAGTTGACCGCCTCCCAAGAAATGGTTTTGCCATTGGTGTCGGTACCGGTGGAGCGTCGCTGCCGCCAGCGCCGTTGGTCAACGCGTGCGTCACCCTGATGACGCACCCAAGAAGGTGACTTGTCTTGGTGCAGTTGGACGAACTGGCCCGAAACATTCCGGTTGAGCGCAAAGGTCACCCAGAACAGCACCACAAATATCGTCTTTAGATTGATTTGAGTCATTGAATCGTGGGCAAACCTTCTCACAATGGCGGGTGCCATCTCGCGGCCTGCTCAGTCCGTTGAGCGAGACGTTGCTAAAACGCAACGTTGCTTTTATCAACATCATCTATGATTCGCCAGATCAACCCGTGATGCATTAACGCAACATACATGTGATTCGAATTGACCGGCAAAGGGCTTTGGAAAACGCCCTGGCACGTGGAAACCTAGGCAAAAGCACAACAGAAGAGGAAGTTTATGGGGTTTGGGAAGAATTTTGTATCGATTGGCATCGCGCCTGCAATCACACTGTAAAACAAGCCTTCTTTCAGCGAATCAAACTAACACTGATCGCACCTGACACCCGCATTCGTTTTACGGACGCAATTTTAAGGACCCACCTTGATGGATATGAAAACCGAAAACGCCAACTATTCTGATCCAGACCAGCTTCCAATTGACCTGAACGATTTGATCTCGGCAGTTCAAAGTCTGCCCGAGCAGTATCGCAATGAACTGACCCAACCGCTCAACCGCGTCGTTGAATACACCAAGCGTCGCCGTAGAATCCTGAACCTGATTCAGGAAGCGCTCAGCCAACTCCGAATGGACATGAAGTATCTGATGTTCGATCTTGAAGCAACGCGACGCGAACGTGACGAACTCAAAAATGCATTTGGCGGCGAAGAATAATTTGAGGTGGTTTGAAACTTCCGATTTCAACCTCGAAATTTAGAACACTAATCCCCGCTAATCGAACACTAATTTTAGACCTCAAAAGGCAAAGCCTTGTGCGATATTTGATTAGTGAAGACTAGTGCCAATTAGTGTTCCCCTTCTGCGCAGTCGCGATTTAAGAGTTCGGATTGGTCCAATTTGGTCCATTTTGCCGTTGTAACCGGTTGAAAGTTGTCTGTTTTTGACCGATGAAATAACATATTCAGACCTTCTGACGGCGCGTGGTTTATCTTTCGAGGCAGAGCCGTTGGTCACCGGTGCCAGCATAAAGGTCACAACCGCCACTTCTCTGGCCGCCCCACCTAATTCATTTAAGTGCATAAGAGATAGTTTTTCATGAGCGAGATTACCGCCGATCAGCTTGCCCAACGCATCTACGATTGTCGCTTGATGGAGAACAAAAAGCTGCAAAGCATCCTTTCCGACGCACGTGAAACGGGAGAGGAACATGCCAGCTACGAAAAGTTTTCAGATCTGCTGCTGCGTCACGAACACCTGACCAATTGGCAATTGCAACGAGTCGTCGAAGGACACCGGATCGGTTACTTCTACGGCAACTGGCGAATCCTTTACCTGATTGGTGCCGGTACGTTTGCGCGGGTTTACCGTGCTGTCCACACAAAAACGGGCGACGTTAAAGCGGTGAAGGTTCTACGCAGTCGCTACAGCAGCGATTTAGAAATGCAGGAACAGTTTCTGCGTGAGGCGCGTGTGGTTATGAAATTGCGCCACCCAAACATTGTGCCCATTCACGAAGTCGAAACCGAAAAGAGCCGGCTATACATGGTGATGGATTTTGTCGAAGGACAGAACCTACGTGATTATGTCCGGGCTCATACAAAACTCTCTCCTGTGCGAAGCGTCAAGATTATCTGCGACCTGGCTGCAGGTCTTCAATATGCTGCCGATCTAGGAATTGGCCACCGTGACATGAAGTTGTCTAACGTGCTACTGTCTTCCAAAGGACAGGGAAAGCTGGTCGACTTTGGCTTGGCCACACTTGACGGTGAAAAAGATGAATCGGGCGGCGGTGGCCCACGGAGTATTGACTACGCCGGACTCGAACGTTGTACTGGCGTCCGCCGTGAAGACCCACGCAGCGATATTTTTTTTCTGGGCTGTATGCTTTACCAGATGGCCTGCGGAGTGGCACCGTTGTTAGAAACGCGCGAACGCATGAAGCGTCTAGCCGCAGATCGCTATACTGCAATCAAGCCCATCACGATGCACGATCCCAGCCTGCCACATCGCTTGGTGACATTGGTCGCGCGGATGATGGAAATCGATCCCGAAAAAAGACTGCAAACAGCTGGGGACGTCGTGCGTGAGGCGACGAAAGTCCACCAATTGTTACTTGCCGGTGATACAGCCAAATTCGATGCGAGTCTCAGCGACCAAGCCGCTTCAGAATATGCGGCACAAGTTTCTGTCGAAAATGAGGGCGAAGGCAAGACTCTGTTGCTGATCGAATCCAATATGAAACTTCAGAACTTGTTGCGAGAGAAGTTGAAAGAGATCGGATATCGCGTATTGATCACTGGTGACCCCGAACGTGGTCTAGACCGCTTTGACGGATTCGAACCCACAGAGGACCCTCCAGTGGACTGTGTGATTTTTGGTACGGCAGGACTAGGACGCACAGGACTTAAAGCGTTCAGAAAGCATACCAAAGCTGACAACACGAAAAAGCTTAACTCAATGTTGATCGTCACTGATCAAATAAAGAAGCTCGTCAAGGAAGAGTGGATTGGTGAAAGCCACGCCATGTTCACCATGCCACTGAAGTTTAAACGCCTTCAGCAGACCCTTCGAAAGATGCTGGGAATCGAAGTAAGCGAAAATTCTTAGATCGCCCAGCCACAAAACAAAAGTCCACCCTAACGACAGCGGTCGGTTAGGGTGGACGAACAATTACTCTGGCTGGAAATAAATCGCTGTTCAGCAATCTTACATGCTAAACTTCGCGGATAAACTTCTCTCCGCCGTTTGGCTGAGTAATAAACAGCGAATCAACTTCGGTGCTGAGGATCACTCCATCAAACGCCTCGATCGCATTGTTTCTAGCAGTTGCCGATAGAAATTCTGCCGTGACGAACAGATCGTCGGCGAACACGCTGTCGAAAATATCATCAGCCGAATCTAAGAAAATCTCTCCACGATCGGCCGCTTCTACACGGCTAAGACTAATGTCACTTCCCACGCCAAGGGTACGGAAGAAGATTCGGCTGTTTGCCTGACCACCAGTTCTTACGTTTGCAGCTTGTAAGTTACCACCAGTATTGGTGACACCGATGTTTCCATTAGTCACAAAGGTATCTTCTAGCCTCAACGCGTTCCGGTTGAAGATGAACATGGAAGCGTTGGTGTCACTGGTGACCTGGGCACTGATCAGATTTGTGCGAGTCTGAGCAATAATTCCATTGAACGTATCTTCGGAATTATTGCCGGCGCGAAGGGTAACAGAACTGGCAATGATGAACCGTTCGTCTGACGAGTTGACATCTCGGATGTCATCGTCCGCGTTGATCGCAACACCGCCGGTTGAAAGACGAACACGGACTTCGTTGGTCACCACGTCAGCTCCTACACCATTTGCGGTCAGCGTAATCGCATCACCGGTGTTAATACCTTCGGCCTGAACGAAATCAGAATTAATGGTACCGCCAGCGGTAATATTGACCGTTCCAAGACGGGTCTTAGCGTAGTCGAGACGCAATCCGTTGGCCTCATCAATTGTGATCGCTCCCGGGTTCGGATTTTGATCTGGCCCGCGCCCCACTTGAAAATCACCGGAGACGATGTTGGTATTGAGGTTGATGCCGCTGTTGTCGTCGGCAGTCTTATTG
>CAYTPS010000306.1:4944-6319 GCA_964439245.1 uncultured Pirellulaceae bacterium | reverse complement strand
TCTGGGCGACGGGGAATCCCAACGCGCTCAGCAGACCCTCCAGACCAGTGAAGCTTAAGTATTTGCCACGTTTCTGACAACACCAGTGTCAAATGAACTAGGATCGTCGACTGGCTACAATATGCCCCATCGATCAAACTATAAGGTGCCAATCGGACCGGTTCCGTTGTGAAAAAAGGCCACTCGCTGCTCAAAATAAATTTCCTCTCCATTAGTGTGACAAATGAACCATCGACTCCCATTTTTGGTAACCAATCGGATAACCAGTTTTCTAGCGATATCGCTGATATTTAATTGCAGCTGCCTCTCATTCGCACAAGCGCAAGCCCCACCAGCCACGCCGGCCGCGAATAACGCGGACCAGACCAGTGGCGAAGCCAAGCTCTCTGAGGGGCAACCGGATGTGTCCCCCGAGCTGATCGCCAAACTAGAAAATGCACTTACGGATACCACTTGGACCGGCCAGTTCACCATTGATGGTCGCCAAGGACCTCCGTCTCCAGAAAGCTATGTGATCCGAGAGGTCTCGCACGAGGGAGAAAACAACTGGATAATCAATGCTCAAATCACTTACGGCGACCGTGAAATTTCTTTCCCTGTTCCGGTACAAGTACGCTGGGCGGGACGCACACCGGTGATCACTTTGGATTCAGTAACCATTCCGCCCCTCGGCACGTTCGACGCGCGTGTCTTGATGCGGCGAGGTAGCTACGCCGGCACTTGGCGGCATGGCAAAAAGGGTGGCCATCTGTTTGGAAAATACGCCAAGCACGAAATCGCCGAGAAGGAAATCAAGCAGCAACCATAGAGCGCGATCGATTCAATCAAACGGGCCGCCACACGCTAGTTCTTACTTTTTGCGAACTCAGCTTCGGACTTCCAAAACTGCAACAACGCGTTCAAACGATTGACTTCTGCACGGGATGTCTCGAGTTTCGCATTAAGCGATTTACGCAGCTCTTTGAGACGGCCAGTTTCTTTTTGCAAATCGGAGATTCTTGATTTCCTACCAGCGGCCTCTCCCTGCCAAGCAACGATTTGATTGTTAGACACCGTCAACTGCTGCGCCAATTCATTTAATCGTCTCCGTTGAGCGATCAGTTGCTTTCGCTGTTTTTTTGATTCCGCCACGTCATTCTTGTCACCACCATCGGTCTTCGAATCTCGCTTCTTAAGTCTCTTCAGCTTTGTCTGGAAAACGTGCTGATCGCGTTTCAACGATGCGATCTTTCCCTCGGCATCAGCAACCTTCGTCTGCATGTCCGCGAGCCTATCGGAAGCTTCGGTTACCTCCGCTGAGATTTGATCAATCGTCACATCGTGATTTTGCAGTTTGACTTGATTCTCATCGAGCGTCTGCTGCGCTGCTGTCACC
>CAYTPS010000306.1:2616-4934 GCA_964439245.1 uncultured Pirellulaceae bacterium | reverse complement strand
TGCCATGCCGCGCAGCGAAGTTGGTCTTATGAATGCGCTGCCGTCACCTGTTGCTGTACATCGACAATCCGCTCGGAAATTGGTGGAGGGTTGGCATTCAACTTCCCAATTGACGCTGGTTTCGTTCGATCCCACACCAGCACGTCGCCTTGAAAATCACCTGCCAGAACGCGCTCAGTACTGGCACAATACGACAACCCCATCCCCATATCCCCCAGCCCGTTGAAGGTTTGCATGTGTTTGCCGTTTTGTTGCCAAAGCTTCACATTTTTGTTCCGCCCGGTCGTCAACAGGTTGCCGCTGGGGAGAAAACAAATCTCAGTTAGACCTTCACCGTCGGCCTCCCAGTTCTTGATGTCCTTACCATTTTTCATCTCCCAAATTCGCACCCGTTTGTCTTCGCTGGCCGAACCAAGAATCTTTCCATCAATTCGCCAAGAAACCGAACTAATCATTCCCTTGTGTCCGGCAAGGTCAAAGTTCTCACTTCCACTTTGCGCATCGGAGACAATGAGGCCACCATTTCGATCACCCGAAGCCAAGTTCTTTCCGTCAGGAGAAAACGCGATTGCCGTGACCCAATCAGTGTGCTTTTTTAGCTCGTATAAAAGTTCACCGTCATCAGTCGAATAAACACGTACGACTTTCTTGGGGCCCCCAAGTGCGACCAGAGAGTGATCTGGTGTGATGTCACAAGCGAGTACCGAATCTAGTTCGTCGCCAATTGTCTGAACAACTTTTCCTCGCGCGACATCCCAAAGTAATACGACTCCAGAATCACCCGCCAAACCACCACCGATCACTAGGATCGATCCGTTTCTGCTAAACCGCAGAACTTCAGGGTTGCCCTTCGGAAACGGAATCACTCCTTTAAAATCGAACGTCTTCGCATCAAACAGCACAACTTGTTTTGGTGCGGAGATAGCCACGATCGGCGCCCAAGGATTGACCGCGATCGCGCGAACGGGAGACTTTCGTTGTGTCCACAATTGTGGTTCCAGCGATAATTTTGGCAGCACGGGGATCACATCCGGACGCGCGTTGGGGTTGGCCGAAACTTTTGTCAAATCTGCTTTGGGTTTACGCTTCTTCGCCTTGCTATTGGTATTTTCCAACGCGCCCTGATCGATCCAGTCACGCAACAAATCGATTTCAGCAGCAGGAATCTTCTGACCGCTCGGCGGCATCTCAGGGCTATCATCATGATTAACCAGGCGAAAAAGATAGCTATCATCAGCCGACCCGGCTTCGATCACCGTACCGCTCCCGCCGCCCTGCATCAGCCTAACAAAATCAGCAATGTCCAAATCGGCTTCCGTGCGATCGCCACTGTGGCAACTGGCACAGCGCCGCTTCAGCAACGGTCGAACGTGGTCATCGTAAGTTACTTTTTGCGTTTTCTCATCAGCATCGCCCTCAGCGCCCACCGCGCTACCGCTGGTGACCGCGCTCAGCAAAGCAACGAGCAAGAAAATGGATTTCACAGTGTGGACTGCCATGGTGTTTTTATCTGAAGACGCTGTGATTTAGTGGTTGAACAAGAACTCGCTGGAGTTCAGAAGTGCCCAAAAAACATCTTCGAGCATCGCTTTTTTGTGTTTCACATCTTCGGTATCATCAAACAGCCCGGTGATCTTTTCGATCTCATCGCCCTCCGGCATCCGTCCCAAGATTTTCAAGTAGAGCCGCCTAATAATTTCCTTATCGCTCAATTTTTCTTTCTGCCACTTACCGACTAGATTTCCTCGTCTAATCTTTTGCTCGACGGTGTCACCATTGATCAAATGTAACGCTTGGGAAAGATTCGGTTCTTTCTTTACTTCGCACGAGCAAACTGATTCTCGTTTGCTACGTCCAAAGGTACTCAAGAAATAGGTTGTTGTCTTGCCATTGGCAATTTCAATCGCGCGTGCTCCAAGCGGCAACCCAGCAAACTTATTTTGGGTGTCAGTCACCTGCGCGATCACGTCCAACAATATTTCGGCCGGCAAACGACGCAAATACGCATGTGAGAAATTTGTCAAATCGCCGGCATTGGTTTCATTGGTCTCGGTGCTCAATTGATATGTGCGGGAGTTACATATGTCTCGCACCATCGCCTTGAAGTCATAACCGGATTCGGCAAACTTCTCAGCCAGCTCAGCCAACAAAGGCTCGTTAACCGGCGGGTTACTGACGCGCACATCGTCGACTTCGTCAATGATTCCGCGTCCAAAAAAGTGAGCCCAAACCATGTTGGCGAGATTCCTAGAAAAGTACGGGTTCTCCTTGGACGTCAACCACTCCGCCAGCACCACCCGCCGATCCTTGCCTTTGAT
>CAYTPS010000306.1:0-2606 GCA_964439245.1 uncultured Pirellulaceae bacterium | reverse complement strand
CCATCGCGCCGCCCAAGAATTTCGGTTCCATCTCCTTCCCCGTGACGGGGTGTTTTGTCTTGCCCCCACCGGTTGAGATGATGATTCTTTCGCGCGCGTCGCTGGTCTGCTTGCGGGCTACTTTGGAAAAAAACGCGGCGAAAGAGTAATAGTCTTCCATCGTCCAACGATCAAATGGATGGTTGTGACATTGCGCACACTGGATTCGCATTCCCATAAAAATCTGCGCGACATTCTCCGAGATCTTCAGCGGATCTCTCTCCATTTCATAGAAGTTTGCCGGCGGATTAGTGAAAGTACTTCCCTTCGCCCCAAGCAATTCGACCACGATCTCATTGACCGGGGTGTTGGCTGATATCTTCTCCTTCAACCAACGATGGTAAAGCAAAGCATTTTTGGGGCTGACAATGTTTTGGTAAGAACGTATCTGCAAAAGTTCAGACCACTTCATTACCCAAATCGAGACGAACGCGTCCTGCTCCAGCAATCGATCAATTAGCTTGGAACGCTTATCCGAATTCTCGTCGGCTACAAAGTCCTCAACTTCTTGTTCCGTTGGTACGACGCCGCAGATATCTAGCGATACGCGTCTGATGAAAACTTCGTCGGTGCAAAGTCCTGCAGGCGTGATCCGCAGTTTGTTCAATTTTTCGTTGATGCGAGCATCGATGAAATTGTTTACGGGCATCGGTTGCGGTACGAAATCCAGCCCCTTTGGAAGGGTAACGAATTCAGCACCCACGGTGTGTGTGGCAAATCGAGCCATCACAAGTGCCTCGCCGCGCTGCCCGCCGACGACCACGCCCTCCTTTGACACACTTGCAACAGAGGCATTGGTCGTTGAGAAGAAAGCTAGATCAGTCACGTCGCGTGTCGTCCCATCGGAGTAAGACGCCGTTACACACAATCGCTGGGTCGCGTCATTGCCATCCAAAATGGCCGACGGCGGCATCAAGGAAACGGATTGAACCTCAGGCACTTCTCCTTTGTCAAATTCTGCGCCTTCCACGAGCCAACGTCTCAGCGTCCGGTAATAATCCGAATCACGCGCGAAAACAGTTCCGCCGGAGTGAGCAACCGCCCCAGTCGCTTTATTGGACAACATACAGTCATCTGGCGTCGCCACATCAATTCGGCGTCCCAACATTTCGCGCGTCAAACGAAAGTAATCTCCTTTGGGATCGTACCCAAACAGAGAAAGCATAAATCCATCTTTACCGCGTGCTGCACCGTGGCAACTGCCGCTGTTGCAACCCGTTCTGGAGAAAACCGGCATGACATCCAATTGAAAACTGACCGGTGGGTCATTCTCAGTTGCTGTGACTGTAACGGGCACTGTCACCTCCAGTTCCGCATGGCGAACGCGCAACTTCGTCTCGCCCGCCTTGATCGGGATGATCTTCCTAACATCAAGCTTGGCAATGCTCTCATCGTGGACAACAATTTGCAATTGATCGGAAACGTCATCGGTAACACCGTTGTGACGCACAGCTTGCCCTATAACACTTTGAAAATCACGTTTACCCGTCAGTTCGATCGACGTTGGAAAAACTTTCAACGAAACGGGGTCTTCACCTTGCCACGCCCCCATTGAGCAATTCGGCAACCAGACAGCAAAAATCAAAAACACTATTGCAGCAGAAACACCTCCACTGCCGTTCATTCGCACAGACTGATAGATGGAAGCTGTGGCCATTACTTCACCTCCGATTTAGGCGAAGATTTCTGTGCAGCAACTGCTAGTTTTTTCTTTGCTTGGGCAGATGTTTGCGGTGGCGCCGGCTTGAGATCCGCCTTTTTCGAAGGGCGGTTGATTTGCAGCACCACTTGACCTGCGCGTGCGGTGGAAACTCCTTCGCCACAAGGAATCTCCACTTCCAAAAACAGCCCCTTGTGTTTGCCGTACGGCGTCTTGTCACTGGTGGTAATCTCAAATGTCAACGATTCAGTCTTGCTGTCGAACTCCAAAGGACCGTTGACTTGGGTGTGTGGCGGCAGGCTACGCAGGTGCGCTTTTGCAACGCCTTCAAACTCGACCAATTGTTCCAATCCAATTTTCACACTTAGCGTTTGGGCGCGGCCACCAACGACTCGATCTGCTGCAGCTGTCACAAACGGTTCTGCGATCTCCAATTCGCACAACTGTGACGATGTCCAGGCAAGCCCTTCCACATTCGAATTTGCAATAACGTAAAACGGCCAATTGCCCAGGGCCGCGCTTTTATTCGCATTAACCGGATACTCAACCTCCGTTTTATCAGGGCCAACTTGAAGCTGGTGATTCGTGCCAAGTCCCGGCGGGCGATAAGGAAATTGCAAACGAATAACTTCCTTAAACCCTTCATCGCGACGGATAACAACCTTTACTTTAGCGGATCCATTTCGGACCAGTGGTGCCCTTAGCGGTATGCAATCGATCGAAAACGGGAGTCTTTTCGTTACGCCAACGGCCAACCGATCAACGTTGCAGTAGTGATAAGGCGTGTTGTTGGGGAGCCCAAGAGACCAGACCGCCGGCATGTTAAAGCGGCTTTCCAATTCCGTCGCCTTCGATTTCTTTTCCTCATCACGCTCATGAATCGAGGCCGTGAAATCGACCAATGTAC
>CAYTPS010000305.1:4512-6397 GCA_964439245.1 uncultured Pirellulaceae bacterium | reverse complement strand
CATCGGACAATTTAGACCCGTCAAAGACGGATATGAGGGCACAATCTCAACCCTCGCAATGGCACGTAAAGTGCGCTTCATTGCCAATGATCGTAAGAAGAGTGACGAAAGTCCAGACTTCTTCGTCAAAACCGGACAATGCGACCTGGGCGTTGCGTGGCGCGAGGAAGCGAAAGAGTCCTCGAAACCCTATTTGCGGGTGCTGCTGGACGATCCTAGCTTTGCCGGGCCGGTAAATGCTGCGCTTTTCGACAAGGATGGAAAGGCTGATCTTGTTTGGTCGCGCCCGAAAAGGGACGCCGCTTAGTGTAAGTGCATCGCTGCTCGCAACGCCTTATAAGTACAAATCTTGACATGTAATGCAATTTGCACTACATAGGCAGTCGAGAAAGGAGTCCGATATGTTGGATTTTCAAGCCAGTCCACTGGACGATGAAAAACAGTCTCGCACAACCCAGATCCGTCATGGTGACGGGCTGTTCGATCTGATTGAGCAAGCCGCCACCTCATTGGCGGTCGATAAATCGGTTTTCCTGCGGGCAGCAATTGCCAAGGAAGCGGAACGTGTTCTGGAAGCCCGGTCGCGTCACGTGCTGACTCCCGAAGACGCGGCTCAATTTGCCGCCGCGCTGGATGTTCCGCCAAAGGCGACGCCGCGCGCAATCGCCGCCGCAAAAGCCTATAAGGACCGCGTGGTGCATGCCGACTAAACCCGTCGATTTGCGCATTGAGCACTTTGATCCGGCCCGACACAATCGGGCCGGATTTTCTTGTGGCGTGGAGCGCCTTGATAATTTCCTCAAGCTGAACGCCAAGAAACAACAAAAAGACGACATGACCCGCGTCTATGTGGCGGTGGAAGATGGCAGCACCGATATACTTGGCTATCACGCGATCAACCTCGGCATGATGGATGTGGGTGAGTTGGCAAAGCGTCCTCGCGGTGCGCCGGACCACGGCGAGTTGCCAATCCTGTTTCTCGGCCAAGTCGCCGTGAGCAAAGATGCCCAAGGCCAAGGCTTGGGTTCAATTCTGATGCACCATGTCTTCGCCAAGGCCGAAGCCATAGCCCAAAAAGCCGGCTGCTTTGCAATCGTCCTGGATGTCATGTCCGATGGCGATGAGGACGCCTATCACCGCCGCATTGAATGGTACGCAGGCTTCGGGTTCCAATCATTCACGAGCAACCCGTCTCGCATGTTTATGACAATGAAACAGGTGCGGCTTGTGTTAGCGTCATAAATCATGCTCAGCTCCGACAACTTGACGATTGATTCGCCAATGCGAATCGTAGAAAAAGTTAAAGGACAACAAGGGTCTAACTACGCGGCGATCACCCTATCTCTCAAGTACAGTTGGATATGATGAATAGGAAGCTGCATGGCTGGAACAGAAACACGCGAATTGTCGGCGGATTTAATCCAAGACCTTCCCACATTTCTCCGTAAATTCGAGCAACGCGCCGAGGGTGTGATGTGGTTGCTTGGGGCGGGTGCTTCGAGAGCATCGAACATAAAAACCGCTGGAGATATGATTTGGGACTTCAAGTCGCGCTTGTATCGTTCTGCAAAACAGATCCCCGCCAGCGCTGTTTCAAACCTCAGTGATCCCCGCACGCAGGAAGTTCTCCAAAAATTCTGTGATGACAGTGGTAAGTTTCCCGCACTTTGGGCTGAAACAGAGTATGCCGAGTATTTCGAAGCGACTTATCCAGAAGCGCAGGACCGCCGCCGCTACATCGACGGGATGATTAAAGGAGCTAAGCCGAGCTACGGTCACATGGCGCTTGCTCATCTGATGAAACGTGACCGGACGCGGATCATCTGGACAACCAATTTCGATCGCGTTGTCGAAGACGCAGTCGCACAAGTTTGGGGAACCACAA
>CAYTPS010000305.1:0-4502 GCA_964439245.1 uncultured Pirellulaceae bacterium | reverse complement strand
CCACAACAGAGTTAACTGTCGGCGCGCTGGGCGAACCGGAGCGGATTTCGACAGCATACGCACAACAAAGTTGGCCGCTCTACGCCAAGCTCCATGGCGACTTTCAGTCTGAGACACTGAAAAATACGAATGATGAGTTGGCAACCCAGGACGCGCGGATGCGTGACATCCTACTAGATACGTGCCGAAATCAGGGCTTGGCCGTCTCCGGGTATAGCGGACGTGACGCTTCAATCATGTCTGTTTTGCGCGAAGCTATCAACGACGGAAAAGGATTTCCAAATGGCCTGTTCTGGTTCGTGCGCGAGACGGATCATCTATATCAGGGCCTGATAGACTTAATCACTGAGGCAAAGAATGCGGGTGTCGATGCTTGTTTCGTGAAAACAGAAAGTTTTGACGAACTGTTTTCCGACATAGTCCGCTATCTGCCGGAGACTGAAGACCTGACAATCAAACTTGATGATAAGGCCAAAATTGCTCCTAGAAAGATCGATCTGACCAACATGTCGGCATCGGTGCCATTTGTCCGCACGAATGCATTGCCCATCACTGATTTTCCAAAGACAGTGCGTCTGGTCGATTGCGAAATTGGCGGTGCAAAAGAAATCAGAGAACTCATGGAGGGAAAAGAGTCCTCCTTGATTGCGTCCAGAATCAAAAAGGGAGTTGTGGCGTTTGGTGACGATGGTGAAATCAGGCGAGTTTTTGGCGACAACGACCTTCGGTCGCTGGATACACATAGCATCATAGAGGAACGCTTGGCGTTTGAGTCTGGAGAGCGATCTTTGCTTAGAGACGCGCTCCTTAGAGCTTTGTCAGTCCATTCCGGATTTGAGTTGCACCGTGCGAGACACCGTTATTTTTTTCGTGCTGATCGCGGGCAGCCAAAATTTGAAATGAAAGCGTTGCAGGCGGCAGCCCAAAGGTTGAGCGGCACCACCAGCGGTGGCGTGCCATGGACTGAAGCGTGCCAGCTCAGACTTGACTATCGAATGAGCGGCCTTTGGCTATTATTGAGCCCCGTCGTGCTTGTTGATTTTGATGATAAAACATCCGACGACGCTAAGGCTCAGGCAAAAGAGCTGCAACGCGAACGCCGTGTGCGACGCTATAATCAGCAGAGAAACGCAATACTAGAAGGGTTGATTCAGGCGATATTCGGGACGACCCGCGATCCGGTAACGCTTGGGATCGAAGGTGGAACGGGAATAGGCGCACGATTTGAAATTTTGCCGGTTACCGGATTTAGCGGGGTGCAATCATGAGCAAGACCACCAAGCCGTTCAATCTACCGCGCCACAAAAGATTACGCGAGCCGTTACTCAAGTTTGGAAGCACTGATCCCGACTCGTTTGAGATCCATCCGCTTCACGGTTTGCTGAACCACGGTCCGTTTGGGAAATTGCGTCTTGCGAGTGTCTCAAACCCAATACGGATTGCTTTTATCGGGCAAGCTACGATGCTCGGACGTTTGAAGCGTCTGGTCGGAGAACTAAACAGTCGCCATGAACCCAAAGAGCGAAAAAACTATTTGCCGGAATATCCCGGTTTTGATCGCGTCTTTGAAATCTCAATTGTAAACGCACCGGATGAAGCATCGATTACTTTGCCTGATGATCTTGATAATCGTGTTGCGGAGTCTGATACGCCACATCGCGTGCTTGCTGAGGCGCTAACTGGAGCACTGTCGAGCCTCCGGTCCCAACGTCATGATTTTGACGTCGTCTTTATGGGTGTCTCCGCAAAGTGGGAACGCGGATTTGAGGGAACCCCTGAAGATGATTTTGATCTGCACGACCATTTGAAGGCGTATTCAGCATCAGCCGGTATGCCATTGCAGATTGTGAGAGACGACAGAGCGCTCGACTACAGATGCCGTTGTAGTGTCATGTGGCGTTTGGCTATCGCGACCTATACGAAAGCCGGTGGTGTTCCATGGGCACTGGCAAATACTAGGCCCAAGACAGCTTACATAGGCATTGACTACGCTCTGCGGTCCGGTGACGAAGCGCCAAACCGCTTTGCAATCTGCTGTGCACAGGTTTTCGACTCAGATGGCGCTGGCTTGGATTTTATTGCCTATGAGGCGGAAGACGTTTCGGTGTTTCGGCGTAATCCTTACATGCACAAGGAACAAATGCTGAAGGTGATGGCGCGGAGCCTTTCGATTTATCAATCCTGCCATGCTGGCGATTTGCCCCAACGTGTCGTTGTCTTCAAAAATACCGAGTTCAGGAAACCCGAAATTGATGGCTGTCTGGCGGCTTTCAAAAATGTGCCTGATGTCGAACTGCTTCAAGTTCAAGAGAGTCATGGCTGGCAAGGAATGTTGTTTAATCAACCGCGAACAGCCGAACGACATCCGTCTCATCGCGGGCAGGTTATGCCGATCGGGGATCATGAAGCGTTACTATGGACTCAAGGCAACATCCCAGAATTGGCCGGAAACCGGGGATATTTCTATAAGGAAGGAAAAGGTATTCCATCACCGCTATTGGTGACACGTTTTGCAGGTAGGGGCGACTTTTTCGATGTCTGTGAAGAAGCTTTGGCACTGACAAAAATGAATTGGAATAACGATGGTCCATATACTCGGTTGCCTGTGACGCTGGAATATGCCGACGTACTTGCCCAAGTAATCAAGCGCATGCCTAAGTTGGAAGCAAAACCATATCCTGTCCGCTTATTTATGTAATGTCCGGAGCATTCTAGTAAATACTGTAAACGTCACGACCAAAGTGGGGTAAAAAATGGGGTAAAAACTGGGGTAGAATTGAAAGCAATAATATTATAAGTCATTGTTTTTATTATATTATATATCTGATTTCGGCTCCCGTCACTCGCGCCATTTCGACCGAAATGGACTCCCCCTATATCATTGAAATCAAAGGGAATTATCGGTTTCGGTTGGATTTCCTTGTCTAAAATGGCCGGAAATTGTGGACCAAATTGGGACCAAATTGTGGACCAATGGTCGGCGTCATGAAACGCGTCGAAGATAATTCATACCTCGAACAAAGAGGCCGGGTCTGGTGGTATAATCGCCGGGTGCCGAGAAAGTTCGCACACCTCGATACGCGTAAACGTATCAAGGAATCACTTGGCACAACATCGATCGAGCAAGCGCGTTACAAACGTGATCTCCTGGCGGAGGCCGACGATCACTATTGGGCATCTCTGCAAATATCCGATGACGCCGGGCCTTCGACCAATCGCGAAGTGTCCGAAGCTGTGCGTCGCCGATACAAGATGGCGACGGTGAAGGCGCTGGCAAGCGGTTTCATTTATCAGCCGATCGATCATCTGGCGACTGAAGCGCCAATCGAAGAGACACTCGCGAGATTGCAGGCTGTGCAGATACAGGCCGGACCCGCTGAGATACCGAAGGAACGCGATGCAGAAGCCTTGCTTGGCGGTGCAACCAAACCAACGATAACTGTAGCAGAAGCCTTCGAGATTTACCTCGCAGAGATTGCTTACAATGCTCAGCTCTACAAATCACCGAACCAGAGAGCGTCATGGGAAAAGACCAAGCGCACCTCAATCCAGTACTTCATCGATTCTGCAGGGGATGTTGCACTCGAAGACATCACCCGAGAGCTGGCGCTGAAGTATCAAAAACACTGGGCCAAGCAGGTCAAACCGAAGGATAGCAAGACCAAGCCTATGGCGCCGAACACAGCGAACCGGCATATCGGCAATATCCGCTCGCTCTACACAGATTACTTCAAGCATATCCGGGAAGAAGAACGGCCTAATCCGTTCCGCAATATGCACTTCAAAGCCAAAGCGCGAACCGAAGTGCCGCCATTCTCGTCCGACTGGGTTTGCAAGAAGATCCTGGCACCAGGCGCGACACGCCGATGGAATCCTGAACTACAGTTGATCCTTCTCATGCTGATCGAAACGGGATGCCGACCGAGCGAGATCATCAATTTGCGGATCGAGGACTTCCACATGAATGGCACGGTCCCCTTTATCGCCATTCGGGCGCGGACGGACCGGGAAGTCAAAACCGATACGTCTGAACGTGACATTCCTCTTGTTGGAATTTCACTGGAGGCGGCGAAACGCGCAGCACCAAGAGCGTTCTCACATTACTATGATCGGAACGAACTTGTTTCCGCGAACATGATGAAGAATTTGCGTAATAGAGGCTTGCTCGAGACGCCCAACCATAAGGTTTATTCGCTTCGCCATGCATTCGAGAAACGGATGCAAGAAGCCAACATCGACTACGGTTTGCGATGCCTCCTTATGGGGCACAAGACGACGCGGCCTGTCTATGGAGATGGTGGCTCATTAGAGTATCGCCGTGATGAGCTCTTAAAGATTGTCCATCCGTTTGATCCGCGAGTGATGGAGCTGTTTGAGCGTGAGAATCCGGATTGGAGCGCTTAAGTTCCGAAGAGCACCATCGGGCATAAGAATATTGGCTCTATCTGGGGAGTATCCGAAACTCTGTGTATGAGGCATTGCCCATGCGGTTTTGGCGGATC
>CAYTPS010000304.1:3361-6418 GCA_964439245.1 uncultured Pirellulaceae bacterium | reverse complement strand
ACCCTACCGCTGGCACCGAAACGGACAATCCCTTCACCGGTTCCCATTCCCATGCCTTTAGCCGTTCCCGTTGAGGCGATTGTTATTTCCGAGTCCAGCACTTGGATTCGCTCATCTTCAGGCCCCAACTGATTGTCGAGCAATTTCTTTAGGAATCCAACAGCAATGGCGGGTGGGCTTGAAGGTGCGGCATGTGGATCTCTCGAGGATCCGCCTTGCCCCACAATCAGGTAGTACAAGAACTTGCGTACCTGCGGGCTTGTTGTTGGATCGAAAACTGCGGACTGCAGGCGTTCGGAAGTGGTGTTCATACCAGCCATCATAGACGTCTCGAACGGCATTTGCAAAAAACGCGACAAAGGGACAAAAGGGGACTGACCATCGCTTAGTAAGCGGTTGCTGCTGCAGAAGGTGCTGCGGATCAAAGTGGCTACCGATTCCTTTTTGAAGTACTGAGTATTGAAACCTAGAAGGTGAAAACCGAAAACCACGATTGAACTCACAACGTGAAGCAAACTTCCCCCAAGTGCGGCCTAATGCTGGAATGAGCAATTCAAAAGGGGTTTTTTTACAAAAGCGATTTAGGCCGTTCAATTTTTGTCGGCTTCCAATAAAATCCAGCCTCGGAAACGATCTTTAAATCGTTTGAGAACCACTCGCACAAAACATTGAGGCATTCACGTGGCAAATACGCTCTCCCCCCCTGCAAGACCAGACCACACATTTAAACGTATCGCGATTCTTTTTGCCGGTGGCCCCGCACCTGCCGCTAACGCGGTCATCTCGGCTGCCGCTGCCTCGTTTTTGCGAGCGGGCGTTGAAGTTGTTGGAATCAAGCACGGTTATTCCGCGCTGTCCGAATTCGATGGTTCGGTAGCGCTCGAAGAGGGCAAAGACTACATCAAGTTGACGCACAAAGTCCTTGGCCGCACACGTAATGCTCAGGGAATCATGATCGGAACGGCCCGTAGCAACCCCGGGAAATTTATCGCCTCGCCAGCCGATCTGGACGATCAAGAAAAAATCGCACCGATGGCGCGGGTTGTTGCCGGTCTCAAGTCGATCGATGTTGACGCTTTGATTTCGATTGGTGGCGACGACACGTTGAAGACCGCTAATAAATTCAAGCTATATCAAGAGAAGCACAACGACGGCAAAGTTTTGCCCGTGGTGCACTTGCCCAAGACCATCGACAACGACTATCACGGAATCGATTTCACTTTCGGTTTCTTCACCGCCGTTGATTTTATCGCAACCGAGTTGCGGACGCTGATCCACGACGCCGAAGCCACCCGGTCATATTTCTTGACCGAAACAATGGGGCGCAGTGCAGGATGGTTGTCCTACGGAGCCGCGATTGCTGGAGAAGCCTCTTTGGTGATCAGCGTTGAAGACGTGATGGCGGGATACTTGGTCGAGGAGAGCTACACTGACGCCGAGGGGAATACGCAAACACGTCAATGTATGGATATGGATCGAGTCATCGACCGGATCGTCAAAACGATGCTCGCACGCGAGGCGGAGGGTAAAGAGTACGGTACGATTGTCGTTGCTGAAGGTTTGGCTGAGTTTCTGCCATTTAGTTTTGTTGAAGGCGTCGAGCGGGATGATCACGGCCATATCAACATTTCGAAGGTTAGCTTGTTCTCGATCCTCTCCAAAGCTGTCGAGAAAGGTTACAACGAAAAAACGGGTCGAGTTCGATTGGTGAAGGGCTTGCAGTTAGGCTACGAGGCACGTTGTGCCAAACCGCACGCGTTTGATGCGATGCTGGGTAGTCAATTGGGCGTTGGGGCATTTCGAGCGCTTGCCGAGCAAAACCACAATGGTGTGATGGTCAGCATGACGGGGCAGTTGGATTTGCACTACGAACCGTTCGAGAATTTGGTTGACCCTGAAACGTTGGTTACCGTTGTTCGCTATATCGACACCAAAAGTGATTTCCACCGACTTGCTCGGTTCCTTGAAACGCACGTCAACGACTAGGCTCAACTGGATATGTCACAAAAAAAGCAGGACCCGGGTAGAATCCGAGGTCCTGCTTTTGCGTTCGGGGAGGTCGTTAAACTTCTCCGAGCGAACTGGCGAAGCTAGGGGAGCATACTACGCCGGCTTTTTTCAAAAAGAACTGGCAAGCCCAGCATTAGGTGGGAGAGTCAAATCTAGTGGGGCTAACTTACGCTAGGGATGCCAACTGCGTCTCATTGGTGTCCGATGACATCATGTGTCTTGGTTGTCCAATGGTGGACTATCGATCTTCGTCTAAGTTTTCGTTCCACTGCTCTTCTTCAGATTTCTCTTCACTTGCTTTGTTTGGGGCGTACATTAGCTCTTCAGGCGATTCAATCTGGCGATATCCGAGTCTCTTGAGGACCTCCAAGATCTCGCTGCAAGTAGGGAACATGCGTCCGCTGGCTCTTTTGTATTCGTCCATTGCGTGCATGAATTGAACTTCTGCGTCGGTGTATTCACGCTCGCAGGTGGTTGGGTCAATTTGTCGTCGACGCTTGCGACGCTCAACCGGCGGGGCGACGTCGACTTTGCGACGACCCGTTTCATTCATCAATTCAAGCTCTTGTTTTGAAGGCTTCTTTTTTGAAGCACTTTTCGCCGTTTTCTTTTTGGTCGTTTTGGCTTTGGCTGAGGCCTTTTTGGTGGAAGTTTTCTTCGCAGATTTTGTTTGAGTTGCTTTAGCCATGGGAGTCTTTCGAGGTCAGGGGAAACCGGTTAGCGTTGAAATTAGTGAACGATCACTGATGACGTTGAAAAAATACAGCGCTGGGAAAAGATGACGGGGTAAAATTGAAACTTCGCCTCAGATAATGCTTTCCGGTTAGATAGACACGCCAGCTGTGAGGGTCGTGCCGGTTGAGGAAGGCAGATGGGCGGTCTTGGGGCGTCATGGGAGAGCAACGGGCCGAAGATTAATGCGAGCCGGCCGCGGGTCAGTTGGCGGATCGCGGTGCAGAAAAGTCCAAACGGCCAATGAACAGAGGGCCGGACCGCCACGACTTTGGGCTCGTGGTGCCAGCAGGCCGGTCTGGCCGTATTGCATTG
>CAYTPS010000304.1:273-3351 GCA_964439245.1 uncultured Pirellulaceae bacterium | reverse complement strand
AGGTAGCGTTATGTCGGCCCGCCAAGGTTGCTACTAGAACTTTACGAAGACCCGAATAGGAAAACCCATGCGAAACTCGTCCTTAATCCTTCTTTCATGTGCTTTAGCTTGTGTTTTCGCCATCGGTTGCGATTCGCCGTCTGCAACCACCTCCAACGGTAAGGCAGATACACAATCCCACGATGATCATGGGCATAGTCACGATGATCACGGACATAGTCACGATGATCATGGGCACAGTCACGATGACCACGGACACGACGAAGGTGCTCATGAGGTTCATGTAGAGGAGATGGGACCAAACAAGGGGCACATTGTTCGATTGACGCCCACAGACTACATGGCCGAATGGCGTCACTACAAAGGCAACAATGTAATTCGCATCTACGTGTTGGACTCGAACAAGAAAACCGTCGCCGTCAACGGTACGGTAACCGTTACGCCGGAAACTGGGAAATCAAGGGAGCCGTTTGAGTTGGTTCCTGAAGACGCCGACGACGAAGGAAAGACTGGTGTGTTTATGTTGGACGAGCAAGCTTTGGCCAACGCGATGAACCTGGGTGTAGTGTTTACGTTTGAGATCGACGGCAAGAAGTACTCGGGAAA
Organism: uncultured Pirellulaceae bacterium; assembly: GCA_964439245.1. Taxonomy (GTDB): domain Bacteria; phylum Planctomycetota; class Planctomycetia; order Pirellulales; family Pirellulaceae; genus Mariniblastus. Next base: position 2,745 of record CAYTPS010000304.1, on the reverse strand, counting down.
GGTGCCTCCGCACGCGCCTCACCATCACTAAATATTCTTGTGACCGCTGGCATTCCTTACACGTAATCAGGTGACAATTTATCGATGGCTTATTATCAAACCGCAACATGGATTCCCGGATGGTATGAATTGGACCAAACCCTAGCCTTAGGTGAGCGCCAGAAGGTGTGGTTTTTTCAGACGCCACCAGATGAGGTAGCCGTTGATGGGCCGACGCCAGATTTCATTTTTTTCAACCAGCTGGATTCGACGACTAACTGTCAAGTACGTTTTGCCAAAGTCGTCGAAATGTTGCATCCAATACTAGGGCCGCTTGCGAAAATTGATACTGACGGATGTGACTATATATTTTTCCCCGTCGATGGCGAGGAAGTGGTCGTCAATGCAGAAGAGGACCCGGGCAACACCTACGATGAAAATCTTAACATCGATCAATGGACCGTGTTTGTTAAACTCGAAGACGTCTCTGAACCCGTCGTTGACGCGGTGTAGAGATGCGGCGCTGGCCGCCATTTATTGTCTTTGGGCGATGATGTTGGGATGCGGTCTGTTTGCATTTTCGTCGCCAAAGGCGTTCGGCGACACGCCAACGCCTGCTGAACCGAAGGCCGTTAAACCGACGAGGGCGGCACCGGCAGTCGAGCAAGTACCTGCCGGTCTGGCTGGTCTTTCCAATCGTCCGATCATCTTGTCTGCTGAGGCGCACGCCGGTCGTCCCTACGGTATCGGAAAGATAACCTATCGGTTGGCCGATGCTGAAGAGGTGATCGCGCGCACTGGAGCGGTACTGCTGACCGAAGCTAACCAGCGCGTAAGTTTTCCTGTGATCTCGAATACGCCGCTGAGGAAGTTTTTGGCCAACTTCATCCGCGTTCGCCGCGATGACACACGCGATTCGAAGACTTTCTGGTTCTTGTTCACCGGTGACGACCCTCTCACGATATCGGTTCATGGCAGTGATGTGGAAACACTTCATATTCCAGTGACCTTCGACCAGCCGCGGCAGTATCAACGATTTGTCAAAAACTGGTGGCAATCTTTTGTCGCCACTAGCTCGGAGCGCGTCAACGACGGCGACTACCCGTTGATGGTGGAGACCTATTTGTCGGCGCTAGTTGGCCGTCGACTAGGGCTCGATACGGGTGCCAGTCGCTCTCGTCGTCGAGATTCATGGACGCAGGTGTTTGAGTTGTTGTTTGATGTCGAATCATTGCGTATCGACGGGATTAACTCAGTGATGTCCGGTCAGATCGATCCTGCTGTCGCTACGCTTGAAGTGCCAGATGAGATTCAGTGGACACCGCTGACAGTGAAAGATTTGCCAGCCGACATCGATGTTGAGGCGATGGCGCAAAGTGTGCCGCGTGAATGTTTCTATTTGCGTTTCGGCAAATGGGAAAATCAACTTTGGTTGCAACGGTTGACCGAAGAGTTCGGCGGGGATCTGGGGAGAATGATTCAGTTGCGTGGCTATAAATCGCGCATTCAGTCTAAGTTTCTTAATCAACTTGCCATTCAGTCGAGTGAATTTGACAAGCTCTTCGGCGGTCGGTTGGTCAAGGATGTTGGCGTCATCGGAATGGATACCTATTTTGATAATGGGGCTGCCATTGGAGTCTTGCTGCATTCCAGCGATTCCATGATGTTGTCGTCGAATTTGAGAGCGAAACGAAAGGCGTTCGCCAAAGCTCATTCCGAGGATGGCGTCACGATCACCACGGAAACACTGGATGGTAAGGAGGTTGAACTACTAGCATCGCCAGACAATCGATACCGTTCGTTTTACGCAGAGTCGGGAGACAATCATTTGATGACGACCTCACGCACTCTTGCGCGTCGGTTTCTTGAATCATCGCGCGGGATAGAAAGTCTTGGGGAGTCTGACGAATTTAAATTTGCAAGGTATAAGCTGCCACTTGATCGGGATGACACTCTGTTTGTGTATTTGCCCACGGCCTTCATTCAACAGTTGCTTAAGCCCGAGTTTCAAATTGAACTTCGTCGTCGTAACCAAGTCGTGACTGACATGGTGTTGCTAGAACTGGCGCAACTTACCGCTGCTAGTGAGTCATATGCCTTCAGCAATGTCAAGGATCTGGTTGATGGTGGCTACCTGCCAAATGGTTTTGGGAGGCACCCCGATGGTAGTCAGTTCTCCAATAGCGGGGAAGCTAAGCGGTGCTCGGTTCGTGGCAGACGTGGATTTTTTACTCCAATCGCGGATATGGAAGTCGCGCACGTGACGGCGGTTGAGCAAGAGTGGTTTGCTCAACGCGCAGATTTTTTCTCTGGCAATATCCGGTCGCTTGATCCGATGGTGGTCGCGGTTAAGCGTTACCAGCAAGAGGACGAGATCGAGCGGGTGGTTTTCGATGCTCGGATTCTTCCTTTCGGAGAAGATAAATACAACTGGTTGTTCAGCCGTTTGGGAGATCCGCTGGATACTGAGGTTGGGGCAATCAGGGATGATAT
>CAYTPS010000304.1:0-263 GCA_964439245.1 uncultured Pirellulaceae bacterium | reverse complement strand
GGATGATATTGTTCGGTTTGAGGGGAGCATTCGCGGCAGCGAAAAAACAGGCGGGTTATCGCACCATGTTTTTGCCGCGGTCCAAGATTTTCTTGACCCGTCAGTCGATCTTAAGCCCAAGTCTTTTTTGGCGCTGCTGGAAACGTTTCGAGAGACGCCAGGATACATTGGGGCGTGGCCTAACTTAGGGTTCACTGACTGGATGCCTAGACTTGGCGGCCAAACCGATGCCTTTGGATATACCTATTCAGGCATTCTTAAAC
>CAYTPS010000303.1:0-6455 GCA_964439245.1 uncultured Pirellulaceae bacterium | reverse complement strand
ATCCCTCGCGATCGGTTGATTAAATACATGCGAGACGCTGCGGATGCGCTTGACCAGTGCACGTGTGTCGATGCCTTTGATGCCAACAACACCATTGTTCACCAAGTAATCTTGGAGAGACGAGGTGGACCGCCAGTTACTAGCGGTATCGCTCAGATTGCGAACGATGAATCCAGCGAGGTGTGGTTTGAAGCTTTCTACGTCTTCCTGATTGACTCCGTAGTTACCGATTTCCGGATAGGTCATCGTGACTATCTGACCTCGATAGCTTGGGTCAGTGAGAATTTCCTGGTACCCGGTCATCGAAGTGTTGAAAACAACTTCGCCCGCGGTAGTTCCGGTGCTTCCCAAGGAAATTCCCTCGAAGACTGTCCCGTCTTCAAGTGCTAGTTTTGCAATTTTTTCTTCAGCCATGGTTATGTCGTTGAATGCTTGGAGTGTTTTGAACCAACGAAGGTAAAGGTGGTTTGATTACCCTACATCATCTTCAAATCGCCGGAAATGAAAAGCCCTCGGCTTCCGACCATGGGTAATTTGCGTTGCCGCGACTGTAGTCCATGCAGATAGTGATACATTGGGTAGGCGTTCGATTGAGGCCTTCACGATTGAGGCCTTCACACTTGAGAGAAAATCGAGCAAGCGTTGAATAATTTGTGACGATTAGGGCGACTGAATCTTGATATCCAGCCCGCAAAAGTCGGAAAAAATTTGATTGTCTGGATATGGCCACTTTTCGTTGAGAATGGCAGATTACTGGCCGATAAGCCTATTGGCTGTGGGTCTCCGAACAGGAATGTATTTTTCTGCTCGGCCAGCCAATTTTCGAAGGGTTCCAGTTGCGGCGAGCTGGAACCCTTCATTTTTTTGCGCCGACATAGCCTCGAGGCGGCCGAAAGCAGCTTAAATTCAATGGTTTTTCGCATGGGTGCCACGGCCACGCAACGTTTGGAGCTAATCCAGTAATTAGACTCGGTCAAAACAAAGGGCACCGGTTGCCGGGGGCCATGGTCACGCGAAGCTCGACGATGCTCAGGCAGATTTTCGATCGCCACGTCACATTCAAGCGAAAACCTCTTCTTTTTACATGCTCACCCGACGCGTGGTTCATGGTACCCATGAATTACTAGAACGCCTGATGTGAAGCATGAGCATCAGTTGCACAAAGACAAGCGATAAGGCAGGTCTCAACGCCAAGTATGTTCCCGTGCACGTCTCGCTGAGTACATCGAAATGAAATACTAGGCAGACCAGGAAGGATGTGGAGCCCCTAAAGCCAAAGACTCCCGCACCCAATTCCATGGGATGAATTGCCAAGACGCTAGCACTCGCCTGCGTTGGTGCGGATGGGCGATTCCTGTAATGTTGCCAGAAGTTTCACTTAACTTTTATGGTAGCGTCCTTGTCCCAAGCCCCCCCGCAATCATTGATGGCCTCGAGCGCCAGCCGACCGCTGCCACTGCGGGTGCGCGCGGATTTGACTTCGGCGCCGCGGAGTTGGCAGGGACGCTCCTACTGGGTCGTGAAGGACCCAATTACGCTCAAGTACTATCGATTCGAGGAAGAGGAATACCGCCTGCTGATGATGATGGACGGAAAGATCTGTCCTGACGAGATCCGGCAGAATTTCGAATACCAATTCGCGCCGCAAAAGATCTCGATGCGTGAACTGCATCAACTGATCGGAATGTTGTATCGCAGTTCTCTTTTGGTCTCCGATGCCACCGATCAGGGAAACGCTCTACTAAAACGCTCGCAAGAACGTAAGTCGGCCATATTTCGGCAGTCGCTGACTAATATCTTGGCGATCCGATTCAAAGGATTTGATCCCGACGGGCTGTTGAATTTTCTCAATCCTGTGACGAAGCACTTTTTTTCGCTGCCTGTGTTTCTGATCGTGGTGGCGCTATGGATCGCGGCCGGAGCGTTACTGTTTGCACAGTTCGACATGTTTCTGGCGAAACTTCCCTCGATGGACCAGTTCTTTGCTTCCAGTAACTGGTTGGCGCTGGCCGTCGTGTTGGGAGTGACCAAAGTGATTCACGAAATGGGGCACGGTTTGGTGTGCAAAAAATACGGCGGCCAGTGCCACGAGATGGGCGCAATGCTGCTGGTGTTTACGCCATGTCTCTACATGAACGTAAGCGATTCGTGGATGCTCAAAAGCAAGTGGCAACGTGCGTTTATTGCTGCTGCCGGAATGTATGTTGAATTGATTCTGGCGGCCATCGCCGTGTTTGTTTGGTGGTTCAGCCATCCTGGCATTGTCAATCAGATCGCGCTGAATGTGATTTTCGTTTGCTCGGTCAGCACCCTTTTGTTCAACGCTAATCCGTTGCTCAGATACGATGGTTACTACGTACTTTCGGACTTGCTGGAGATTCCCAACCTGCGGTCTAAGTCAACCAAAGTTCTGCAGAATTTCTTCGGCAGCCTGTGCCTTGGTCTCGAAACGGTCGAGGACCCGTTTTTGCCACAGCGGCATCAATGGATGTTCGGGCTTTATAGCATTGCCGCCGCTGCCTATCGGTGGCTGATTACGTTTTCAATTTTTTGGTTTGTGTATGCGATCTTTGAGCCCTATGGGTTTAAGATTTTTGGGCAGATGATTGCCATGATGGCGATCTGGGGCCTAATTGGGATGCCAATCGTTCAGTTAATCAAATTTTTCTCTATTCCGGGAAGGACATCAGCCGTGAAAAAGTCGCGTTTGGCCGTCACGGGCATCGTCGCCGCCGTAGCGGTTGCGGCGATCTGTTTTTTTCCAATTCCGCACCACGTCTACTGCCCGTTCAAAATTCAACCTGCCGGCGCAGTTAACGTTTACGCCAAAGTCCCCGGACGTCTGGTCGATATTTGGGTTTCTCCGAATCAACCCGTGGCGAAGGGGCAGACGCTGGTGTCGCTGGAATCGGTGGATCTCAACCGACAGATCGTGCAACTGACCTCCGTCCAAGCGACGGCCAAAGCGAATTTAGGACTGATCCAATTCGCCTCCAGCCGCGGAGACGAAGGGCGTGGTGCGAGACTTGAAGAGTCCGAAGCGGTGGTTGCGACCGCAACAGGGAATTTGGAGCAAAGAAAGCTTGATCATCAGATGCTGGAAATTAGAGCTCCAGCGGACGGATACCTTTTGGCTCCACCGCGTGTGCGCGAGCAGAAGAGTTCATCCAAAGAACTCAACCGATGGACGGGAACGCCATTGGAAGGGAAAAACATGGGGGCCTGGATTGAATCGCAGACGCTAATCGGGCAAATCGTACCGCGGTTAGACCAGTTTGATGCTGTCTTGGCCATCGACCAGAAAGAGATCGAGTTCGTCCAGCCGCACCAATCAGTCGAATTGCATCTGAATCAGTTTCCGCTCAATCCCTTCCAATCAAGTATTAAGACATTGTCGCCTGTGAAGATGGTAGAGACTCCGCCGGCCATTTCAAGTAAACACGGAGGCGAATTGTTGTCCATGACTTCAGCCGACGGCAAAGACGTCCCGGCGAGCACGACCTATCGCGTGAGTGTGGATATGGTACTTGATGACAAATATCCAATCCTGCCCGGTGGGACTGGCACCGCCAAAATCAAAGTCGGTAGCCAGACCGTGGGTCAACGCCTTTGGCGTTTGTTGTGCCACACGTTCCACTTCGATCTATAGATCTAACAGAATAACGAAAGACGATTGCAATGAACTCGGCAGAGCTTGAAACGCAAAAATCAGTTTCGGTCGTTGTGCCAATCTACAACGAACAAGAAAATATTTTCCTTCTGTATCGGGAATTGATTGCAGCGATGGAGTCTCAGCCGCGTCCCTTCGACTTGATCTTGGTCGATGACGGGAGCCGTGACGGCACGGTCGCTCAGCTTCAACAGCTTGCTCAGAAAGATCGCCGCGTCAAGCTTGTGTTGTTTCGACGGAACTACGGACAAACAGCAGCGATGTTTGCCGGTATCCAAAACGCAACCGGTGATTTTATCGTCACCATCGATGGCGACTTGCAGAATGATCCGAAAGACATACCGATGATGTTGGACAAACTGGAAGAAGGGTTTGATCTAGTTCACGGATGGCGGAAAAACAGACAGGACCACATGGTCAGTCGGAAAATCCCCTCTAAAGTTGCGAATTGGTTGATCTCGCGGGCCACGCGTTTTCCTATCCACGATCTTGGTTGCACACTCAAGGCCATTCGCCATGAGATTGCCGTCGACCTCGAATTGCATGGGGAGATGCATCGCTTCATTCCCGTACTGGCTCATCAACTGGGCGCTCGTAGCGTCGAAGTCGTCACCAATCATCGCGCGCGACAATTCGGCGAGACCAAATATGGCATTGGCCGCACGACGCGCGTTGTGCTGGATCTGTTGACCGTTAAGTTCATGCTCGACTACTTCGCCAGCCCCATGAAACTCTTTGGTAAGCTTGGAATGTATGTCGGTGCCGGCGGCGGAATTGCGTTGTTTGCCACCGTGATTATGAAATTAATCTCTGGGACTGACATGACGGGGAACCCACTGCTGTTGATTGGGGTAATCGCCGTTATTCTCAGCGTGCAATTTTTCTCTTTGGGTTTGATCGGAGAAGTTTGCTCGCGCATCTACTACTCCGTCAGCGGTCGCCAGCCTTATCAGATTCGTGAGCGAGTCAATTTCGAAGCGGCGCACGCAGAAGAACAACACGACGATAACGAGGAGTTTCCAAGAATCCTTCCGTTCCGCACCGCCGCGTAAGACCAATCAAAGAATTCTAGGTGCGGACTTAAATTTCTTTGCGTCACTCAAGTCTGATCTATTAGGTTGCAGGACGGCAAACGACCGTTAGCAGCCAAGCCATCAATACTCCTCTGGCGGTCCAACAGACAGTGCGAATCCAGTTGGTTACAACAAGACGCCAGTGAATCGCTGAGTCAAATCCGTCAGTCAATTTCTCGTGACATGGAACTTGTAAGAATGCGGTCGATGCCCAAACGATTGCAAGTAATCCAAGGGCTACGTAAACGGCCCATGCAGGGACCACTGAGGGACGCATCCAAATTAGCAGGATTGCCGTGGCGATCTCAATTAGCATCGGCGGTCCTACCGCGAGCGTCGTCAATGTTTGGTGGCTTATCTGATAGCCGACGAACTGATCAGAACCAACTTTTGCGAACAGCGGGTAGTGGACGATCTGTACCATCCAAATCAGCCCAACCATGTACCAAGTGGAAACTAAATTGACAATTAAGAGCGTGCTGGGCGATGGCATCACAAGCGTTCTTTCCTACTTTTACATTTCTTGACCGACGCACCGTAGAAGATACCCTTTACGAACAAGCAGTATAGTACGGCGAGCCTGTCATGACAGAGGTTTCGCGACATCATTGAAGTGCGTTAAACTAAGAGGCTACTTTCCTACCTCAAGCCGTAGGAACCGAAAAACTGGATCACCGATTCACTCTGCCGCAAATTTGACCACTCAGACACCATGAAAAAGCCACCCGCCGGTACGGCCGAGCGTCTTGCCAAGATGACGTTCGCTTCGATGTATCCCTGCTATCTCAATAAGATTGAATCTAAGGGCAGAACGAAGAGAGAGTTGCACCAAGTCATCAAATGGCTGACGGGATTCGACGCGCGGCAACTAAAGGCACTGATCAAAGATGAAGTGACCTTAGATGCATTTTTCGACAAAGCCAAAATCAACAGCAACGCTCATTTGATCACAGGGACAATCTGCGGATACCGCGTCGAAGAGATTGAGGATCCTCTTATTCAGAAGACGCGGTATCTGGACAAATTGGTCGATGAGTTAGCCAAGGGGAAGAAGATGAACAAAATACTTCGAACCGAAGCTTGAACGTCTTTTTTCCGGCGGGAGTAAGTTCTCTTGCAGAGAACTGCGACTGCCGCAAACCCCTTCGCTGTAAAACGACTATGCAAACGCAGATTCAAGTGTTTTCAGAACACGTTCCTCAGCCGAGGATACCTTGCTGCCAAGTCCCAAGTATCCTCCAGCCGATTCGGCAACAGTCTGGGCGCGAGAGATGATGCTAGTCTTGAGTTGGCTGAGTGCATCGGCGTCTAGCTTTGACTTCATGGCACCGACGTATTCTGTCCAAGAAGCAAGTAGTTGGTCATCAGGTTGCTCGTCCAACCACTTTTCCAAGATCTCATGACTTGCCGAACCAGCCGAAATTCCGGCCTCGGTCGCAGCTTTGAGAATGGCTTCTCGTTCTTTGTCTTCCATTTTTGAATCTGCCCAAGCAACCGCCACAAGCGGAATCAGGGATACTGATGCGATGGTGTCTGGTCCGATACCGCTGGCGACAAGGCTATCTAGAACAGCAACGTCCTCGATCCCGCTGGCCGCGGCCAGTGCGTCGCGCGATTCCTCGCAGCAATCTCTTTCTTCAGCTTCTCCAACAGTTCTTTGTCGCGTTCTTTAAAAAAGCGATCTGCCATTGAATCTGCCAAAGCCTTAATGT
>CAYTPS010000302.1:0-6470 GCA_964439245.1 uncultured Pirellulaceae bacterium | reverse complement strand
GGGGTAGGTCTTTTGCGATAATATCGTGCTGTTTTACGGGCAACAGAGTTTGAGATAGCGCGCGGGTTGGTACTGCTGAGCCAGAAGAACATGGGAAAAACCTAGAATTGGGAGATGAAAGAAGACGTGAAAAGGACCGTCGATGTCGCGATCAAAACGCGGCTGCGATGGGAGACTATGTTGTGATGGTGTTGTGTTGGTTTGTCAAGCGCAGGCAAGTAAACAGAGCGAAAACAATTTAAGTTTCCAAGCAAGATTCCACTCGTGCAGTGTAAAAAAGATTATGAATGCCAGGCTTAGCAGTACTGCCATGAAAGAAGGTTGTCTTCGGATTTTTCTCTAGAGCTTTTTGTTTCGGCCACTCTCAATCAGGTCAGTGGACATTCAGTGCTGGTAGTCGAGACGGGCCCCGCCTTCAGCCGAAGCCTTCAGCTTGCTCGCGTCTTTTTCGACTTGTGCCGCTACTGCGACCGGCTAGCGGCGTTTCGCTCACGAGCCCTACGTACTTCCTGCGGTATCCAGATGCGGATCTTGTCCCATCTCGCGTTGAAGCTTTTGACGTTCACGATCATGACACAGCAATTGCTTGCGAGCTTGGTAATGGTTGCGTTCGATCGTAGCCTGAGCCGAATAGAACAGCGGAGCAAAACGGGCCAGAGATTGGGCGGGACTGTCGGCGTGTCGCAACAGGGAATCGGCCCGCCGCTGCCCCAAACCACTACGCAACAGGTCATCTTCTAGAGCCAAGTACTGGCGGAACGATCCGGGATCTCCTTGGCGTCCACACCGCCCGATCAGCTGCCGGTCAATCCGCGCCGAATCATGCAATTCACTACAGATCACATGTAGACCTCCAATCGTTCGGGCCTCGTCGGTCAACTTGATGTCCGTTCCCCGACCGGCCATATTTGTCGCGATGGTAACTTTGCCTTGCTCTCCAGCACTGGAAACGATTTTGGCCTCACGATCCAGATGCCGAGCATTGAGCACCTCATGTTCAATACCGCGTCCGGCGAGAATATCAGAAAGCGTCTCGGATTTATCGATCGACCGGGTTCCAATCAAAACTGGACGACCGATGGCCAACATGGGTTCCACTTCGTCTGCGATCGCCTGCCACTTTTTGTCCGCCGATCCAAACACCAGCGTTGGCATCTGCACGCGTTGCGGTGGCTTGTTCGTAGGGACGTCAACGACATTGACGCTGTAGATACTTCTTAATTCCGGGCCTGAATTTGCCACGGTACCGGTCATTCCTGCAAGCGCGTTGTATTTCAAAAACAGGTCTTGGATCGTGATCCTAGCCGCCTCGCCTGTTTCGACGCTAATTTCTACTCCTTCGCGCGCTTCGATCGCCTGGTGAATTCCCGATCGCCATTTGCGGCCCTCAGCCAAGCGACCGGTAAACTCGTCGACGATCACAACCTCGCCGTCGCGCACAACATAGTGTCGGTCGGCAAAGTAATTCTGATCAACGTAGATCGCCATTTCAACTTGATCGTAAATATCAATCAACGGCGTTCGACTTAGCGCCTTCGGTTGACTCGTTGTCCGAACTTTTCTGCGACCGGCAGCAGTCAGGGAAACTGATTTTGATTCAGGGTCAATCGAAAAATCGACTTCACCTTCAAATGAATCAACGATCTCGGACGCCCATTGATACAACGCCAATTTCGCTTGGGCGATTCGATCTGGATCGCTGCTGACAATCAGTGGAGTTCGTGCCTCATCAATCAGCACATTGTCAGCCTCATCGATCAACACAAAATTTAATCCTCGTCCAACGGGAACATTTGCGTCGGTTGACTGCTGGCCCGTCATTGCTGCGATCGCGTTCTGACCGCTGAATTTTTGATGGCGTCGGATCAAACGATCGCGCAAGAAATCAAATCCGATCTCTTTGGCGGTGGTGTAGGTCACATCGCAGTGATATGCGTCCCGCCGCTGAAGGCGTGAGCTTCGCCCAGTCACCACTCCTACAGACATTCCTAACATCCCGAACACCGGCCGCATAATTTCGGCGTCGCGCGCGGCAAGGTAGTCGTTGGCGGTCGCGAGGTGACTTCCTTTTCCCGTTAAGGCGTGCAAGAACAGGGGCAGTGTGGCGGTCAGTGTCTTTCCCTCGCCGGTTTGCATCACGACGATACTATCATGGAACATCGCGATTCCGCCCAGCAGCTGCACTGGATAGTGGCTCATTCCAATCGAACGTCGGGCCGCCTCCCGCACCAGAGCATATCCCTCATGCATCAGTTTCGACAAAAGCGTGCCACTTTGCGACTGATAACGCAGCGCCATCGCGCGCTGCTGAATCTCATGATCTTCAAGCGACATCAAAGATTGGGCCAAACGCTCGATACGAGCCGTCTGTGAACGCCAAAGCGCAATCTTATTGCCGCTGGCAAACCTGCGGAGGCTTTGGGTAAGCGTCATTCAATGACCTTCATGGGTGATTAGAAAGACTAGAGGCTGTTTGACAAATGTGAGCGCCTCGCCGCTCACCTTCTATCAATAAATAGCGGTCCTTCAAATCTGAAATGAATAGTTAGATGGGTGCCATACTTACGCTTGCGTGAGCATGCCTACGCAAGCGGAAACATGGCACCCGTCAATTCAGCTCTGACGGACCACTAGTCCAATATTTGAATTAACAAAGAGTACCGAGAGTCGCAGCAAATCTTTAGTAGGCGCGTGAGTCGCTTCCGCGATATTGTGTGTCACTGGCCGTCGCGGTGAAGGGATCGTAAAAAGCAGTCGATTCACTTTGGACCAATTGTGGCTGCGACATTGGTGGCGCGAATTGACCTCCGACGCTGCCTACTGGGTTGTTGAACTGCTGCTGGTAGGCCGAGTTAACGGGCTGAACGAATTGTCCCTGAAAACTCGGAACAGGTTGCGATGGGTTATCGGCTAACTGCGCACCTTGCTGGCGGTCGTAATAGGGTTGATTATTCGGTGCAGTGAATCCCAGAGCGACACGTGTGTTGATCCCCGAAGCATCCGTAACAGGCAAACGTGTAGGGTCCTGTCGTTCGTCGACTGACGTTGTTCGGTAATCGGTTGAACGAGTCGTCGCGACGTTATTGAATTGCGGTCGATTAACTGGTGCAGGTGCATTGGAAGCAGATGCTGTCTGAAATGGATTGTGTTGCTGGGCCGAAGTTGACGGCGGCAATGTTGCACTGGCCGGACTGCCAGAACGATCCAAGACCGACCTGGCGACATCCCCCGCCGCAGCAGGATTGGCTGTGCTGGATTGTGTGTTGAGACTCCCACCGTTGATTTGTCGCCAGCCTTGTTGCTGATTGAAATTGGCGGGGCTGGATGCTCCACCAACAGACCGGTTGGCGGGAGTCGGGGCGGCCTGACGAGTATTGATCAAACCTGAGGGGAGTTGGCCAACACGTGTTCCCTGAGCGTAGGGGTTAACTCCGCCGCCGGGAATATTCAACGAATACGTCGCCGGAGGGGCGATCGTTGCAGAATTTCTTGCCACCGATGGCACCCCTGCCGCGTTGGTGCGCGAGGCTGACCTTCCGTAGTTGTAACCCGCAGGATTGTAGCCTTGATATCCGTTGTACCCATTGGACGCACAAGACTGGCAACTGCTCCGGCATCCCGAAGACGCTACTATTGTGGCTAATGCTGCCACCGCGAGGGCTGTCTTCAGCAATGATTCAAACGCAGGAGAAGACGCTGTTTGGGCAAATTGACGGTAGTTCATTTTGGGGGGTCCTGAGCAGGAAAGTGCTGTTTTGCAGGTTTTCACTGGAAAAATCGTTGGAAAAACGGCCCTCGATGCCCCCGGATACGTACTTCCAATCGAACGTTAGGCGTGTGAAGAGCTCGCTGCAAGGTCAATTTGTCAGCACAATCCTAAGATCCATTATTCGGGCAGCTGAAGATTGCAGATTTTCCGGGAGCATTTCACTGATTCCTCTCAAACGCAAGGTACTTTTTCGGAGACCCTTCAGCCTGTTGCGATCGCCAAGCAGGCACAAACTTGAACGCCATTAGTTACAGATGGGGTTCAGCCACCTCTTTCCTGCCACCTCAGAGGAGTATCGGATGATCAATGTCGATTCATTTGTGTCCAGTCCCGAGATCCAACAACTCGTAACCATCCTGACGGCGAAAGAGGATTACAACGACAAGCGGGCCGCGACGCGCGAATCGCTTGTTTGTCCTGTCACAGTTCAATTTCAATATGAATTGACTCGTCACCGCGCATTTTCCAAGGATATCAGCACCGGTGGCATCTCCCTGATCGGTGAGCGCGAGGTAGAAGTCGAACAGATCGCGACCTTGGCAATTTATCGCATTGACGACATCGTATCAAAAGTTCGCGCACGATGCGTTTGGAGCAAACCGTTCGGCGACCAATACTACCTGACCGGTTGGAGATTCCTCCGCAGGATGCTTCAAGAAGACGCGTAAGCGCACTGCCGCTGCTGGTCGGTCGACCATCGATACTTTATTGAGCAAACGTGTTAGACTGTCGGATTATCAAGCGATTTTTTGATCGCACGATCCACAGCTTCGACACCGTCAGAGAGCATTTCAATGGTACACATCGACGTCGCCTATCAAGGCAAGCTTCGTTGCCAAGCAGTCCACCAACCCTCCAACACCTCGATTCACACCGACGCACCGGTAGACAATCATGGATTGGGAGAATCGTTCTCGCCGACAGATTTAGTTGCCACTGCGTTGGCGTCCTGCATCGCAACCATCATGGGTATCGTGGCGGAGCGAAACGAAATTGATTTGACTGGACTTGAGATCGGCGTCGACAAGACCATGTCAGCTAAACCGCCGAGGCGTATCAGTAATGTGTCATTGAAGATCAAAATGCCGATCGCTGCCGACCACCCGCAAGCCGACATGCTGAAGAACGCCGCACTGGCATGCCCTGTTCACAAGAGCCTCCATCCAGACATCGAAATGCCCATCGAATGGATTTGGCAGTAGCCTGATCGGACGCACTTGATGGAAGACTACTTTCGGTACTTGTCCATCCGTTTTATCGCGGCACCTTCGTACTGTCGTTTGAGTTGCCATCGAGGCCGATCTAAAGTCAACTCCCACTCAAACAGCTTCCGGTACAATTCACGAACCTTATCAGGATGTGCTTCGGCAAGGTTGTTTTTCTCCGAAACGTCACTCGCGAGATCGTAGAGTTCTGCAGGACGATCTGGGAACCGCAATAATTTTAAATCCCCATCTCTAATGGCCGCACGCGATTCCTTTTTCCAATAAAGCGTCTGGTGTGGTCGTTCGGTGCTATCCCCAACCAGATAGGGCCTAAGGTCTACGCCGTCTATCTCCTCCAGCAATTCAGTGTCTCCTCCAGCAGCGCTGAAAAACGTTGGAAGCAAATCGAACGTACTAATCGGATGTTTGTAGGTTGCACCTTCCGAGGTCACGCCAGGCCACCGCATCAAAAAGGGTACGCGAATACCTCCTTCAAGATGATTCGCTTTGGTGCCACTCAAAGGAGAATTATCGGAGCTATTACTATCGCTGGGGCCGCCGTTGTCATTGGTGAAAACGACGATCGTGTTTTCGTCTAACCTCAGTTCCGTCAACCTGTCGAGCAACCGTCCGCAAGCGCGATCCATGGACAACGTCATGGCGGCCAACTTCTGGCGTTTGCCCGTAAGAGATGGAAACTCTTTGATATCCCGTTGTTCGGCCTGCATCGGCGCGTGAACTGCGTTGAACGACAGGAAACGGATTGTCCTTGTTTCGTTCGACAAACGAGATTGTCTCATCGACGAAAGCGTCTGTCAGATATTTGTCTGATTCGCCGAAGTCTCCCATTGCTCGCTCGATACGATCCTCCAAACGAAACTTTTTTGTCCCTTTATCAAAAGCAAAATAGCTGCGTGCCCCACCGCGGAAACCGTAGAACTCATCGAAGCCACGGTGGAGTGGATGAAATCGATCCGCGTTGCCTTGGTGCCATTTTCCGATCAACGCCGTGCGGTAGCCCAATGTCTTCATGTAGTCGGCGATGGTCTTCTGGTCCAACGGAAGCCCCATCTCATCATCGGGCAAACAGGAGGCAGACATATATCCGGGAACATTGTTCTCCTCAAAACCAAATCGCTGTTGATACTTTCCGGTCAAGATTCCTGCGCGTGAAGGTCCGCAAACGGCCGCCGTTACGTAGGCTTGTTCAAATCGCATCGATTGCTTCGCAAACCTGTCGAGATTCGGCGTCCGCATCTCCGAACTGTTGTGGAAACCGAAATCACCATATCCCGCATCATCAGACAGAACAAAGATAATGTTCGGTTTCTCAGCGGCGGCTATCGATGCAGCCAACATCACCAACAGAAAAGACACCGCGCGGACTAGAAAAAAATTCATGTTTGACTTCCCAATTCTACAGAGCAGATTCAACGGGCAAACTAGTGGTCCGTCAGAGCTGAATTGACCGGTGCCATGTTTACGCTTGCGTAAGC
>CAYTPS010000301.1:5239-6543 GCA_964439245.1 uncultured Pirellulaceae bacterium | reverse complement strand
GGCAGGATTTGACTATGGAAAACGCCAGTTTAAACTAGAGTTAACAGTCGAATCACCTTTAACAGTTCGGGTATCTGGGCGCCTGGTTTTATCGCCACCGTCGAGATAAAGCTGATGTTGTGCATCCACGGTTCCGATTTTCGATATGCGTCACCGTTTTTTTGGTGAATGGATCGGCATCTACCGCTCATAAATTTCAAATTCGTCCGGCATCCCCAGTCGGATCCAGGAGTAACGATGGCTTCAAGGGAAAACCAAAGATACCTAATCGCAATCATTGTTCTATCTTTGTTTTTGATCGCGTTTTTCATCACCAGCCTGTTGGGTTGGTCGAAGGTCTATGAGTATTCCGACATTGCCGAATCTTCGAAGGCTAAATTGAGACTGGCACAAAGTCTTCAAGAAGCTTACGCGGCAAAGTCTTCAGTGCTCGAAACAATGATTGGTGGCAGCGGTGGAAGCGTAAACGAGATTCAGACTACCATCGATTCCCTGCCAGGAATTGCTCGTAAGGTTGAAGGTAGCGATAAAAGCAAGATCGATGCCGTGGCTGAAAGCATCAAAGCGGTCAAGGTGCTTTACGACCAAGACATGAAGAGCAATTCGACAGCCGGTGCCGATGATGCCGCCAACTTGACATACAAGAGTCTGATTGCCAGTCAAAATTCTGTGATGGCCAAACTGCACAACGAGTTGATTGTTAAAACCAAAGAGAACGTTGCCTACAAAATTTCTACAGATGCCAAGATTGCTCATGTGAAAGCCGATCGCGCCGCTATTCAGGAGAACCTTTCTGAAACCCAAAAGCAGCTTGAAGATACCAAGAACGCGTCGCTGGACAAGGAACGTGAACTGAAGAATAAGATGGCGTCTCAACAAAGGACGATGGAAAAGAGCCAGGATGAACGAAAACGTGAACGAGAAGTGGCCGCTCAAGAGAAGAGCACGTTGGTTTCCGAGAAGGCTGAAGTCGTTCGTCAAGTCGGCATTCTGAAGCTGAAAGTTGACGAATACGAGCGCGAGGTTTTCAACATTCCTGACGGAAAGATTGTAAAGATTGCTGAAGGTCTCGGTACGGTTGTGTTGAACATCGGTAGAGCTGACGGCCTTCGCGTCAACCGAAGTTTCGCGGTCTACGACCAGAGCGTTTCAAACTTTGAAAAGGGCCGCAACAAGGCCTCCATTGAGATTACGCGGTTGGTTGGCGACAAGGCGGCCGAGGCGAGAATCACTCAAGAGAATCCTCTCAATCCGATTCTGCCAAACGATTACGTGCTGAGCCCGACTTGGGATCCGGGATACTC
>CAYTPS010000301.1:2248-5229 GCA_964439245.1 uncultured Pirellulaceae bacterium | reverse complement strand
ACTCCACGCCGATCGCTTTGGCCGGTTCTTTTGATCTAGATAACGATGGGTTTTCTGACTTCAATAAACTGAAGCAAATGGTCAAACTCAACGGCGGCGACGTGCGTGTCTTCCATGATGAACAGGGAAATATTACCGGCACCGTCGATCCTTCAATTCGCTACCTAGTCCTTGGAACTGCTCCCGTTGAAGGGCCAGAAGCGAATCCAGAAGTGGTCGAAGCGATGAAGATTATGGAAGAGCAGGCTCGACTGAGTACGGTTCAGGTCATCGACCTGCGAAAGCTACTCAACTGGATGGGAGTTCACGGGCGAGCTAAAGTTGAGAAGCTTGGTGGTATCAAAGAGGAATTCCAAATTCGCCAGCCATCAGATGCCGTAAGTGAAGAGTAATCAACTCAGATAAGCAAAAACAGGGCGATCGAGAGCAACTTCTTGATCGCCCTTTTTTTGTCAGCCAACCTCGACGATTGACGGATCGTAGTCGGCCGGTGGTTCGTAGCCTAGGCAAACCATCGCCGTTGCAGCGAGGCTGCTGATGCCCAGTCCTTCTTTGTCTGTCAGCTTAAGACCTGACTTCCCTGATGCGTCGTAAATGTAGCAGGGAACTGGATTAAGCGTGTGGCTGGTCTTCATTTGCGGATTGCCACTGGAGTCCGTTTTGGCTTTGCCCGTTTTGTCCAGAGCGATCATTTCGTCGGCGTTGCCATGATCGGCCGTGACGATCATGGTCCCTCCGGTTGCTTGGACGGCCTCTAGCAATCGGGCCAGACACAGGTCAACGGTTTCCACCGACATTTCGACGGCCAGCAGATTGCCAGTGTGACCGACCATATCCCCCTGAGGGTAATTGGCTCGAATAAAATCGTGTTTCCCGTTTTCGATGGAATCTAGTATGACGTCTGTGATCTCGCCACCTTTCATCCACGGCCGCTGCTCGAAAGGGAGTAGGTCGGAAGTGATCTCGACGTAGGTTTCTTTTTCTTCGTCAAACTTTCCACTGCGATTACCGTTGAAGAAATAGGTGACGTGGCCGTACTTCTGTGTTTCGCTAACAGCCAGTTGTCTGACGCCCGAGTTTGCAAGGTACTCGCCCATCACACTGTCGATTTCCGGCGGAGAGACGAGGTACTGCTTCGGGATTTGCATTTCGGCTTCGTATTGCATGATGCCGGCAAATTGAATATCCGGAATGGGGCCACGATCGAATTCAGTCAGATCTGCCTCGTCGAAGGCGCGCGAGATTTCGATGGCTCGGTCACCGCGAAAGTTAAACAGAATGACGCTGTCACCATCGACGATTTTCCCTACGGGTTGGCCATCGGCGGCGACAACAAATTCTGTCAGATCTTGGTCGATAACGCCGGGGTTTTCTTCCCGAAGAGCTGTGATCGCTTCGGTGGCCGACGCAAATTGGCGGCCTTCACCTTTAACGTGAGTGTTCCAACCGCGTTCAATCATTGGCCAGTCGGCGTTGTAGCGGTCCATCGTAATGTACAGTCGACCGCCCCCAGAGGCGATGCAGTAGTCGAAATCGCCAGACTCGTTGATTTTGGCCAAAAGTGCTTCAAGGGTTTCGATATACTCCAACGCTGATTGTGGGCCGACGTCGCGCCCGTCGAGCAACGTGTGAACGCGCACTTTCTTGACGCCTTGCTCGTGAGCTTGCGAGATCATACTCATCACGATGTCGATGTGAGAATGAACATTTCCATCAGAGAGCAGGCCAATGAAATGCAGTGCGTTGTCGCCTTGGAGCGATCCGGTTAACTTCTTCCATAGGGGCCCTTCGTAGATTGCGCCGGAGGCCACTGCATTTTTGACCAACAGGGCACCCTGATCGAAAACGCGTCCTGATCCAATCGCATTGTGACCAACTTCGCTGTTGCCCATGTCGTCGTCCGAGGGCATGCCAACGGCCCGACCGTGAGCTTTCAGCGTCGTGTAGAGGGCGTTTTCTTTAAGCCAGTCGAGCGTCGGAGTGGAAGCTTTAGCGACCATGTCACCCGCGTCGCCCTTGCCGATGCCAACGCCGTCCATAATTACTAGAACAACGGGGCCATCAGGTTTTCCATTTGCCAGTTCTTTAAGTGCAGTCATCTAAGGAATTTTCAGTTTGAGATTTTCGGTTCAAAGGCAACATTTTAACAGCAAATAAGAAACGGGGCAGGGCAGGGGGATTTTCGCTACCGTTCGGTTTATGCGGTAGTCAACCGTTATGGGGAGGTAATGGATGAGGCGTTGGAGTAAAATGTCCTCACATTGGCAAACGCGAGGGAGATCGCCTGAAAGTCTTCAAAGCGTAACGCTCAAGGATTCAAATGGATTTTCATACTCTGAAGAACCCGTCAGGTAAGCACAAAGACTGGTATTCGCCGCAGTACGTCTCGATGTTGTGCGAGGCGGTCAACAGAAAGAAGGCGTACCTAGACGGCCAAAAAATTACATCGCAATTTAGGCGACGACATAAATCTCTCGAACTGAAAGAACGCCTAGACCTGATTGCGGAATTGTTGCGTGATGAGCTCGATATGACTTACGTAAGGCAGCTCAAGGTTCTAAGAAACGCTTTCGGACCCAAACTCAAAGAAGAAACTGGCATGTTCACCGTCGGCTTCTACCTTTATCCGCTTTCTCAATTCGTCGAGAGGTTTGGTGCAAGCAATTCGCAAGCTTCACTCGATTTTATCTATGAGCTAACTCAGAGGTTCACAGGCGAGTGGGCGGTTCGGACAATCGCCAATACCGACAAAGCGCTAACGCTCAAGACCATGAAGGCATGGGCCAAAGATAAGAGCTTTCACGTGCGCCGATTGGCTTCGGAAGGCCTCCGTCCCAAACTCCCGTGGGGCAAGAAAATACCTTGGGTGGAAGCGAACTTGAAGTCGGTTGGACCGATTTACGATCGCCTTCGAAACGATCCGGTCTTGTATGTGCGTCGTTCGGTCGCCAATACGTTAGGCGATTGGATAAAGGTAGACG
>CAYTPS010000301.1:0-2238 GCA_964439245.1 uncultured Pirellulaceae bacterium | reverse complement strand
AGGTAGACGAGCCTTTTGCTAATGACACGATCGAAAGATGGCTCTCAATGAAGCAAACTGACCAAACGCTTTGGGTCATTCAACACGCAATTCGTACTCCAGTGAAGAAAGGGAACAAACAATACTTGCGGCTCAAGCAGCACATCCAAATGCTGCGCGATCAGCTTTGAATTTCGTCTCAATTGGCTAGACCATTGCTGGAGGAGAACAATGACACGAATTCGCTACCGCATCTCTTTGCTGTTTTTCTTGACAACGCTTGTCGCGATCTGCTGTAGTTGGGTGGCATGGCCAAAACGAACGGCCGAAAACTTTGTGGCTGAGTACCGGGCGAATGGCGTAAGCATCGAAAACCCCTACGTAAAGCATGCTCCCGAGTATGCCGCGTTCGAAAAGACAATATCGAATCGATTGGAAAGGAAACGGCAGCTCTTTGCAAATCTAAAACTGGTTCCACATAAACGCTCTTGGACAGATGTTTTGGCCGGCCGCCAAAAGTTCTACTTTGGTATCCAAGAATTGACGGTTTGCCGCGGCACTGTTGTGTCGCGCCAAAGAGAGTTCTTTTTTTGGTAGATGCAATTTCAACACGGATACGACTGTTGACACGCCACGTTCAACTAGTCGTCGGCCGGGTCGCGTATGCAAACGTATTTTTGACTCGAGCCGCCTCACACCGTGGGTTGATGTGAGACAGAAGACTGCCGATCTACTTTGCCAGATCGACCGCAATGATCTCTTCATCATTGCGGATATATGCCGTACGGTTGGCGTAGGCAGGGTGACTCCAAAGTACTTTCCGCCCGAAAGCTTCGCCTGTTGGCTCAAGAGCTTGAAAAGCCCACAGAGACTCAAATCTCTCGCGCGTCAGTCGAGCCAACATCAATTGCCCGGTCTCGCCTAGGATCAGGTACCGGTCGCTATTGCCCAAGCGCGTTAGAAATGCCGTTCCGTGGTTCACCCGCCGCTTTTCGCTGGGTTGGGTGGCCTCAAAAGTCTGCCAAAGCCGATCTCCCGTTTGGGCATCGACCGCGAACAGGCATCCAAGACTACAGTCCGATCCGTAAAGCACTCCGTCGACAAACATTGGTGTCGCATTTGCGCTGTACAACGCGTTCTTCGGATTTCCCCGCCAAAGAACCTTGGCTTCTGGTACTTCTGAGTTCAGTTTCAACATCACCGAGGCAGACCCGAGTCCGCTGGCGTACATCAAATCTCCGTCGACCATCGGGCGCGCGATAGACATTTGATACCTGGGCTCGATGTCCACGCTCCAGTATTCGCTGCCGTCCGCCGGAGACACACTGACAATGCCTTTGGGGTGGTAGACGATCAGCTGCCGTTTGCCGGCAAAGTCTATAATCGACGGAGGGCAGTAACCAGATTCAACGTCAAGCGCTTTCCAAACAACGTCGCCCGTCATTTTGTCAAACGCCACGATTCCTTGTCCCTTGCCGCCCACCATCGCGTACAAGAGGTTGCCATCGATCAATGGATGAGCCGAAGCGCCCCAAATCAAAATCTCGGCTTGAAAGTCGCGTTTGAAATTCTTGCTCCACAGCAGTTCACCGTTCTTAATCTTCCAGCAATTGAGGTCGCCTTCTGCGCCCAACGTGTAAACGCGCTCTCCATCAATGGTGGGTGTGCAACGAGGACCGGCGGGATAGGAGATGCTGTATGGGCAGTCGTACTGCTTGATCCAACGCACGTCGCCTGTTGACGCAGCCAAGCATGTCACGCGCTCTTGACCGGTAAGGGTCGCTCTTTTACCTGGATCGTTAAGTGCCTCCCCGCCCTCTTTCAAATAGTCAAGCACAACCACATTGCCGTCGGCAACCGCTGGTCCGGCGTAGCCACCACCAATGACGTGTCGCCATTTGACCGGTAGTCCTTCGGCGGGGATCGATTCAACGATGCCTTCCTCGCGATAAACACCGTCATGGGTTGGGCCCATCCATGCTGGCCAGTTGTCCGCGACAACGCTGCTGACAAACAGCATGGCGAAAGAGATCACCCAAGTACACAGCACTGAAAGTTTGAAGAAACGGGGCATTGCGGGATCCTTTGGTAAATGTTGCAACAACCAAATTCTATGGTTCGAAAGAGAAATGACAAATGAAGTTTGGGCGAATGTAGGTAACAAACCAGTGGCCGTCCGCTGAGTTCCGCTACGGTGAGAACGCCAAGCCGTTTCAAATTAGCAAATAGAAAATGATAAAAGGCCCTAGGAGTCAGCAT
>CAYTPS010000300.1:0-6544 GCA_964439245.1 uncultured Pirellulaceae bacterium | reverse complement strand
CAACAGAAACTGTACTCACGGGGCAAATGATTGCCATTGTGAAGATAAACGGGTTGTTACATAGATTCCGGTAATGTCAGTTTTCGGGATAGTAGCGGCTATAACTTGAAGGATTGTCCGCTTTGGGTCGATCGCTCCCTAAAAAAACACAATCGCAAAGGCAGTGTCGCGTATCAGCCGATAGCAGAATGAGACGGAGAAACGCCCCAATTTATTACCAAAGTTGACTAAATTGGCATGTCACCCCCGTATGTTCGCCGATCGCGAATGTATTATTAAACGGGCGTAGCTCTGACCAGCAGATTCCAGCCGGTTTACAAGCAGATTCAGACCCGCCTCGCGGCGCCTTCCTTACCACTAATCGAAACCAACATCGGACCGGTATCGGCACATGATTTTGTACATTGTCTTTGGATTGATCTTTCTGGCACTGGTCGTGATCGCGGTCATGTCTGCCAAGGAATTTCACTGGGTCAATTCACTGCTTTTGATCTTCCTGTTTCTTTCGACTGCAGCCGCTTCGATGGGGTTGGCCGGAGTACTGCACAAGCGTACCAAAGCGGTCAAAAAACTATCCACGATTGAGAAGCGTTTAGACAAGGTTCATGCGGACTACAACAAAGCTGTTTTTGGTGATGCCGATGCGATTGGTTTTGGCAAATCATCATTGCGTGCGTTGAGTGCTCAGCTGGATCTGTTGCAGGTGGGCCGCGGTCGAGTTTGGAATGGAGGAAAAGTCGCTGCCGCTGATGGTGAGTGGACTTTCACTTTCCCAACGGCCGTTCCCGCAGGCGGTGAGAACCAACTGGCAAGCCTTCAGGAAATTGAAGTACACGTTTTCAAAGAAGAGGCTCGTCAGATCAAAGTATCCTCGGGGCCTACACAGATCTCGATCCCTGTAGGCTATGTTGGCAAATTCCGCATCGTGGAAGCCACCCTTGAGGGATTTTTACTTGAACCTGTACGCATCATTGACACGACCGAATCTTCACAGCCAACAGGCACTTGGACAGTATTCGAGAAGATGCCGTTGGATCGGCGAGGATCTTTCAAAGACGCACTGTCTGCCATCAATCCAGAGGCTGACATCGAAAATATTTCGATTGGTGATTTCCGCCGCATTTTAGAGACTCAGTTCTTTCCTGCAGACAACTTCCCTTTCGATGCCGATTCGGCCGAGTACGAAAAACTAATCGATCGCTACGCGTTTGATGGACGATCATTGGGCCAAATTGAAAAGTGGGTAGAAGCCCAAATCAATAGCGGCAACCGTAAATCAGGCGCCTTTCAACCTCCACCGGAAGAGGTCCACGTCAAATACCGCTTCAATAAAGAGTCCCAAGAATACACAGTCGATGCTGATGGAAATCTGGACACCGACGGAGCATTTACGCCGTTAGGATTGGCGATCGCCAGCAACCTGCATGTAGGGTCAAAAGTCAAATTCAAGGAAAACGATGAAGTCGTTATCGACTCGCTGACTGCTGCCGGTTACGACCGTGCTGGAACACAAATCAAGCCTTTTTCCAGCTCGGCCGATGTCACCGAAGTGGATCGAATCTACGTTCGCAGCAACCGAGATTTCCCTTACTTATTCGCTCGGCTTTCAGATCGTGGCATCCAGCGGCGCGAGAATTTGGTTGACCGCAAAGAAGACAACAACCTGTACGACAACGCCATTGCAAAAAATCTAGCTCAACAGATTCAAGAACGCACACGCATCCAAAGTGACCTCGAATCTGACAACAAAAATCTCCAAAACGATCGCGACACAATCGTTGCTCTGCTAAACCGCCGTCAGCAACAGGTCGACGACATGCTCGCCAAAATCGAGCGATTGAACATCGAGCAAGAAATGTCGCGCAGCCGCTTGGGAGAGATCAGCCGCAACGCCATGCGAGATTCCACTAGCCAAACAACCTTGCCGGTCAGCATCGAACAACCGATGGTCGTAGAACAACCGGTTGTTGAATCATACGATATTGTGCAACCAATCGAGCAACCTCTTGCTCAACCGATTGACGGCCAAATAATGTTTGGAACTCCGCAACCGTCAGTACCGACACCAGCCCAACCGTTGCCGCGTTCAATTCCTCTATCGCAGCCAAACACTCCGACGTTGCCCAGCGGCTCACTCGATAGCTTTGAAGTGTACGAGTAAGCTTGCCTTGTAGGTCACGCAAGTGTCGGCCGTATCGGCCAAACTGGTGAAAACCGCGTGAGGTCAGCTCCTTGGCAACGGGAGTCACGAGGCTCCGGATCAACCATGAGCAAGTTCCCTGATGAATTGGGGGATTGGCTACCAAGAAAGCGTAGCTCTGCGACAACGGACTTGGCGGGAAAATGTTACGGAGGATTTCTTTTTGCTGTGTTGTACTGGTAAAATTCCAATATCACTCTGCGAGAGCCGATAAAGTCTAATACGGCTCTCCCTTTTCTGCCCTCACACCGGAAACCAATCAAATGGGTTTTGAGGATCGACACTACTCAAGAAGCGACGTTCCTAGGAGCGGTCTGTCACAGTATTCAATGATCACGATTTTGATCGCGCTCAATGTGATCGTGTTTGTGCTGGACATGTTCTCTCCAGCTATTCGACATCCTGGAACTGGCGCTGTTATTGGCCACGAGCTTACCAACTATCTGAAGCTTAGCACCTATCATTGGTACTTGCCTTGGACGTGGATCACGCATGGCTTCTCTCATGCTTCGATCGATACAGATATTGGTTTTTGGCACATTGGCGGAAACATGCTGACGCTGTTTTTTCTCGGCCGGCCAATCGAACAACGGCTCGGTCGTTGGGAGTTCCTCAAGTTCTATTTGCTGGCGATCTTAGCCGGTGGTGCCGGGTTCTACATCGTGCAATTTCTCTCTGGCTGGCCGCCAGCCTCGGTGCTGGGTGCCTCGGGTGCAGTTTCAGGCGTCGTCGCACTATTTATCTTCTACTATCCGCGTCAGACGTTACTGATTTGGGGCGTACTTCCTGTGCCAGCGTGGCTCTTAGGAATCATCATGTTGCTGATGAATTTGAAATACGCGTTGGTTCCGGGAAGCGGTATTTCGTGGGAGGCCCATCTTGCGGGAGCCGCATTTGGCCTTGCCTATTATTGGTTTGGGTGGAATCTCTCCCGACTGAAGATGCCGCAGGCCATCGCAGGCAAGGTATCTGGAGCGTCAGCACTGAAGATTCACAATCCAGACGCGGGTGGTCCCAACGAAAAACTCACCCAACAAGCCGACGCGATCCTCGAAAAGATTAACGTCCAAGGCGAAGGCAGTTTAACTGGCCGCGAGCGAAAACTACTCAAGCGTTACAGTGAAATGGTGCGTCAACAGCGGCAATAGCGCTCAAGTCTCCGTTTGATTCCTTCTTCAACCGCAAGTTTGAGTGGTTGATGACATTGGAAAAAAATGAGCCGAATTTGTTGCGGGCATTACCACGAGGCAAAGCTCGGTAAATTTCACCAGCGTAATCTGCGCCTGGTTGCCTACGCATGACACCTTTTCTTCTTCGAGTGAGGCTCTTTCTCCGCCGCTATAAGGTTACTTTCGAACGTTGGCCAAACGGACGTTTAATAAGCGCATTTGTGGTAGGTCATTGCGAAATCGACAGTTCTTCTTGAAACCCAAGTTTTGACCTATTAAGATCTCTTTCAATGTCATGTTGAGATGGCTTAATTGGTTACGATGAACGTCAAGCGACTTGGGAGAAACTTGTGTGGACTTTTATATCAAACCTTTGTTTTTTAGTTTCTGCCTTTTGCCTACTAGCGCAGACCACCACTTGCTACGGACAGGGTGACACCTTCACCTGGACCAACGGCGGAAGCGACAGTCGATGGCGGAATGAAGACAATTGGGCCAAAACAACGTCCGCAAGCCCTCGAAAATTTCCGTCTTTTGAAGACACCGCAATTTTCCTATCGGACACCTCAGTTTCCGGCGCGGGAGGATCATTCGCTGCCGAAATTCAAATCGGTGAAGATGTACGGGTAACCATAAACGAAAGTTTTATTAGAGCCACTGACAACTTTAACAACCAAGGAGAGCTAACCTTCTTAGAAGACAGCATAGAGAACAACCCCGGAAACGGACTAGACCTCGCCCTTTCTGTTTTCTCCACAGACGGAGTCACTCTTGATGGAGGCGGGACAATCCGACTGAACGGATCAGAAACTGGAATTGAACATCTTGGTGGAGTTCCGTCACTAACTACCAATGTTGATAACACAATTCGAGGCAACGGCACACTGATAGGCTTGGATTTAATTAATCGAGGAACCATTATCGCTGAAGATGGAGATTTCTTTCTTACTTCTTCGTCAGTTGAAACCAACGGCGGAGGTCAGTTCATAGTCAGCCAAGACGGGAGTCTTGTTCTTGGCGGTAGTACGATTTCTGGCAACCTCTTAGGCGATGTCGGAGCGGCGTTAAAGTCCAACCAGAGTAGCAATTTAAGCGACCTAGTTGTCCAAGGAGACTTCTTGGTAGGAGACACCGAAACATTCTTTCAGGCAACGCTCCAAGGGACGATTACGAATGAAGCTAATTTGGCATTTGTAGAAGATAACGTGGAAAATATAGTTGGCAGTGGCTTAGACCAAGAGTTTTTTATCGGTTCGGATGTCCTTCTAACTGGAGGTGGAACAATCCGGCTCAACGGTTCAGAAACCGGAAACGATCCGTGGAGATGGAGAGTTCCTTAACTTAACTCTTGAGAACAATGGAAATGTTATAGTTGAAGGAGGAATTCTTCTTCTCAACAGCAGTTCAATCAGTGGCAGTGGTCAAGTAACCTATAACGCGGAACTATCAGAGGGAACACTTCTGGGGCAAAGCGGGGGCAGTTTACAAGGCATACACACGCTAAGAGACTTAACAATCGAAGGCGACCTAACACTGGGAACCGAATCGACTCTAACGACTTCTACTTTTGAAGGGACGATCACCAATCAAGGCGACATGGCATTTGTTGAAGATGACGTTGACGATACGAGTTCGTCAGTAGCCAACCAGAGAATTTTCTTCGATTCAAATGTCATCCTTAATGGGGCAGGAACGCTTCGCCTTAACGGTTCACAAACCGGGATACAAGGAATCGGGGATGTCACGCTGATTAACGAGGACAATACAATTCGAGGGCGTGGTGAGCTGCGACGTCTTACTCTTGCAAATGAAGGTGAGGTAATCGCAGAAGGCGGGGAACTTCTCCTTTGCAGCGCATTCATCGAAAACGAGAATAACGGGCGTGTTGTCGTTGCCGAAGACGGAGGTATCGTCGGGACCAACATAATACTCGCTGGCATATCCGGTGGCTCGCTTGTTGGGGCCGCAGGAGGAAGCTTAAGCGGAGCACACACCCTTAGAAATTTGACAATCGAAGGCAGCCTCATTATCGGAACTGACTCAACTCCTACAACATCCGATCTCGAAGGGACCATTACTAACCGTGGAGAACTATCATTCAGGGAAGATAGCACTGATGATTTCGGGTTACTTGATCAGAGTTTTTTCATTGACTCCGACGTTACATTAAACGGTGGCGGTACGGTACGACTTAATGGATCACAAACGGGCTTTCGCGGCTCTAATGGCGCCGTGCTTACTAACGTAGACAATACCATCCGTGGAAACGGCGAGTTCATTAATCTCTCGCTTGTGAATCAAGGATCGATCATTGCTGAAGGAGGCGAACTGAACATCCGTGGCGGATCAGTAAACAATTCTGGGTTGTTGTCGGCTATCAACAATTCTCTGCTCGCTGTTTTTGGGCTTACCGAAAACTCCGGTCAAATAATTGTCGGAGCTGACAGCGAGATAGTCTTCGGGGAACTGGTCAACAATTCTTTGGCGAGTATCTCCGGGGGAGGCGCAATTTCATCTTCCAATGAAATTATCAGTCAAGGCACAATCAGCCCCGGCGGTTTGGGTTCACCCGATGTTCTAACATTTGGGTCGGATCTTGCTTTCACTCCGACTAGCCTATTGCAAATAGAACTTGGCCCTACCGCAACCGACCAACTGGTTGTTAACGGCGAACTAACCTTGGACGGGACGCTTTCGATTGCCTTGCTAGAAGACTTCACACCTGAAGAATCTGATATTTTCACGGTCGTATCTGCCGACATGATCGAAGAAAACTTTCTCAACATTGAAAATGGACAAAGACTCTTCACTTCTGATCAATCGGGGTCTTTCATTGTAAATGTTGATTCCGATGAAATTACTTTGTCCAGTTTTCAGTTGATAATGAAAGGAGATGTGGATACGGACGGAGATGTAGACTTCTCTGACATCGTACCATTTATTGCCGCCTTGCAATCCGGTGAGTTCCGCGCCGGAGCAGATTGCAACTGCGATGGGGTGATCAATTTCGCAGACATTCCGGCGTTCATAAGCATTTTGCTAGATCAGTAAATTCGAACGCTTCAGCCTTACAAGAAGCGCCAATTTCTCACGCCAGCAATGGATGTGAACACTACTTTGACTAGAGGGCATTTCAAAACCTCTTTGCGACGCTGATTAGGCAGGCGAGGTTAAG
>CAYTPS010000299.1:5997-6558 GCA_964439245.1 uncultured Pirellulaceae bacterium | reverse complement strand
CCCTTAGGGAGGGTGACAAAAATATTTTTTATGACTTTCGATCTTCCATCACGGTAATGATATTTCCGAAGACTTTGATCACTTTTACCTTTGTTCCCGCTTCAACAAAAGAACCGTCGCTGATCACATCAAACGAACGCCCATCAAACGATGCACGCCCGGCAGGTCGCAGCAGCGAGTCGGCGACACCCATGGCGCCGATTTCAACGGGCAAATTTGTTGGTGCTTCCACCGTGCTGGACGCAGTCTGCCCTTCCCTGTCCGTCGATAACACCATTCGACTGAACACCGGAAGACTTCCCATGCGGGCCGTAATAAAAAACGCTGCGATGAAAAAAGCAAGGCCAGCAATGACCAACATCACAATGTTGCCGAGTAATTTATCCCAATCAACGGCAGTCTCGGGAACAACAAACCCTTGACTGGCGAGGATCACGCTGGCGGTCAGCAGCACGATGCCGGTTAAACCAGCCACACCGAATCCGGGGATGACAAACAACTCTGCGGCGATAAACGCGAGTCCCGCCACAAACAGAATCACTTCCATCCACCCCGCAGTCC
>CAYTPS010000299.1:0-5987 GCA_964439245.1 uncultured Pirellulaceae bacterium | reverse complement strand
AAACAGCGCTGCACACAGAGCGGCAATCAGTCCACCGATCATCGTGCCGGGCGCCGCCATTTCAAAATAGAGTGCGACCAAGCCGATCACGATGATCAGCCCCGTCACCAATGGGTAATTCAAAATGTAGGCGACCGTATCAGATGTCTTGTGCGAATAAACTTTTACCTCACTTTTGCTTCCACCCGGAAACGAATCGATGACTTCGGCACGGGTGGTTGCAAAACGTTGTGCGATTCCCAGTTGTTTTGCACGAGCTCCGTTGAGCGTTAGAAAACGCTCGGCACCAGCTTCAGGAACGGCTTCCCAAGGTGGCTGAGGAAGTTCTTTGGCGTCGGCGCGAACGGTTGTGAATTCTGCCTCGCCGGTCTCCGCAGAATTTCGGGTGTAGACCAACACGTCTTTGTCGACCATCGATTCGGCCAGTTCCGGTGACCTGCCTTTGGATTGGGCCAACGCTCGAGCCTCGCTGGATAAAAACGACTCCACTTTCGGTTCGATCAGGCGGAACGCCCACTGCTCGGGATCAAAAGCGATTTCGCCAATATCTCCAAACTGAGCGTTGGGGGAAATGTGCAGTTCATCACATCCCAATGAGATCAACGCGCCGCCGCTGATGGCTTCGTTTTTTACGAACACGACCGTGTAGGCCCAATCGCAGTCGCGGATCAGCGCGGCGATGTCAAGACTTTCGGTCTTCAGTCCGCCCGGGCTATCGACATCGACGATCAGCAAGTCGCAGCCGGATTCTTTGGCCGCGCGGAAGCGATTTCGAAAGTAGCTGCCTCTCTCGAAAGTGATTTCACCGGTAAATTCGATGACGGCGATTTTTGAAATAGTGTCCGGACGCGGCTGTCGGGCATCTGGAACGGTATCGATCTCTGCGACCAGCGGCGTTGCCAGCACCATTGCGAAGATGACAAAAAGCGTGATAGCAACGGTCCATCGCATCAGGCGGCAGGCGTGCCGGGGAGCGTTCGCTAGCATGACGGTTTTATTCAAGATCAAGGTTCTCGCGTGTCGGTTATTGCTCTCTAATCCTTGAGCGAATTCGACGCAAAAGTGAAAGTTCTTCACATTTTTTTGACACATCGTGATTCGCAGCCGCAACTGGCAGCTCACCGCTTCATTCAGGCAAAACCAGAAGGATCTGGTCGGCTTATCAAGCGGGAACTAAACAACCGAGCGAATCTCGCGCACTTTCACGCAAAGTGTGTCCTGCCATCGACTCACCACAAGAACAGACGCCCAATCCATCGAGGGACGGGGAGGCGAAAGATAATTGTTGTAGGCCAATCCGAAGACCAAACTCGGCTGCATCGCCCTAACATCATACCATTTTTACACTTGGCAGTGTTCGGCTTGGTGATGGTAATTGGTCACATCTTTGCCGGCGGCCTGCCCGTGACGCAAGCGGAGACGCCATCGGCAAATGAGCCGCATCTTTACTTCTTCACCAGCGATGGGTGCGCGCCGTGCGAGATTGTTAAACCAAGCATCGCGAAGCTTACCGCTGCTGGATACCCGACGACCACCATCCACGTGCGCAAACAACCCAAATGGGCGGAGCACTTCAGAATTTCACGGACCCCGACGGTCGTGTTGGTTCAGAACGAACACGCGATTGGCAGACGAGAGGGCATGATCCGGCACGATGAATTGCTGGACTGGTACAAAACGATCAACTATCGGCCGCGAGCGATAGCGGATTTTCCGAAATCCAAAGTGGCTCGATCCGCACCAGTCCGCAAAGCGGCAGGAACCAAAGTCGTTTTGAACGATCAAGAATCGGACACAAACGAAGCGTCATCGGCTGGCGAGTTCAGTGCACCAACGATGCATCAGGGAACGTCGAAGCCAGCCAACGCGGCCGAGTCACGCGCGATGGCAGCGACCGTGAAACTTCAGGTCGAAGATCCTGAAGGAATCTCCTACGCCACGGGCACTGTCATTCACTCACATAAAAACGAAAGCCTTGTGATGACTTGCGGGCATGTGTTCCGCGACTCTGAAGGCAAGGGAGTCATTCGAGCCCACTATGGGTTTGATCAGCCAACGCAAAGGAGCGGCCCCGGCGAGTTGATTTTTTACGACGCCGAAGCCCGTGACATCGCATTGGTTGTTATCGAAACAGAAGGTCGTCCGCTGCCGGCGGTAGAGGTGGCCTCGCGCAAGACGATTGTCTCTAAGGGTGACAAAGCGTTCTCGATTGGATGTGATAACGGAGCGTTCCCGACGATCCGACACACTCAGATCAAAAATAGAGCGGCCTACGACGGAGCGATCAAGTACGACATCTATGGCCGACCGGTAAACGGCCGCAGCGGCGGCGGCTTGTTTACGCCGTCAGGTCAGATTATTGGTGTCTGCAATGCGGCGGTCGTCGATGTTGACGAAGGAATCTATACAGCTCTCGATACGATTCATTGGCAACTGGCCAAAGTGAAACTGGATCACCTGTTTGACCCAGCGGTTGCTCTTGCGATGGCTTCGTCGTCACCGCTGGTACGCAAACGAGATGCACTGAGGCAGCCGCCTTCTCTGACTAAACCACCGACGCAGTTCCAACCGCTTACAAAGCCAAAGTCTCTCTCAGAAGATCCTGCCACGGAGCAATTGGAGTTGTCGCCTCGCGCTTCGCTGCGTAACGATTTGGCCAGCGGTCCTCAATTCCCACCTGCGCGTGATCGGTTTGCCGACCGAGGTAACACCACCAAGGTATCCTTTGAGGGCCCGGGCGATTCAAACGACTCTGGCGGCCAAGTGGTGGACTATGATCATGAAGTGCTGATTATCATGCGTTCCAAAGATGATCGGGAACCGGCCAAGACGATCACAATCGATAACCCCAGCCATAAATTAATGGACTACTTGGACAATCTTACGCCTCAGGAACGCACCGAACGCGCTTTTAATCTGGCCCGTTTTCGCGAAGAGGCTCAGACGGGAGTTCGCCGGCCGTTTCAAAGTTCCGTGAGACGCTAAGGGACCATCTTTAAAGTTTATTCGGGCCGTCCGCTTGGCCATTATCGCTTTCTTCACGGCTCTGCTCACCTCTAGCGCCTAATTGGAGTAGGAAGCAACGAGCAAGATGGGGGCAAGATGGGGTTTCAAACGTTGCAAAGGCACTTTTCCGAAAGTAAGATCGGAGCGTGCACGTCAATCTATGGATGATTTTTCATCACGTCGCCCACAACATTCTCGTCAAAACAGAAGGAAACAGTAATGCATAGGCCTTGGATCACGTTAATCAAAAACACAGCGAGTATTGTTCTGATGATGGTGCTGTCATCAGCTTTGGTAAGTGCACAGCATTACGTTATTGAACCTGACGACTATGCCGATGGAACCGACCTCAACAACATTCACCCGCAGGTCGAGCTTGCCATCCACGCCGATTTGGAGGACTTCCCCGAGGATTTCGGAGTGTTTCCAGCACCAAACATCATCCCGGTTACGGCGGTTGAGAATGAAGATACTTTTGGCGGATACTTCACTTCAACGGGCATGAATTCTTTTGGCCATGCGGGCGTCCTGTTTAATTCGCCCTCGCGAGCAATCGGCATGCGATTCTTGGGAACAACCACCACGGTTCGCATCGACGTAATCGGATCTTCAGACAACGATGCGACGGTAGGTGTTTTGGATGTCTTCGACAGCAACGGCACATTTCTCGAATCGGTACAGTCCTCCCTGCTTGGTCGCCAAGCGATCGGAACGTTATCGATAAGGCGGGATCAGGGCGATATTGGCTACGCACGCGCCTATTCGAGTGAGGATCACAGTCCATTTGGGCGGTTCGACAATTTGCAGTTCTCGACAGGGGAGATCGTCACAGGCGATGTGAACCGGGATGGCGACCTAAATTTTGCAGACATACCGCCATTCATTATAGTTTTGACCGCCGGAACGTTTGAATTTGAAGCAGACTGCGATGGCAACGGAGCTGTTAACTTCTCGGATATCCCGGCTTTTATTGG
Source organism: uncultured Pirellulaceae bacterium (assembly GCA_964439245.1). Classification (GTDB taxonomy): domain Bacteria; phylum Planctomycetota; class Planctomycetia; order Pirellulales; family Pirellulaceae; genus Mariniblastus. The sequence goes on along the minus strand of CAYTPS010000299.1, from coordinate 2,007 downwards.
GATCCTCATCGGCCAATAAGCGATTTCGTGGGGGAATTGTGACCTGACGTGGGAACTTTTATTTTCCTGCCTTCCGGCGTTTTCCAGTTTTATAGCCTGCCGAAAGGCGTTTTTCTTCCAGCCGCCGACGCATGATTTTTAGCGTCGGCGCGTGGTCGGGATTGTTTGCGAGGTTGGTGAATTCGCCCGGGTCGTTCTTCAAATCGTACAACTCATCACCCGATTTTCCGAACCCCCACTGCGTGAACCGCCACTGGTTTGTGCGTAGACTTTCGCCGCCGCTGCGGGAAATCGTGAACGCCTGTTGCTTCGTCCATTCGCCTGAACTTACATCTTTGAGCAGCGGCAATAGGCTAGTTCCGTGAAGCGTCTGTGTCGGAGGCAGGTGCGAGAGTTCGGCCAAGGTAGGATAAAGATCAATCAACTCTGTGATTTTTTTCGATGTCTTTCCGTGTTCGACGTCCAACCAAGGCACGCTGACGATAAACGGCACGCGCGTGGCTTCCTCAAACAGATGTTGCTTTTGAAATTTGTTGTGATGCCCAAGAAGATAACCGTGGTCGCTGGTAAAGACGACGATCGTATTTTCGGCGAGACCATTGTCCTCGAGCGAAGAGAGCACGCGCCCGACTTGTGCATCCATATATGAGACGCTGGCATAATAGGCCTGCAAAAGACCTTTGTGTAGCTCTGGTGTCACCCCGTACCGACTGGAGTTTTCTTTATATTTCCGAATCACTTTGGGCACATCGGCAAGGTCGTCCGCCGGAACTGCCGGGGCAACCATTTGGTCTCGGTCGTAGCGATCGAAATATTCGGTTGGAGCGACCAAAGGAACATGAGGTCGCACAAAACCGACGGCTAGAAAAAATGGTTTCTCATTCATGTTTCCCAGCAACTCAATGGCTCGATCGGCCGCCATGCCGTCAGCATGCATCGAATCTCCGCCGTCGGCTGCAACGGAGCGAAAAGTTTGACTACTTTTATCTTTGGGCGACCATTGGCCTGGTGCACCAGCGGCCTCGTGCTCAGGGCCTTTGATGTTGATCGCCCGATCCCATGACAGCGGATCATCGTGTTCGGTGGTGCCGGCGAGGATATCAGCCGGAATTCTCATGTGGTAGATCTTGCTGACTCGGGCGGCGAAATAGCCGTGCTGCCGAAACAACTGCGGAAGCGTAATTACTTCCGGCATGCTTCTGCGCAAGGTGCCGGCATTTCCAAGCGTACCGTTGGTATAAGGATAGAGGCCGGACATGATCGACGCGCGCGACGATCCGCAAACAGGATACTGACAATGCATGTTTGCAAAGCAAACCCCGCGCTCAGCAAGTCGATCAAGGTGCGGTGTTTTGCATTGTGGGTGCCCAAAACCGCTGAGTGCAGTGTTCAGATCATCTGAAATGAGGAACAGCACATTGGGTTTGGACGGGACTTCTGGTGCGGAGGACTGCGCAAACGCTATTGGTAAGGCATTTACGAAAATGGCTAGGCAAGCGACAGTTTTGAGTACGCTTTTCAATCGACAGTTCCTTTGATTGGCATCGTTGTCGCGATGTTTTGGCGGTGAGACAATCCACAGGTTTTCGCCAAAGAGGAGTTGAATGCTTACGCGTTTGGTGGAACCTCGGGGAAACGCTCCAGGTACTCCCAGTGTGCTCCAGTAAACCACGTCGCCGATGGCGTCATCTTTTTCGGGTAAAGTATTCCAGCGGCGCGTGAGCCAAAAATGACTCCGGTAATCAGCATCACGAAGGCTACCAAAAGACCGATCGCTCCGAAGGCGGCGGTGCTTTGGTTTGCCGGGTATGCCATCCAAGCGATTGATGCGATGAACAGGCCGACTGCGCCGAGTCCCAATACCCACCCAATGGCTATCCAGTTCCGGCGTTTACCAGCAGTTTCTTCGGTGACTGGCACCTCGATATCATGCCGCTTTCTCAGAAGCAGAGCGAGAATAATGTAGATGAGAAGATTGAGCAGAACGGCGAGAAAGACTGCAGGGTG
>CAYTPS010000298.1:0-6562 GCA_964439245.1 uncultured Pirellulaceae bacterium | reverse complement strand
CCCCCCAGCAGCCTCGACGAAAAAGAGGTGGCCGATCTATTCGACGTAGTCAAACGCTTGCGTGACTCGGGCATGGCTATCGTATTGGTCACGCATTTCCTGGATCAGGTTTACCAAATCTCAGATCGCATTACCGTTCTGCGAAACGGACAGAAGGTTGGAACATGGCCGATAGAAAAACTTGACCGCCTGAGTTTGGTCGAACAGATGCTCGGTCGCGCTGTGCCGCAGAATATAGCCATTGCCAGCGATGAATCTTCGGTTGCAACGGTCGACAGCGCCTCCAATGATCGCGCAGACGCCGCAGAGCCTGTAATTCAGGCTCAAGGTTTGGGACGTCGAGGATCAGTTCATCCATTTGATCTGAAGATATCATCAGGCGAGGTCATCGGACTTGCCGGTCTGCTGGGATCAGGGCGTAGTGAAGTTGGACGTCTCATCTACGGAATCGACAACGCGACAACCGGGCAATTAAAAGTCGAGGGCGTACCGGTGGAGAACTGGTCGCCGCGCGACGCGATCGAGGCCGGAATCGTTTGGTGCCCCGAAGACCGAAAGCTGGACGGAGTATTCACCGAAATGTCGGTGCGCGAGAACATTGCTCTCGCCCTGCAAGCATCGCGCTCAGTCTTCAAACCGTTGGCAAAATCCGCTCAAGTCGAAATCGCCACCGGTTACGTCAACCAACTTGAAATCAAAACACCGTCATTGGAAACGCGCGTCGGAGCGCTTTCCGGCGGCAATCAACAAAAGGTTTTATTGGCCCGTTGGTTGGCCATGAAACCCAAACTAATTGTTCTGGACGAACCCACACGCGGCATCGATGTTGGTGCAAAAGCCGAGATCGAAAAACTAATTGCATCTCTAAGTGCCTCTGGAGTCGCCGTTTTGCTGATATCAAGTGAACTCGAAGACCTCGTACGCTGCTGCAGCCGTATCCTGGTAATGCGCGACCGACAAATGATTGGGAAACTGGAAAGTGACGCATCAGGCAGCCAAATTAATGTATCCTCCATCATGAACCTGATTGCCACGCACGATGACTAAAGTTGATAGGTTAAAAAACGACCGGTGTGGGTGGCACCTGCCGCCAGCGTTCTACGCGCTGTTGGGGCTGGCGGGTTTGCTGTTGGTCAACTGGTTTTTCATTCCATCATTTTTTGAGATCCAACTGCGCGATGGCAATTTTTACGGCAGCCTCATCGATGTACTCAACCGCGGGTCGATCGGTGTGCTGTTGGCCCTAGGAATGACACTGGTGATCGCCACTGGCGGCGTTGATTTGTCGGTGGGTTCCATCGTAGCTATCTGCGGCGCAGTGGTGGCCATCGTTTTGACTTGCTGGCAAGCCGGGATCTGGGTTGCACTGGCCGCTGGCCTGCTGGCTGCGTTGGTCGCCGGCGCGGCCAATGGCGTTCTGGTCGCTTGGTTGAAGATCGAACCGATTATCGCCACGCTGGTGTTGATGGTCTCCGGGCGAGGAATCGCTAAATTCATCGCCGGTGAACAAACGGTCGCCGTCCCGGCAGAACTCGCGCGTCCGACGCTTAATTTCATCGGCAATGGCCATTTCTTAGGCCTGCCGTTTCCGATCACGATCGCGATTGTATTGTTTGTCGCAACATGGATGGCGGTTCGGCGGACATCGATAGGATTGCTGATCGAATCGGTCGGCGCCAATCCATCGGCCAGCCGCGCCTGTGGCATCAATGACCGGGCGGTGAAAATGGCGGTCTACGTGTTCGCTGGATTTTGCGCCGGTGTTGCGGGTGTGATTGACCTGGCCAACATCAGTATCGCCGACCCTACCAACGCGGGAGCACTGTCAGAATTGGACGCCATTTTCGCCGTACTGGTCGGCGGAACAGCGCTGACAGGCGGCAGGTTTTCATTGATCGGAGCAGTCATCGGTGCACTGCTGCTGCAAACGCTTATGACGACGCTGTACACGTGGGGCGTTCCATCGGACGTCGCACCGGTGCCCAAAGCGATCGTCATTCTCCTGGTCTGCTTGCTTCAGTCACCGAAGCTGCGAAGTGCAGTGTCGAGCGCACTACAGGGCAAACAGGCGACGACGCCACAACGTGGTGGTCAGGCGGTGTCCCCATGAATTTGATTTCCGCAAAAAATGTCCCCCTGCTGGCGACGGCAGCCGTATTGGCGTTACTTTTTGGAACAGCCAGTTTGTATTTCAAGAACTTTTGTTCGCCGTTTGTGATCAGTGACCTGTTTTCCCAAAACGCATTTTTGGGTATCTCCGCCATTGGAATGACAATCGTTATCCTTTCAGGAGGAATCGATTTGTCCGTCGGTGCCGTCATCGGATTCACAACAATTTTTGTGGCATCATTGATCACCCAGCATGAGGTCTCTCCATGGCTGGCTTGGGCGGCAGCAATCGGCATTGGTACAACATTTGGCGCCGCGATGGGAGCAACGATTCACTTCTTCAAGCTTCCCGCCTTTCTCGTCACACTGGCCGGTTTGTTTTTTGCGCGTGGAATGGCATTTTGCGTCACGCAAGAATCAGTACAGATTCGAAACGACACCTACGAGTGGCTATCGGCAATCGCGATTCCCATGGGAGAAGCCGAAATTGGCTTCACAACGATCATGCTGTTGATATTGTTTGCCCTCATGGCGAGCATCACCAATTTCAGTTCTTTCGGGCGGAACGTGCTCGCGATCGGCGGCAGCGAAGAATCAGCACTGTTGATGGGACTGCCCGTGGCACGCACAAAAGTGGCCGTGTACGCAATCAACGGCTTCTGTTCAGCTCTGGCCGGGATCGTAATGACGTTGTACATGGATTCTGGCAACCCAATCAACGCGATCGGTCTGGAGCTGGATGTGATTGCTGTGGTCGTTATCGGCGGCACACTTTTAAGTGGCGGTGTAGGGAATTTTTCGGGAACGTTACTTGGATTTTTGATCTACGGCACGATCTACCAGATCACCTACTTTGCCAATGTGGGATCATCGGTCGCCACCATTGCAATCGGCGGTCTATTGTTGGCATTCATCTTATTGCAAAGACTATTGGCCAGCCGTTGACGGTGACCGAAGTGCCATTGATTGCAGAATCGCGCAGCCTTAGTCCTACTCGCTGATGCCACCGGCAGATACAATGCGTGGCTGCCAACTGATCCAGATTTCTCAATAGCCCTCGATGACCTTCACGAATATTTTTGCCAGCACCGTCGTGGTTTTTCTGATCATTGGAGTCGGTTGTCTGGCGCGCCGAATGAAGATGATCACCGATGAATCGGAAAAAGGGCTGCTGCGGTTGGTCATCTCTGTTCTTCTTCCATGCTTCATTCTCTCCAAGGTGCCCGGCAATCCAGCACTACAACAATCATCGGTCGTGGCATTAGCCCTAAGTGTTGGTATCGTCACCGCCGTGCTCTCGTTCATTGTTTGCTATTGGGCCGGAAAGCTATCGGGCATGACACAACAGTGCGGGCTGAACACCTTCGCCGTTGCAACGGGGCTGACGAATTATGGATTCATTCCCATCCCGATCATCGAAAGCATCTTTCCCACCGATCAAGGAAACCAAATTTTGGGCGTGCTGTTTGTTCACAACTTGGGGATCGAAACGGCGCTTTGGACCGGAGGAATCGTCGCGCTCAGCGGATCGTTATCCGGAGCGTGGAAACGGCTGATCAACCCTCCGTCGGTCGCCATCGCGGTGGGGCTGTTTCTCAACGCAACGGGCATCCATGAATACTTTCCCGAATTCCTCACGCGCGTGATCCATATGGTGGGAACATGTTCGATTCCAATGGGCCTGATTTTGGTTGGAGCAACGCTCTTGGGGGTAATCGAGCGGGAAAAATGGAAGACCGACTACCGCGCTGTCGGACTGGCGGTGCTCTTACGGTTCAGCGTGTTGCCGCTGATGTTGATTGGATTTGCCTTGAGTGTCGGATTCATTGGAACTTCACCAGAATTGAGAACGATTCTGCTGATTCAAGCCGCGATGCCGTGTGCGACGTTTCCAATGTTGCTGGCCAAGCATTACGGGGGGCAGCCAACAATAGCAATGCAAGTTTGCCTCGTTACATCTGCGGCCAGCCTGATCCTGACGCCAATGCTGTTAACCGGATGGTTCTGGTTGTTAGAAACTCCTGCGGTATGATTAGATTTCAACAAATCATTTAACAGCCGTCAATCAACAACACACATCAGAGAACCATGAACAAAGACCGCTTGCTAGAACGTTTCCTTCAGTACGTCAAAATCGACACGACCGCTGTTGAGCAAACCGACGCGGTCCCCAGCAGTCCCGGACAACTTGAAATTGGAAAGCTGCTCGTCTCACAGCTCAACGCGATGGGCCTTACTGATGTAACCCAAGACCCCCATGGAATTGTCATGGGTACAGTGCCCGCGACCGCCGCAGCACCAACGGTTGCCTTCAACTCACACGTAGACACCTCGCCCGACGCCAGCGGTCTGAATGTCGTGCCCAACGTGATCGAGAATTTTGATGGCGGGGACATTGCGCTCTCCGGCGATCCTTCCAAGGTCATCACTTCCGCTACCTGCCCAGAATTGTCCGACGCCAAAGGAAAAACGATTATCACCACCGATGGCACAACGTTGTTGGGCGGTGACGACAAGGCGGGCGTCGCAATCATCATGGAATTGGCCTGCCACCTGATGGAAAACCCCGAAATCCCCCACGGTCCGGTCCGAGTGGTTTTCACGTGTGACGAAGAAGTCGGACGGGGCGTCGATCATGTCGACATCAACAAAATTGATGCTGCCGTCTGCTACAACTTTGATGGCGGTGGCCACTCCATGGTGGACACCGAAACGTTCTCCGCCGACCTGGCTGTCGTATCCGTCAAGGGCGTCAACATTCACCCATCGATCGGGAAAGGACGCATGGTGAGCGCTATTCGTGCCGCCAGTCATTTCGTTGCCGATTTGCCGCCGGAACTTTCGCCCGAACAAACGGACGGCCGCGACGGATTCGTCCACCCGTACGTGATCGAGGGCGATGTCGCCGAAGCGACGATCAGAATTTTGCTGCGAGATTTCGAGACGCAAAAACTGAACGAATATGCCGATCTATTGAAACAAATCGCCGGCCAAACCAACGAAGCATTTCCCGGCGCGCTGGCGTCCGTTGAGATTCGCCCGCAGTACCGGAACATGGGCGAAGGCCTAGCCGCGGAGCCCAGAGCGGTTGAATTTGCCGTCAGAGCCCACGAATTACTGGGGCGAAAAGCCAAAAAAACAATCATTCGAGGTGGCACTGACGGGTCTCGCCTGACCGAACTGGGTCTACCCACACCAAACCTCTCCTCCGGGCAACATAACATCCATTCCCCTTTGGAATGGGCCTGTTTGGACGAAATGGTCCAAGCTGCCGAAGTTGGGCTGGAAATCGTGAAACTTTGGGGCGCGGAGCGAGTTTAAAGCAATGACCCGTCTCCCAGATAATACTTGCACCAACAAAGAACGATGAATCACATCCTTAAACCAGCCAATTTCGGTCCATTGCTGCTCGCAATTGCTGCCAGCATCAGCCTCGAAGCAGCACTGATAGCGCAGGACCAGCCACAATCGGAAGGTTCCGTTGCTGCCGCTTCGGTCGAAAAGGGTAGCCTACTAGATGTGAAATTGCCCACGATCGATGGCCGTGAGGTGGATCTGTCGGTTCACAAAGGCAAAGTGATCGTGGTGGTCAATACAGCCAGCAAATGTGGATTCACTTCCCAGTACAAGAAATTAGAGAAGATCCACCAGCAGTACCATGAGCAGGGTTTGGTCGTGTTGGGGTTTCCCAGCAACCAGTTTGGTGAGCAAGAACCCGGAGACAACGAACAGATCGCCCAATTCTGCAAAAAGAACTATGGCGTAACGTTCGATTTGTTCGCAAAATCGAATGTGAAAGGCGACCAACAAAACGACCTATTTAGGATGCTATGCAGTTACGATCTGAAGCCCAAAGGTAAGGGCGAAGTGAGCTGGAATTTTGAGAAATTTATCATCGGACGGAAAGGACACCCCGTCGCACGATTCCCTGCCCGTGTCTCACCAACAGACGCTGAATTCGCCACCGTCCTGAAGCAAGAGCTGGCCAAAGGAACTCCGGCGGAGGCGGAAGAAAACTAGTGGTCCGTCAGCGCTGAATTGACCGGTGCCATGTTTACGCTTGCGTAAGCGTGCTCACGCAAGCGTGAAGCATGGCACCCATCTAACTTCTCATTTCAGGCTTGAAGGACCACAACAAGCCGCAAGAGAACCAGAAGATTGATCAACCGTCAATCGCGTCTAACAACCAATCCCGATAAGCCGCACTGCAGGCCTCAATCGGAACGCCGACAATCTGCGGCACATCATAGTTGTGCAGCGCCTCGATTTCCCTCACCAGCGCGTCGAATTGAGCGCTGGTGCTTTTGATCCGGCACTCGAATTCTTCAGATTGCTGTACTTCTCCGTCCCACCGATATACGCTGTTGATCGGCGAACTGATCTGACAACAGGCTGCCAAACGCCGCTGCACCAAATGGGCAGCAATCTTCTCTAGAACCGCCCTGTCATCCGA
>CAYTPS010000297.1:0-6565 GCA_964439245.1 uncultured Pirellulaceae bacterium | reverse complement strand
CCACCAAAGCACATCGGTTGATGGTTTACGTTCGCAGTGCAAGCGATCCCCCCCAAGGAACTTGGTAACGCTGCATTTGAACAACAGCCGCTGCGTTCCAAACCTTTCGCACCCATGCTCCGAGGCTGTTGGTGCGCGGCGCGTACCAGCGATTTCCCGTCGATGCACCGACGGTAGGGTCTGCTAATGGCTTAACTAAATCAGACAACCAAGACTGATCGGGGACCGTATCGGCGTCAATGAATGCAACAACTTCGTACTGAGAAGGAATCGCGTCGATGGCTTGGATGATAGAAGAGCATTTGAGACTACAGGTCTTGTGCGGTGATTGCAACGATTGCACGATGGGCTTTTTCTTTCTTTCGGCGAAGAAACTAGCCACCGTCTCAAGAGCGGGATCTTTTTCAGAATCAACGATAATGAACAATTGATAGTTGCCATATTCTTGACAGACCAAACCCGTCAGACACTCAATCAAATTTTCTTCTTTACCTTTGAGGCACAAGACAACGCCAGCTGGCGGCTGAAAATCAGGCAATTGAGCGTTGGCTTCCTCACCGCGCTGCGCCACCTCAGAAACTAATCCGGCACGCGAGTTCTGTTGCCCATCAGCAACACGTGCGCTCTCCATAAACGCTTGATAACCAAGAACATAGATCACCTGCATCGCGATTAGACACAGCGTCAAAAGAGCGAGCAAAAATGCAAATAGAGACAACATCGACTGGGTCTTCCACTGAAACAAGAGAGGTTCCGGAAACTTGGGGAGCGGAAACCTCTACTATTCTAATCAAACATTGCTTGCCTGATTCTCGGAAACGGAGAATCTCTCAATTCGACGTAATTTCAGCTACTTCAACCCGTCCAGCCCGACCAAAGACAGTCATCGCCTACTCATTTGTGCCGCGATTATCTGCCAACAAGCGGTTCTTTTCGTGGCCAACACCTTTCAAAGAGAGGGCGAACTTTAAAGCTAATTATGTTGCGCCGACTGTGGCTCTGATCTCAGTATGCACGGTAGCGAGAGTCCGAATCCATGGAGACACACCCTCAGATTTCATGGTTAGAGAATCAGCCTTGGCTGTGGCACGGTCTTGGTAGATACCATAAACGGCAACATACCAATCGTTCATCCTGCCGCGTTTGCGATACACGGCATAGTCTCCCTGTTTGGCTTGCTGAGCGACAAACTTTTTCGCTCTGCTCTCTTGGCTGGACATGGTCAACTGGATCGTATAGCAGTCTTCCGCTTGCTCCAGCAACCAGTCAGCGTCTTTGATCTCGCTTTGGCGGGACGTGGACTTTTGCTCCGGTCTTTCAGCCTTTCGCATTTCTTCTACGACGCTCAGTGTAGAGCTTTTTCGATGCCGCGCTGCTTGCTCTGTCGCGGGCTCGACTTTTTCCTCTTTGATATCAGAGTTAAGTTCGTTGATGTCGACCGGCCTCCCATAATGAAAGCCTTGGGCGTATTGGATGCCTAGCTGTTTGAGTGTTTGGTGCTCTCCAGAATACTCAATGTATTCTGCCATCGCTGTAATCCCCAACTCTCGTACCATCTTTGTCATCGCAGAAACCAGCCGACGGCGCTTCGCGGGGGCTTTGTCGATGCCCTGAATCAACGCACTATCAAATTTGACAATGTCTGGCGCCATCTCGCTAAGCTCAGACAAGCGAATCTGCCCAGCACCAAAATCATGGATCGCTAGGAGAATATCAAGATCAAACAAGGCGTTTCTGATCTCTACGAACGAGTCGGGGGAATTCAAAATCAACTCGGGAACCTCCAAGACGATATCGCGCGACGGAAACGACTCGCGCACTTCTCTCAAGGAGTCCTTTAGGTCACCGCTCTCCAATTCCGTCAAGTGAGTGTTGACGAACAACATCAAATCTCCAGACAAGCCAGCATCGGCAGCCTCAACCCCTCGACGGCGAAGCACCCGACTTAGCTTAGCCTCTTTCTCAAATTCAACTGCAGCGGCAAACATCTCTTCTGGGGTATTGAGTCCGAACATGCGACTGCGACCAAGCACCTCGTAACCAATGCACTGCCGCATAGATCCTGAAATGTCATAGATGGGTTGAAAAAACGGAGTGGCTCCCGAATCAAGCAGCCGTTGAAATTTTTCTTCTGGAGTTTCCTGCTCTACTACAGGAGAACCATTTTCAATCGTCGCCATTGGCCGACGTCGACCGCCTTCGGATTGAAGTGCTACAGTAAAACTACAATTGCCAAAAAGAACGGTATCGTTCTCACGCAATCGGATGCGGTCTCTTATTCTTTGTTCGTTAAGAAATGTTCCGTTGGTGCTGTTGAGGTCGTAAAGCCAAAGCTCCCCCTCATCTTCTTCCAGTATCTCGGCGTGAAGTCCGGAGACGTTTGGGCTGGCCAGACACAAATCACACCCCTCACGCCGTCCAATTCGAAATGGAGGAATGACCGGAAATCTTTCAGGAGCCTCAGTTTCGTCACCGTCATGTGAGATCAAAAACCAGATCTCAGAAGGTGGTGGAACATATGTTTGTGTTTGCATTTCGATACCAATAAACAGTAAGCAACCGTATTGTGTTTTCGGACTATCTCCAACGACAACCTCACCCTCTCTAGCTGGAATTGACATTAGGCGTCAAGCAAAGGGCACCATTAATCGGTCATTGCGGCCTGTAACGAATTTGCCACTCTCTTGTCCTTAGCAAAACTCCAGAAATGCCGCCCTTTAGACCCCGGTTCCCTGCCAACGGGCGGCCGAGTTTCAATCCTCAACGGTATCCAGAATGACGCTCCTACTTGCGATTTTTCAACGCCACAAAACGTCTGTTTTCTCTGTTCTTAACGCAAAAACTCTGAAAGCCATTTTTCAACCATGACTAAAATGTTAAAAAGATGTGAGGAATTCGGACGTTATGTGCGCGTCAAGCTTGAGGCATTTCTCTGCTTTCAGAATTGAAGAAACTCTTTCGCACCTCTAGGAACGATAAAGCACAAATCACACAAGAAAAGTAACATCAAGATGACAAAGTGGCGAATCAAACGAGGAGAGAAAATTGCAGGAGAGGTGCCCAGCAGTAAAGTCAGACAACTTGCGGCCGCTGGAAAGCTGAGGACAACTGACCTGCTATGCAAGGAGGGAACTGACAAGTGGGTTGTCGCAGGTAGCGTAAAAGGGCTTTGGCCAACGCCGCCAACCAGCCAGACTTCCCCGGGATTGGCTCAAGACCAAAACAAACCCAATCCTGTTGCATCTTCAGCGCCGACATCGGCCACTAATGCAGCCGTGACTGCCCCCGCCAAAGCGCCGACGGCAAACGTTACCGAGGAAGTTCCTCCTCAAGAAGAATCTAAGGAGACAGTCGCCCCGCAAACAGCGCAGGACGTGCCGCAGCAGCCGGAAATCGCCGAGGCGATCCCGCAAGAGCAGGCGTCCGCAGCTGAATCTCCGCAGCAGGAAAGCGTTGAAAAAGTTCATCAGCAAGAGTCGGCTGATGCTTCTTACGAACAAGAAGAAATTGCCGCAATTGACCAGATAGCCGAAGAGGAAGAGGACGAAGAAGAACCTGAGAACGTAGACATCCAACCACCTCAGGAAGCCGATGAAGAAGATGCCCCGGAACCTGAAGAAGAATATGACTTGGAGCCGGAAGAGGACGATTCAAGGCCTCAGCGCAAGTGGCTAATGCCCGTTATCTTCGGCGGTATTGGATGTTTTTTACTTCTCGGCTTGTTGTCATTATTCATGGGGGGAGAAGCTCCGAACGATAGACAATCACCGATGCGGACGCAGCAATCCATTGCCGGTCAGCAAAAACAGCCAAGTGAACAATACAACACAAACAGCAACCTCTCGCTGGCTCAAAACTTCTTTCCGCCAAATATCGCGCGAAATTTTGAGTACTCCACCAAGAAGTTCGAAAACAACACGACCGTCGCGGTCTATCGAAAATCCATTGTCGAAAAGTGGAACACCGAGACCGAACTTTATTTTCACGAAAAAGGTTTTCGAAACTATGGGCAGAAAGTCCCGTACAGAATCAGCGACGGATACGTACAGCTCAAGGGAAAAGAAAACTGGTTTCGCTTTCTTAAATTAAACGCTAAGGCTGGCGACAGTTGGACTCCGGGCGACGGCGAGGACGGAACGCTTGACTGGACCGGAAAAGGAGAGCTGAAACTTCTCGGTTTCAAAACGGTCGACTCGGTTGATGTGGCTGTCGTGGAATTCACAGCTAAACCTGAGCTCTCAGTTCCGTCTTACTTGGTGCCAGCTGGGTTCGATTTCGGAATCATGGAGGATGGTGGTGGTCCAATCGAAGGCAAAGTCAGATTTGAGTTGGGCGATGGACTCGGCCTATTGCGAGCCGATTCGATCGTCCCCAAAGGCGCGCGTCACAGAACTGGAGGTGGCCGCGACAATTCCGAATGGATTTTTGCGACGCGGTTACGCAACAGCGATCCTAAGAACGAGGATGTGGTAAAGTAATCAACCTGCTTGCGGCCACAGACAGAGGAATTGGAATCAGTTTGTTCGTTGGTCATTGGCGCGATCGCATGGCACCGAAGAAAAGCAGCGCCCCAACCAATTTGATTGTGGGTTTTCTCCGATTTGGTAAAACCTCCGCCATCACAAAACTGATCGAGCAACGCCCCTTGGGTGAAAATTTTTCGATCTTGGTCAATAAATTCGGAACCGTTTCTATCTACCATGCTCTGGTCGATAGCAGCCTAGCCTAGATGGAATCACGGTAGAAGAATTGGAGGGCGGCTGTGCTTGCCGTACGATGTCTTTTGCTTTCAGGCATCGTTGGTTCGGTTCCTTAGACGAATAAAGCCCGACCGCTTGATCTCTTCGATAGACAAAAGACCGTCGTTGGACCCGAAGGGATTTTTCGCTGCCAAAGCGACCGGTGGATGATCAATCTTTCCAAAAACATTACAAGCTTCGATTCACCAACTTAGCGACTTGATAGGCGCTTGGAGATAATCAGCGACCGTAAAACGCTGCAATCGGCAGGAATCGAGATTGAGCTGCTGAAACGCCTTGCGGACTGGGACGACTGACAAAAAAGAACAAAACGCCACCGTAGCTCATTGAGTCCAAGAAAAAACGCCACTTTAAATGCAAAGCTATTGCATTTAGAAAATCCTTGGGGTAGTCTTCTGCAAAGGCGGTAAGGTTAGTAAGGGTTGCTGAATCCGCACGGTCAGCTTACTCCGCACAACATTTAACGGTGGAGTTGATTGCCCATCCTTACTTCCAAAACACTGCGACCGAGACGGCTCGGGGTTTGCCTCTAAAGGATAGTCCTTCGCCTTTTGTCGGTCGCGTAAAAAAGATTTGACCCATTTTTCAGATTGAACTATACAGGATTTGTTAGAATGAAAACGTACATTGCTCTCTTGGCAGTGCTTGTCGCGGCCGGCGTCAACCAAGCTGCATCTGCCCAACACATGGATGAACACACTGATGTCATCTTTGGATATGTCGACCCGGCGACCCCATCGCTAGGCATCCAAGTCGAAAATGACAATACTTCGGATGAAGGATACCACTACTGGGAGTCGGAATTCGTTAACAACGCTACCGATGAGCCGGGATTTGAAACAGAATTGGATGAAGGCTTCAGTTTCAACCCCGGTGACCAGGTTTTCTTCGGTGTAGTCAACGCGTCCGCTAACTCCACTTACGGAGAAGGCTATGTAAACTACTTCGACCCTGTTACTGGAAATGTAACCGCGGACTACCAAATCACGGTAGCCGACGAAAACATTCCCGGGTCAGCCGACCTAGTTCTAGACGGCGCGACTGCCAGCGGCGGTCCTCTTCAACTCATCGACATCGCCGCCTCAGACGGGTACACGCATGGCCACGTTGACTTCGACTTGGAAGCTGGCGCTCCCGACGGCGCTTATGGAATTTTGTTCCAAATCCACTCGCGCCCAGCGGGTACCGATGGATCTGCTGATATTGTCTCAGACCCAATTTGGTTGATCATCAACAACAATCTATCAGAAGAAGTGTACGAAGGCCCTGCTTTGCAAGCGTTCGGAATTGTTGAAGCAGTTCCAGAACCAAGTTCGCTCGTATTGCTTCTGGCAGGATCTAGCTGCCTATGTCTACGTAGACGAAGGTAGACTAGCCGACGTTCAGGCCTCAATTTCAGATTGAGTGACGGTCAAACAGTGTCCGGACGCGGCATCGGACTTCCTAGAACCAATTAGCGTTTTTACCAACGCTAATTGGTTTTTCTTTTTGTCCGATCGCGGCCGATTCTGGGTCCCCCGAGTTTGTTCGACAATGATCCAGGGTTAACAATGAAAATGAGTTGAGCCACCGTTGGGTGTAGCCAAAACCGGCTGACTCGGTGGCCGATCCCAGTACCACAGTACAGTGAAGAAAGCCGTCAATCGCCACATCGTAGAGGTTTCGGGCCACGACCGCCTTCTCCACCACAATATCGCCTCTTTAGTCGCCTCTGCAAGGTTCAATGGTGAAGATGCACCATCCATCGCCCGCTTCGAGCGTCGCTGCGTTTGACCAAATTGCACTAACTCCCAATGGCTCATACG
>CAYTPS010000296.1:1418-6629 GCA_964439245.1 uncultured Pirellulaceae bacterium | reverse complement strand
GGAGCCGAATTGGTTGAATTCAAGCGTGCCTCAGTTGGTTAGTGCTTTCGACCGATGATTGAGAATTAGAAAAAGCCTCGTAGAAATACGAGGCCTTTTTTCGTGATGGGCTTCGGTTGGCATGCGTGTTCAGTTCAGGGATCGTCGCGCAAGCATCGTCAATGGTTCCCAAGACCTCTTTTGCGATCAAAACAAATTCAATCTGATGCTACAATCTCTTTCCCTATCACTTTGTGGTCTCGGTCGTACGAAATTTCTATCTGAAGTGGGCAGTAACTTGGCGAGTAGATTGAACTTATTTTTCGATTATCTTCTTCGGAACGAAATGGCTCACCAAAAATCTCTTCTACATCAAGCCGTGACTGGCCAATGGAAATGCTATCAAATTTAGTCTGCCATCTCCGCTGGTTGGAGGCCTTCCAAGACACAAACCCCACTGAAACAGCGGCAAGCACGACCACTGCAGTTAGGCCTTCAACAAGACTCCTCGTGTTGCAAATCACCTAATTCTCCCAGCGACCGGTGCAATAGCGATGTCTGTATCTTTCCGCAACAAGCCCGACCAAAGGACTCACTCTTAAGTGTAGATGTCGCGACAGCGGCAAGCAAGCAAGCAAAACTTCGTAAAAAAAAAACGTGGAACAACATTGCACAAAGAGTGCTCACAAGACGTAAATTGCTGTAGGTCGGGCTGTGCTTTCAGATACGCTGCTCCCGCTTTACAAAGTGCACAAATCGCACTTGTTCTTGGCAAACATTATTTGCAGACTGTTGCAACGTCGCTCGGCGAATGCTGCCTCACAATAGCAAAGGTAGAAATGCCAGAGACGAATGAAGGCTTCATCAAAGCCGAGCGCCCGAACTTCTGGCAAGCGATTCATGAACGCTTCTCGCCAATGACGTAGCGTATCGGCGTAATCCTGCGATATATCCTCTAGCCCAATCGTCCGCATCGACGTTGCTCGCCCGATAGATCGATTGATTGAGCTAATCGAAGGTAGACAACCTCCGGGAAACACATATGCCCGTATAAAGTCGACCCCTTTCCGGTAGGATTCATAGGTCTGTTCGTTGATGGCAATCGCTTGAATCAGCATCGCCCCATCTTCCTTTAACAGTGAATCACATTTGGCGAAATACGTGTCCAAGAACTGGTGACCTACCGCCTCGATCATCTCTACGGAAACCAATCGGTCGAATTTCCCCTCCAAATCACGATAGTCCTTTCGCAGAACCGTGACTTGCTGCTCCAGTCCTGCGGCTTTTACTGCCGCCACCGCATGGTCATATTGCTCTTGGGAAATGGTGGTCGTTGTTACTTCAACGCCGTAGTGCTTGGCCATGTGAATTGCCAACGCGCCCCATCCCGTACCAATCTCAACCACGCGCTGTCCCGGTTGTAATTGCAACCGCTCACAAATGTGCCGCATCTTTACAAGCGATGCGGCGTGCATCGGCGATTGAGCGTCGGGAAAGAACTGGTCGGCTACCGCTTGGTCAAAGATCCCCGCTGAATAGTTCATCGTTGGATCGAGGAACAGTTGATAGAACTCATTTCCTAGATCGTAGTGCTCGTGAATGTTTCGACGGCTACCCTCAACGGTGTTTTTCCGCGTCAGATGGCGAATCCGGTGAAACGCAGACCGAACTCTCGACCAGCGTTTTTCCATCTTGGTAACCGAATCCATGTTCCGAATCATGATGCGAATCAAATCCGTTAGGTTGTCACATCCCCAATCGTTATCGATGTAGCTTTCGGCAGATCCGATAGTCCCGCCAATGAGTAACTTCCGATAAAAGGACGCATCGGAAACAGCAACAGTTACCTGTAAGCGATCTGAGTCCAAGTCGCCGAACATGGTCGAATCGCCTTGGGTGTTAACGATCACCCAGCCTCCTTTGAGCGATTCGAATTTCCCAAGGACAATTCGTCGCGCCCAAGCATCGATCGACCAAGGTTTGGTTTTGGCAGATCTGACTGCATTCAATTCTGGCAAATGTAGTTCGGTTTGAATTGGAACGGCGCTGTTTTGATTCGGAAAATGGTTCATCGTTGATTGCAAATAGAGTTCAAAAAAACTTTATGTATTGGGGTGGGGCACAAACGGCACACGTTTCAGGTACAGTTTTAGAGCCTGGAAATAGATTCCTGCAAAAACCTTGAAGGAATAAAGCGGGTACTTGATCACGACCTTGGCCAGCTGAGTTGAACTTATGGCCCTGCGCTGTAAGGACAACGACACGTCGAAGACTTTATCGCTCTGCTGATAATTCTCCATCTTGATGCCAATTTTTTCGCCCGGACGAGAAAACAACATACGGTAATGCATGTCCATCTCCATGAACGGAGAAACGTGGAATGCCTTTTCGACCTTTTTCGCGACAATCAGCTTCTTCCCCGGATCTGAAACTGGCACAACGTATGTGTGTTGCTCGCCCCAAGGGGTATTGTTTACCTCAACAATGATCGCAACAACATCGCGGTCCTTGGCATCATAACAATAGTAGAAGCTTACCGGATTCATTTGAAATCCGCAGTATCGTAACTGCGTTAACAACCGAATCTTGCCAACTGGTACCGCCACACCGCTTTGGCGCAAAAGTTCGACAGCACATTGTTTGAGAGGACGTTCAGCCGAAAACTGCTTGAGATAGTCCGAGCGCCGAAAACTCCCGTAGCTTGTCCGTTTTGTCGACCACAGCCAGTGTTTCTTGAAAACAGTGTCCAGTTCATTGAGATCCAACAAGAAATAGAAGACTGAGAACTTAAAGTGGTTTCGCGCGTGTTGATTCCTCCGATGCCGCACTATCCCTTGGTACAAATAGCTACCTACTCCGCCGATTGGCTCAAGCACCGGCGGTACAAAATCTGTACGAACCGCGCCGTTATTGGAACCAGCAAGATTTTCTATTTCGTGCGGTGACGAAACGGTCTCTAACATAGCGCCGGCACCTGCTGTAGTTTCTTGGCGACTGCTAAAGCCGAATTGACTCCGTCCTCGTGAAATCCATTGCCCCAATAAGCGCCGCAAAACGAAGTCGAATTTGCATTGATCACTTCATCATGCCGACTTTGCATCTCACTGCGTTTCACGTTGAATGTCGGGTGGTGATATTGCCATGAGCCAATGATATTTTCCTGGCGAATACGGTCATGGTCATTGAGTGTCACACAGAAAACAGTCTCGCTCTCTATCGACTGCAGGATGTTCATGTTGTACGTGACGGTCGCCGCTTCTGTTGGCTCAACCGGGTTGTAATAGTTCCAACTGGCCCAAGCTCGACGGGTCGCCGGAAGCACATCGTGCTGCGTGTGAAGCACGGCAGTATTCGGTTGGTAAGGGAACGCTGATAGAATCTCGCGTTCGGTTTCCGTTGCTTGGTCGCCAAGAATACGAAGAGCTTGATCACTGTGGCAAGCAAACACAACGTGATCGAAAATCTGATATTCAGATTCTCCTTCGACAAGTAATTCGATGTTGCCTTCAACGCCTGAGCCGTTCAAGTCTGATTGCTGATTCACGCCCAGGTCTCTTCGACGAATTTTCTTGATGGGACTAGCGGTTCGAATTCGATCAGCAAATGGCGCTGTCAAAGGGGCGAGGTAACTGCGGGACCCACCTTTGATCACGCGCCATTGGGGACGGCCGGTGATGCCAAGCAATCCATGATTCTTGTAAAACTCACAGATAAATCGAATGGGAAAATCACGAAAACTAGCGAATGACGCGGACCAAATCGCGGCCCCCATCGGCAGGAAGTACTGGTTGATGAACGCTTGAGAGAACTTATGACGATCAAGAAAGCTACCGACTGTCTCTTGCGACTTCGAATCGAAATAATCGTCTTGCTCAAGCAATCTGTTTCCACATTTGTTGAACCTGATTAAATCGTACAGCAATCGGTAGAACGATGGATTGACCAGATTGCGACGCTGGGCGAACAGTCCCTGTGGATCGGCCCCTCGATACTCAAGGCCTGTCAAAGCGCATTTTACGCTGAAGCTCATGATCGTCTTTTGTGATGCCACGCCCAATTCGTCCATCAAAGCGATAAAATTTGGGTAGGTGCGATCATTGAAAACAATGAAGCCCGTATCGATGGCGAAGTGCCCCTCATACGTTTCGACATCGACAGTGTTTGTGTGACCACCAATCCGCTCATCGGCCTCAAAGATTGTCACTTGGTGGTTGCGGTGCAGCAATCGCGCGGTTGTTAAACCAGAGATGCCAGCTCCAACGATTGCGATGTTCATGATTTTTCCAGACAGGCGTAGACGGGCGAGAGGTTGAAAATCAATCGCGGTAGGCTAATTGGAGACAGGCGATTCCAGTTGAGCAGCGGAGCGAGTATTCTCAGCCGCTATCGCAGATTTACGAATTGTTGGATCGGGAAATGAATCAACCGGCAATTGACAGCTGCCGTTATTGTAGCGTTTCAACGCCGATCGGTAGCGAATTCCCGCGAACAGTCGATAGGCCATATCCATCGGCCAACGTATGATCGACCAGCGTGTCGGTCTTACGAGAAATCCGAAACCAAGTCGTCCATAAATTTCGCGAAACACCTCAACGCCAACGACCAGAGATCCATCAGCGTAACGACCATGAATCTCACGCATCAGTTCATCCAACGTTTTGCCAGTGTCAGAGGGATCGAATTGGGCATCAGCGATATCGGTCAACTTCATCTGCCCGTGCTTGTCCTTACGGCGAATCATCTCGATTTCAGCCTTGCACATCGGACAATGGCTGTCGTAGAAGACTTCAAAAGGTTTGGGATCGTTGTCAGATTGATTCATGTTTTCGCCGATGGCCACATTCATTGAATTCAGAAGCTCCAGCAGTGACAACCGGTCATTTTGCACTGCTTTAACCTAGTTTGCTATGCGAACCCCTATTTTCTGGACTCCATCCAACGGCAGAAATACACCGATGCCGGTATCTAATAAAGGAAACGGTGAAAATTAGGCATTCTGCGGCCTGATTGCGGGTTGGCCATTGGCGACAAGGCCCACAAGGATAAACTGTTGCTCTAAGTTTTTGATCGCTGTAGCCAATCAGATCCGTTGAAACTAACGACCTCGTTTTTTAGATTGCTGACGGGAAATTTTGGTAATCGGGTCTGCCAGAGACTGACTTTGGCGCGTTCACAAACAGCGATCGACACCACGACCTACATCTAGAAAACTTTACGGATAATCATGGGAAA
>CAYTPS010000296.1:0-1408 GCA_964439245.1 uncultured Pirellulaceae bacterium | reverse complement strand
GATGGCCGACACGGCGGACAAATTCCGCTGTTACGAAAAGTCAGTCCAGTCACCTGAACACGAGATCGAATTCTTTTTACGCGCTTACAAAGACACCTTCCGCAAGAAGGCGTACACTCTCCGAGAAGATTTTTGCGGGACATTTGCGATCTGTTGCGAATGGGTGGCCGGTCACAAGAAACGGACAGCGCTAGGCGTTGACCTCTGCCCAGAGACTTTACAGTGGGGACGCGACAACAATCTCTCGAAACTGACCGCCGAACAGCAGAAACGTGTCCGTGTGCTAGAACAGGATGTGCGGAAGAAGAATCGTCCCGCTGTCGATATTTTGGCGGCGCAGAATTTTTCGTTCTGGATCTTCAAAACGCGGAAGGAAGTAATCGAGTACTTCAAGATTGCACGTTCAAACCTCCAGAAGGAGGGCATCATGATCATGGACATGATGGGCGGTCCAGAGTGTCTCGCCGAAGGACAAACCGACAAACGCAGGGTCAAAAAGGGCAAGAAGGGATTTCATTACCACTGGACCCAACACAGCTATAACCCAATCAATCATGACGCTGAGTTTTACATCAGTTTCAAATTCGCAGACGGCAGCAAAATGAAACGCGCGTTCACTTACCAGTGGCGTTTTTGGACGATTCCAGAGGTGCGCGAAATGTTGGCCGAAGCAGGATTCAGTGATAGCTATGTCTACTGGGACGTTGAAGCCGATGAGGATCAAGAGTGCCAGTGGGTAAAGCAGGAAACTGCACCAAGTGACCCAAGTTGGGTCAGCTACATCGTGGCCAAAAAGTAACTTACTCCATCCCGCAAGCCATGGACGCCGACCTCGAAACATTTGTGCAGATCGGCGTAAATCCTGGAGTCTGCAAAACTGGGCACCGATTGCACTATTCGAACCTAGTAGGGGATCGGCGAGCACATACCAGTTCCGGTGATCATCTGGAAAACACGTAAGACGATGGTTGATCCCAGCATCGCCGAAGCCATCGGGATCTTAATTGCCTACTGGCGTGCCAGAAGCTCCTCTACGGAAGCGGACTTCATGCTGCTTTGAAAGCCGATTGGTTTGACCGTGATGAGGCCACACGGAAGATCGCCAATGGTCCGTTCGATGGTACTTCCTAACTGGCGGCCTAGTGGGTGGTTCAAAGAGGCACTGCACATGACTGCCAAATCGATGTCGTTCTCCTCACAGAACGCCGGGATGGCTTCGGTCGGATCGGCATTGAGCAAGAACACATTGTCGGGAAGATCTTCTAAAGAGTAGTCCGCTTGCATGCGATCAAATAGCTTTCTGTAGATCTCTGCGGCCTCATATTTTGTCTCCTCCACAATCCCCTCATCCATGTAGTCGACGGTAAAAGCAGGGCCGGCAAACTTCCAACAGCAAAGAACCAAGAGT
>CAYTPS010000295.1:0-6630 GCA_964439245.1 uncultured Pirellulaceae bacterium | reverse complement strand
ACGTTGTGACATAAAAGGGTCCTCCTCGAACGAGACTCGAACAAAAAAATACTCAACAACACCTCAACGGAGAGGTGCAAGATTTAGCTTCAAAAGTAGGTTTCAAGCGTGACGCAAGTCAAAGCACGAAACGTGCGTTTCTTAGGCAAATCCGGTAATTGGGCCGCATTCTAGCTGCCCGGATTAAGCTGTCAATCAGCCAAAACCGTGTTTTTTACCGCATTTCCCGCAGGACGTAGACCTTTTGCAAACCTTACGGATTACGCTCAGTGACGAGTTTAACCCTCAAGTCCCGCTTTTCCAGTGTTTATTGGATGGATCAACGGAAAAAAACAGAATGGCCTCTCTCGCCCAAGCCAGCCGTTAAAACAGGCAGAACACGAACAATTAATGGCGCCTTCGACTTTAGCCAAATTTCGGATTCGACAAAAATTTCCAGAACACCATAACGGTTGAAAAGAGAGCATGGTTCGGGCATATTCGTAAAATATGGCGGAAACTTCTCGGCGGAGTTTACCAACGGCGAAACGCCATGTGCAACCCGCCCAGAGCATGTTTAAACGTGCGTTTAAACCAGACGATATTTGTTGGTTTCTTCCTGATGTGTTACCAAAGGCAATTGGTCACTTTCGCAAACTGCCATTTCAGGCCGTTTCTGAATAAGCAATGATGATCGCAAGGCTTCGAGCTTCAGGTAAAATTCTCCGTTTGCTACCCCGACATGTTCGTGTGTGAGGATTCTCGCGCAGTAAGTTGAAAATTCTTTCCACTCACGGTTTCTTCAAGGGTGAGGTTCTTAAATCGCATATACTTGCCGGTGAAGGTCGATGAGATTCTTTTGTATTTGGGAGCGTATTAAAATGCAAAGGCGCGGGTTTACGCTGGTAGAACTGCTGGTGGTCATCGCCATCATCGGAATCCTGATCGGGATGCTGCTCCCGGCGGTTCAGCAAGTGCGTGAAGCGGCAAGGCGAATTCAGTGTAGTAACAACCTGCGCCAAAGTGCGATAGCACTGCACAGCTATGAATCCGCCAATATGAGATTCCCGCCGGGTCACCTCATTAACCCTGAATGGTCATGGGTTTTCCACGAAGCCGATGCAGCGCCCGGCGGCTATACCAGTCAGCCCTGTCCCACCGCCCTCAACTGTCCCGCTGGAGGACCCTACTGGAGTTGGATGGTGCGCGTTGCTCCATTTATGGAAGTCGACACGATCACTGCACTGGCCGACCTGAATTCGTGGCCATGGTGGCAGCTCCAAGACAACGGTAGAACGATCAACTCAATCAGTGTTCCAAGTTACATCTGCCCGTCAGAGACCCGCGGTGCAGCAGTTTGGAAGAGCGTAGGCGGTAGAGAGGCAGCCGTGACGTCGTATCTTGGAGTTAGCGGGCGCGACAGTTACAAAGAAACTGGTGGACAGGATGGAATAATCTACGCAAACTCAGAAGTTAAATTTAGCGAAATCACAGACGGATCATCCAACACACTTTTGATCGGTGAACGCACTGCATCGGCGAATCTTCTTTATGGCTGGCAATGGGCCGGAGCCGGCGCGAATTCTCTTGGAGAAACAGATGTCGTCTTAGGAGTCCACGAACGAATTGCCGTTGGTAGAACCGAGGATCCTAATTTGGCAGAAACCGATTTTTTTCGACCCGGCAGAATCGACGACCCAAACAACTTGCACCGCTTCCATTTTTGGAGCAGCCATCCCGGCGGTGGTATGTGGGCTTTGGCTGACGGCAGCGTTCAGTTCTACACTTATCAACTAGACCGCGGCAACAACGGCAGCAATAGACACACCCCAACGGTCCTTGAAAAACTTGCCACTCGCAATGGTGGTGAAACGATCGGCACGTTTCAGTAAAGTGCCACCATGGCGATTTCGAAATCTGTATCGGCTATCGAGAAACCTTCGAACTTTCCTCTACTAAAGTTTTCTGTACCCTTGGTGAACAAAACAGTCACCGGTGGACTTATGCTTCTCAAATTCAAAACGACCCTTCTTGGTGCCGCATGTTTAACGCTTGCAACATTGGCGATGACAGGTTGTGGCCCCACTGATCCTGATCCATCAAATTTGGACCGGATACCCAATGTGCCTCCGTCCGACCGATCGCAGGAAGATGACTTTCTTCCGGGACGCACCACCAAGTAACAGCCGTAAACGAAAACGGTTGTGAAGGCGTTCTTCAGCCAAGTCGCCAGACGAAGGCTGCTAAATCCAAAAGCTAAAGTATCCGTAGAGCCCGAAGGTAAGTACCAACACGACGACAGTTGCTAACACGTCACCGGCCCCCCAGCTTTCGCGAACAACTTCTCGATCCATCCCTTGCCACGTTAGCCCTTTGGTCTGGGTCTCAGTCGGCGGACGTGTCAACGCAGAGACACCCAGCACGACCGCTACGCTGAACGCAAAAAGCACTCCTGATGCATACAGGAAACTAAAGTCCGAGACCGCGCTCATCAGGGTAAAACCTTCTGCAGCTAGGACTTCATCTGATTTCATCTTGTGAATCGTTTCAATAGTCAATTTGCCCATGCCAGCAACAAACCCAAACACCAATCCGGCAACTGCGCCGAGTGAATTTACCCGTCGATTAAACAGTCCCAGCAAAAACACAGCCGTAATCGGCGGTGCGAGGTAGCCTTGAACCGACTGCAGATAAGTATAGAGCCCCTCGTTTTTGGCGTACTTGGCCATCAACGGAATCCACAACATTCCCAATCCCACCACCACGACCGTCGCCGTCCGCCCAACGTTTACGAGTCCTTTCGCTGATGTCTTGGGAAACAGCTTTTGATAGACATCATACGTGAACAGAGATGCACTGCTGTTGAACAAAGATGAAAGGCTACTCATCAACGCCGCCAACAATCCTCCAATCACCAACCCGCGCAACCCAACCGGAAGCATTTCGACAACCATCGACGCGAAGACCTGATCACCAACGATCTCGCCACTTTCATTCACCGGCAGATCAATCAGGCCTTTAGAATGTAACGCCGCACCAATCAGGCCTGGAACGAGGAAAATCATCACCGGCCAGATCTTCAAAAACGCTCCGAAGATCGCACCGCGTCGAGCGGTCGTCAAGTTTTTTGCAGCCAAAGTGCGCTGGACGATGTATTGATCAGTACACCAGTACCAGTTACCAATGATGGGCGACGCCATCAGAATTCCTAACCAAGGAAAATCAGGATCGTTCATGGGACGCCAAAGAGCATAGTGCCCAACGTTGTCAGCAGCAAACGACTGTAGCTCCGACCAACCTCCGAGCTTCCCCAGACCAATCATCGTAATGAGGCCGCTACCGATGATCAAAATGAAGGCCTGTGCAGTGTCGGTAAACAATACGGCGCGAAACCCACCGAACACTGTATAGATTCCTGTCAGTATCACCGTGGTAAATGCTCCAACCCAGAAAGCGTTCTCTGGATCGCCAAATGTGTCTGGCAGGAGCGTCTGAAAAACGATTGCGCCTGCGTAAACCGTCACCGATACTTTTGTCAGCACATACGCGGCTAAAGAAACAAGCGAAAGGATCCAACGTGTTGCTGAACCAAAACGCTTCTCCAAAAATTCGGGCATCGTCGAGACTCCCGAGGTGTAATAGAAAGGCACGAAGATCCAGCCAAGCATAATGAGTACCCAGGCATGCAATTCCCAGTGAGCCATGCCCATTCCTTTGGTGGCACCAGAGCCCGCCAATCCGACGATATGCTCCGAACCGACATTCGATGCGAATAGGGAAGCCCCAATCACAAACCACCCCATGTTTCGGCCAGCCAAAAAGTAGTCATCTGCCGAATCTTGTTTGCGCGACGAGTAGATAACAATACCGATCAACATTAAGAAGTAGACCGCGATGACCAACCAGTCAATTAAACCCAACATACGTGTTGTCTCCAGAATACATATTTTGGCCGCCTAGCCGAAAAACAAAGCCGGATCAGGCGAAGTTTGAGAGCGGCGATAATAGCCGCTGGCTCCAACGAGGCCAACGCCTTTGAGTGTGTTCAAAATTACCTTGATGCCTTTTTCAGCTGTCCGCCATATTCGTTGGGCGGATCACGATACATCGTGTGAAGATGGTCCAGCGGATCACCTCCGAGGTCTTGGCAGGCATATTCGATCAGTAGGGAGGGGCCCTGAATATGCTACGAGATGTCACTTTTCGCCTTAGTCTGTCCGTTCCATGCGAACGTCATTTGATCGACCTCCGACTTCAGCTTCTCCATTCTCCTCTCGGCATGAGGCTTGGGAAGAACCGAAACCCACTGCTCGACCAGAGACAACAACAGCTCTTTTTGCTTGTCATCAAAGGTCGAACAAGACACGCCTCTGGCAGTGGGCACTACACCGTCCCTTCCGGGGCCGGTCATAATCCGTCCGCGTTGGGCGCCTTGTATCGCCTTCATTGTCTGCTCATCAGAAAGACTGTTGAGCAAAACATAGGCACCTTCGGTCTCAGACTTAAGAGGGCGGTAACTTCTATTTGCAATCTTGAATGTGTGTGGCTGCGTCCCTATGAAGCTAGGTGAAATCGTCACCGCATCTGCATGGATCGAAACGTTGATACCCACATGATGGCCGTCAATCTGCACAGCCCAAGGCTCCGCGACTTGGGGCTCCCCAAAAACGACGAAAGCGAAATTCTCTGTGCCAAAGCCCATTCTGGGTTGGCCATTTTTCAACAGCTGATCATCGGCAATCATGATATTGATCACTTTTTCGTACCCACGCCGACTCAAGATTCTCGCCATCACGTCACAGACAGCTTCCACTTGTTTTTGATTCATATCCCCCAGCCGCACCCCACCGTCTTTAGGTCGCACAGGAAGGTTGGTCCACAGCCTTCGCTCCGGGCTATCGATTTTGTGTTTGACATTAGCCAGCTGCCCGTCGTCAAGCGTTTTGAGAAACGCGTTGGCCGCTTCGACCATCTCTTCGGGATTGCTCTTTCCAAACTTAGGAGCGTAGCTTGCAACCCAAAAACTGGCGTCGGAAACGAAGTCTGCTCGCTTAGCTTCTTCGGACACCTTTTCTGAACTCGATTGAGCCCACGTCGAAGATGTTACTGCTACTGCGACGGCGAAACAAAAAACAAACTGAATCGAGCGAATCATGCGGGGATCCTTGCATTAGTCTTGAGCGTTGGTCCTAAATCCTAACACAACTCAAACAACTTGGCCGCGCAGAATGGGATCTCGAGGCTCCGACTAACGAATGCTTGGATCAAAAAAAAGGCGTTCCCGATTCAACATCGGAAACGCCTTGAATTTCTTAAGACTAGACTCGAATAGGGTCTAGTTGTCTGGGCTTGCATCATCATCGTCGTCGCTGGTTGCGATCGCAATGATACCACCAATCGCTCCTAGGCGAACTAGAGGAGAGCTGAACAGTCCGCCACCTCCGCCACCGAAGAATCCGCCGCCACCACCACAGCCGCAACCGCCACCACAAGGTGATGCACTAAATGACTGAGCAGGAGCCGAGCCACAGGTGCTGTAAGCAACTTCTGTAGGTTCAGAGACAAGGCCCATGCTGCAAGAGGAGCAACCGCCTGCTGCGAATGGAGCAACTTCATAGGAAGCTTGTCCAACGTAAGGATCTGCAGCACCCAGAACTTCGTAAGATCCAGGCTCGATGTTTTGAAACGAGAAGTTTCCTTGATCGTCAGCATTGACAGTGCTGATCACCTGACCTTCTTGAGTCAGCGTCATTTTAGCGTCGGCGGCAGCCTCAGAAGTAGCAGCAACGAATGCCTTTCCTACTAGTGAGCCATCCTCTTGTAGAGTCACAGCTTCTTGAGCGTTAACGGTAGAGCATGCCACGATACAAGCGGCAGCTGCAAAAAGTTTTGTTAGGGAATTTAGGTTAATCATAAGATGTCCTTAAAAATCGACCGAAGTCGTAAAGCCAACAATTTGGGCAGATGAGGGGGAACACATAATCCTGATGTTAATACATAGAAAAAGGTGGTCAATCCCTACAGGTAGTAAAAACGCTAGAATCGCCCGGTACTAAATCCTGTCAGCATTGGGGCAACAAAAAGCGTTTTAAGTGTCAATATGTTGCATATTTCCACTCCAGTTGGGGGGAAGCATAGTAAGCGGATTTCCTAAGACAACCTCAATATCCGATAAACTGTCAAATTTATTCCTTTAGGAAAACTACCCGCCCCAAAGAGGGTGACTATGACACCTGATAATCTGTTCCGCATTTCGTCTCAAAATAAAACGGCTAGACACTCTCGGTTTTGCTAGCGAAACAAGCCTTCGCGCAGCGAAAAGGCGATCCGAATAAAGCTCGGATCGCCTCGTTTCTAAACAGCCCCAAGTGTGGGGGCCGAAGATTATTCTAGACTCGTGTAAGTCTGTACCTCAAAAATGGCTCTTAGTTAGCTGGGCTGGCATCATCATCGTCATCGCTAACAGCGATCGCAACGATACCACCGGCAACTCCAAGGCCAACTAGAGGTGAGCTGAGAAGCCCGCCTCCGCCACCGAGCAGTCCACCGCCGCCGAGGACTCCGCCGCCACCGAGTCCACCGCCGCCAAGCAGTCCACCGCCACCGCCGCAACCGCATGGGCTTGCGCTAAACGCTTGTGCTGGAGCTGAA
>CAYTPS010000294.1:1820-6642 GCA_964439245.1 uncultured Pirellulaceae bacterium | reverse complement strand
AGCCAACTTTTGCCCTCGATGCAAAACGTCGCATTGGTACTCGGCGATGATCAACGCCAAACGAGCGATCTCTGCCGAAAAGTGTCGCAACTCGATGCCACGATAGTTCGTCAGCGGTAGATCACTTCGACGATCCTCTTCGCCACGAAGCTTGTTGATTTTGGCTTCGATCTCCCGCATCTCTTTGTAGGCAATCACCAGAAAGTTGCCTGAGCCACACGCCGGATCAAAAACTCGAATGCGAGCCATCCGGTTGCGAAGATTCAACAACTTGCGTTTGTTGTCGCCCGCTTCCTCCAATTTGGTTCGCAAGTCATCAAGGAACAGCGGATTGAGGACTTTCAGAATGTTGGGAACACTGGTGTAGTGCATCCCAAGGGCACCACGCTCTTCGTCATCGGCAACCGCCTGAATCATCGAGCCAAAGATGTCAGGGTTGATTTGTGTCCAATCCAGATGGCCAACATGAATCAGATAGGAACGGGCGATCTTGGTGAACTTTGGTGCTTCCGGCGAACCAGAAAACAACCCGCCATTTACGTAAGGGAATTGAGTCGCATAGTTCGGCAATGTCGCTCGGCTCTCCGAGCCGTTGGCGGCTGGAGTATGGGTTTGTGATGCTTCGTTATCAGCTCGGAGAGCTGAACGACTTTGAGCTGAACCACTTTGGGCTTTTCGCTCTTCAGTCGACGTGTTCATCGCCCGAAACAACTCGGTCAAGATCTCATGAGCGTTGGTGCCGTCGCTCATTTGCTCAACGGTCTTGGTGAACAGATTGTTCCCGTTGAAGATCCCAGTGTCTTCGGCAAAGAAGCAAAAGATCAATCTTGCGAAGAAGTGGTTCATTTCTTCGCGTCGCTCTGCCGTATCCCATTCGGGATTGTGCCGCAGCAGTTCGACATAAAGACGGTTCAGCCGCGAAGTCGCCTTAATATCAAAGGCGTTGTTGCGAATTTCCTTAACCGTCGTAATTCCAGCCAACGGCAGGAAGAACCCAAAGTGATCGGCCAGCCTTTCATAGTCACAGACAAGCGTTTCGCCTTCGATCAGGTTCTCCGCCTCAATCGCCTTGCCATCAGTCGCCAGAGCGTATTTGCACTTCCGCTTGGCTGTTTCCGGGCTGTCGACAAGAGCTTTGAGCGATTCACCAACATTACCCTCATTGCAAACCAGCAGGTGGATGTTGTTTCGCTGAAGAACGCCACCTTCGAAGTCGCTGTGATTGGAGGAACCCTTCTTCGTCCGATCCTTTTTCAGCTTCTTAATCGTCGTCGCTTTATTCCCAAACGCCTCTAGGAACGAAAAAGCAAAAGACTCCCGATCAAAGGGAGCCTCTACCAAATCAGAGACGGCTTGTTCGATTTCTACGGCGTTCAAGGTTGGAGATGCCCGTGGCTAGCGAAGAAAGGGAAGATTGTAGCGAATTAATGTGTTTTGTGCACACAGTAGATCTACGAGCGATTGTGGACGGCGATTCCTCACCGCACTCACAAGCATCAAAACAATCGCCCTTGGCCATCATCTAATTCGGGAACACTAAATCTCCCACAATCCAGCTGCGGTGTGCCCGACTTTAATCCCGACTTCTTCAAGTGAAGTTTGAAAAGGGCTTCGATCTGTTGGGCCCAGATGCCGCTGCCTTTCATGCGTTGGCGGAAATCAGAATCGTATAGCTTACCGCCACGTAAAGCCCGCATGCGTCCCAGAATTTTCTCCTGAGCGTCCGGCATATGGTTTTCCAACCAATCAACAAAAACTGGCTCAACCGATAGCGGCAATCGCAACATTACGTAGCCGGCGTGCGAGGCACCATGCTCGGCGACAGCACTGAGAACAGCTGGAATTTCGGTATCGTTCAGCCCCGGAATGATCGGGGCGACCAGCGCTTTGACAGGCACGCCCGCGGCGGACAATTGCTTGATCGCATTTAAGCGAGCTTGCGGCGAACTGCTGCGTGGCTCCATCACCCTTACAAGCGACTGGTCTAACGTTCCGACGCTGATCGTGACAACCACCAGATTTTTCGCCGCCAGGGACTCCAGCAAACCAATATCGCGCGTCACCAACGCGTTCTTGGTCGTGATCCGGATCGGTTGGCCATGCTCAACCGCCACTTCCAAGCATTGCCGAGTCAATTTCAACTTACGCTCACAGGGCTGGTAACAGTCCGTCACTCCCGAAAGCATCACCGGTTCAACTTGATCGGCCCATTTCTTTCTTGAAAGCCATTTACGAAAAAGAGCGGCCGCCTGCGGTTTCACAAATATCTTGGATTCGAAGTCGATGCCCGCATTGAGACCAAGGTACTCATGCGTTGGCCGCGCGTAGCAATAACTGCAACCGTGAACGCATCCGCGATAGGGGTTCAAGCTGTAGCGAAAATCAACATCCGGCGACTGATTTTCACTGACCACCGAATTCGAATCATCGTCAAAGTACTCGGTCTTGATTTTCCCAACCAGCGGAACGTCATCGGGTTCCAGTTGATCGAATGTAGATTCAAGCTCGACCTTCTCAAAACGGTTCTTCAAACGCAACGCGGAACCACGGCCTGTTAGCTTTTCCTTAGCAGGTTGATTATCCGAAGATGACATAAGGAATCTTGAAAGGAACCTAGAAGCAAATTAAAGGCTGTTTGAATTTCATTTTTCCCAAGTCGCCTTTCGTGGAGCGAAAAAGGCGGACACAAAAAAAGACTCACCGAAAATGGCGAGTCTCTTGTTGTTCTCATTTGGCTAATCCTCGCCTTACAAAGCCAGCAACAATCGGCTTGGAGCTTCCAAGTAACCAATCACATCGTTCAGGAATCGTGCTGCCGCACCTCCGTCAACCAAACGATGATCGTATGAGAGACTCAGCGGCATCATCAAGCGCACTGCAATCTCATCATTTTCCACAACAACTGGAAGTTTTCTCGAACGTCCCACCAACAGAATCGAAGTCTCGGGTGTGTTGACGATAGGCGTTGAATAGGTGCCCCCGATAGCGCCAAGGTTACTGATTGTAAACGTGCCGCCCTTAAGGTCGTCCATTGAGAAATTGTTCTCACGAACCCGACCGGCCAGCTCCATCAGCTCTCGGGCGATGTCGCCAATGCTCATCTTGTCCGCATTTCGCAGTGATGGCACAACCAGACCACGATCAGTGTCGACCGCGATGCCGATATTCACGTATTCCTTGTAGTGAATTTGGCCATTTTCCATGTCGACCGAGGCATTGATTACCGGATGGTGCTTGAGCGACATCGCAATCGCCTTGATCAAGAAAGGCATCGTCGTCAGCTTGATTCCCTGCGCGGCGTAATCTTCTTTGCTACTTTGACGCATCGCTTCGAGCTTGGTGACATCGGCATCGTCGAAGTTGGTTACGCGTGGAACGGTCGACCAAGATTCGTGCATTTTGCGAGCAATCGCTTGACGAATCTTTGGCATCTTCTCGACACGTACTGGACCGAATCCATCACTCACGGCACCGGGGCTGGCGATGACTCCGGTCGAAGCTGTAGAGGCAGGTGATCCCGATCCTCCGCCACGTACAACCGCCAAAACGTCATCACGTGTGATGCGACCTTTCTGGCCCGTTCCCGTGACACGCGTCAGATCGACACCAGTCTCACGCGCCAATTTTCGGATCGCTGGACCAGCGGCAACCTTGGACAAATCGGAAACAGGCGCCGCCGGAGCGGGAGCTGGAGTAGCGGCTACTGGTTGAGGAGGCGCCGCCGGTGCAGCAGGAGGCGGAGTTGGTGCTGGCGCGGGTGCCGGTGGAGGCGTCGCGGCTGCCGGAGCAGGAGCCGGCGGTTCTGGTTCTGGCGTGGGTGCAGGGGCAGGCGCCGCCGGTGCGGGGGCGGGAGCAGCAGCCCCAGCATCCGATGCTTCGATCGTCAGAATGACCTGACCAACTTCTAGCGTATCGCCTTCGCTGACCATGATCTTGGTCACCTTGCCGGCAAAATCACTGGGAACGATGACGGTTGCCTTGTCGGTTTCCATCTCGACGACACCTTGGTCTTTTTCAATCTGATCGCCTTCGGCAACCAGAAGTTCCAAAACGTCTCCAGAATCTACGCCATCGCCAAGTGACGGTAGTTTAATTTCAACAGCCATATCTTCCTTATGCTCTCAAATGTCTCTGCCATTGTTTCAATTCGTTCGTGGCCGAAATCGGATTACCTCGGCCACGAAATCAATCACGATCACTACGCGTACAGCGGATTGATCTTCTCTGGGTCCACTCCCAGATCCTTGATCGCTTTGGCGACTTCCGACGCGTCAACCTTGCCTTCTTGAGACAATTGGTACAGCGTAGCGATCACAATGCACTCAGCATCGACTTCGAAGTGGCGGCGTAGGTCAGGTCGAGTCGCGCTGCGTCCCATACCGTCGGTTCCCAAAGCAAACATGCCGTTAGGAGCAAACGGAGCAACTTGTTCGGCCAGAGCCTTCACGTAGTCGCTCGATGCGATAACCGGTCCTTCTGTTCCTTCCAATTGAGACTCAAAGTAACTCTTCTTCGGTGTCTCTGTAGGATGCAGCATATTCCAGCGGCGGCACTCGTCCGCATCGCGGCGAAGCTGAGTGTAGCTGGTCACTGACCAGACATCGCTCGAGATGCCGTAATCAGCGGCAAGCATTTCCTGAGCCCGCAGAACGCTCATCATGATCGCTCCGGAACCGAACAACTGAACGGTGTGCTTCGGACTATCTGCTTTGGCACTACGGAACTTGTACATCCCTTTGATGATGCCATCTTCGCAACCGTCTGGCATATCGGGCATCACGTAGTTGTCGTTGCCAACCATCAAGTAATAGATGGCTGTCTC
>CAYTPS010000294.1:0-1810 GCA_964439245.1 uncultured Pirellulaceae bacterium | reverse complement strand
CGACCAACTGAACGGGTTCCTTCGTACAATCTGGTTTGGAACTCCGTAACTTGAACATCCCTTTTATGATGCCATCTTCGAAACCGCCTGGAAATCGGGCATCACGTAGTTGTCGTTGCCAACCATCAAGTAATAGATGGCTGTCTCGCCTTCCTTGTACAGCTTCTTCAAGCCATCAAAGATGATAACGGCCGTTTCAAAATGGAACGCAGGATCGTAAGCGCGAACCGTAGGAAACGCGATTGCGTTAAGCAAACTGTGCCCGTCCTGGTGCTGGAGGCCTTCACCGTTAAGGCTGGTCCGTCCGGCAGTTCCAGCCAGCAAGAATCCCTTGGCTCGCATATCAGCGGCGGCCCAGATCAAATCGCCAACGCGTTGGAAACCGAACATCGAGTAGTAAATGTAGAACGGAATCATGTTGACGCCGTGAGCACTGTAGGCAGTTCCCGCCGCATTGAAGGAAGACATTGCACCGGCTTCAGTGATACCCTCTTCCAGCAACTGGCCGTCTTTCGCCTCTTTGTAAAACGCAAGTTTATTGGCCGAGTCAGCAGGTTCGTAAAGCTGTCCGACGTGCGAGTAAATTCCAACTTGCTTGAACATACCCTCCATACCGAAAGTACGAGACTCGTCCGGTACGATTGGAACAATGTGCTTGCCGATCAGTTTGTCGCTGCACAAACGCGACAGCAAACGGACGACACCCATTGTGGTAGAAATTTCTTTGCCACAGTCACGCAAGACTTGCTTGGAATAGTCCTCGAATGTTGGCACGTCGATCAACGGGTGCTCGGTCGGACGAGAGGGCACCGGACCACCGAGAGTTTCTCGACGTTCCATCATGTACTTCATCTCAGGACTGCTTTCGGACGGACGATAGAAAGGCGCTTTGCCAACTTCTTCATCCGAAATCGGAATACCGAAACGCGTTCGGAACTCCAGCAATTCGTCTTCGTTGAGCTTCTTTTGGTTGTGAGCGATCATGCGGCCTTCGCCCGCCTCGCCCAAACCATAGCCCTTGATCGTCTTCGCCAGAATCACAGTCGGCTGACCTTTGTGATCACATGCCGCTTTGTAAGCCGCGAAGACTTTCTCTGGATCGTGGCCACCACGACGCATCGTTTCCAATTTTTCGTCCGACATATTCTTCACCAGATCCAGCAACTCTGGATACTTGCCAAAGAAATGCTCACGAGCGTAACTGCCGGGCATACCAACATATTTTTGATACTGACCGTCAACGACTTCGCCCATACGTTTTACGAGTAGGCCTTTGTCATCATCTTCTAACAGAGGATCCCAATCGTCACCCCAAATGACTTTGATGACATTCCAGCCAGCGCCGCGGAAGATACCTTCGAGTTCCTGAATGATTTTCCCGTTGCCACGAACCGGTCCGTCTAGACGCTGCAAGTTACAGTTAATAACAAACGTCAGGTTGTCCAGTTTCTCACGACCAGCAAGGGTAATCGCACCAAGCGTTTCCGGTTCATCGCACTCGCCATCGCCCAAAAACGCCCAAACGCGCTGGTTGGTCGTGTCTTTGATGCCGCGATCTTTCAGATACTCGTTAAACCGAGCCTGATAGATGGACATAATCGGACCAAGTCCCATTGAAACCGTCGGATACTCCCAGAATGACGGCATCAACCAAGGGTGCGGATAAGAAGAAAGCCCCTGAACATCAGGGTTGAGTTCTTGACGGAAGCTGTCGAGATTTTCCTCTTTCAAGCGGCCTTCCATGTAGGCACGCGAATACATACCCGGAGAGCCGTGACCCTGGAAATAAATCTGATCGCCATCGTATCCA
>CAYTPS010000293.1:0-6685 GCA_964439245.1 uncultured Pirellulaceae bacterium | reverse complement strand
AATCAAGCGCGTCTGCCAATTCCGCCAAGCCGGCCTGTCATTGACGCCCGTAAGTATAGCCAAAGCAACCACAAATTGGCAAGTGGCGAGTTTGCGAGTTTCTTAGCTTCCCTAGTCGCGTAACGCTACAAGTAAAGGCCGCCGCTGAACCGAGCGGGCTGCAATACTGCTGGCGAACAAGCCGCATAAAATCACGATCAAGAAGATTACCACCAACACCAACCAAGGCACCGACGCTCCGCCAAAGAAATAGTGTGGCAGTGTTGCAAACAATGCGGAAAAGACGCCGACGCCAAGCCCCAGCAACATCAACCAAGCCGTCTCCCAAAATATCAGGCCTCCAATGCGCCTCGCGTCGAATCCGATCGCGCGCATCAATCCAAGTTCGCCCGTTCGCTCGATAACATTGCGAATCTGTAGCACGGCCATCCCCAACGTGCCCAGCAACAACCCCAAACCGCCCAAAGCTTGAAACGTATTCAAATACGTATTTTGCACCGACATATAATTTTCCAGCACCGTTGACGCCGGCCGCGCATCAAACCCGTAGTCGCCTAACTCCCTTTCCATTGAAGTCATCGTTTCTCGATCACCGTCGATCAAGAAATATCGATAGCCGGCAACCAAAGGGAAGACCCGTTTAAAATCCGATTCCGCGATAATCAAACTGCCTTGTAATACTGTGTTACTCAGGAAACCAACCACTTCGAAACTGACTTTCTCCCCACTGTCGAATTCAACATCATAGATCGTCCCAAGTGCAAATATTTTCAAGCTGTAGTTGGCCGTGTTTTTGTCAATGATGACTGGGATGGGGGTTCGATCTTCGGTGCTCGATTCTTGGTTCTCGGTGTGTAGTGCTCGCCAAGGGTTATCGCTATCGGTCAGGCTCCCGGCCCACTCAAATCGCTGATTGCGATTGTCGAAACGTTCGACAAATGAATCGGAAACGCCAATGACTTGAGGCTGTGTCGATTGATAAAGGTTGTTACAACTGGCGTCTTGACCTGGCTTAAATCGTAGAGAATAGCTTTTTACGTCGTCGGGAATTTTGGCATCTCCCAAAATTTCAGCACGTCCCTCTGCAGAGTTTAGATCTTCGATAATGGGTTGGCTGCTGGTAGCAACAAAATCGAATCCACCGGTCCCCAGCTCTGTCGGAGCGAGTCGAAACGAACTGACGGCCACGATCAGGAAACTGGCAACAGCAATCAGCCCAACCGTCAACGCGCTGCGAAGTGGACTGCGACGCGCGCTAAGCCTCGCAAAACGGCCTAAATCAAACTTCTTATCGCGATCTACTGCCATACCGCCAGCCTCAATCTTGAGCCACCGATAGACTGACCATAGCAAAGCGGCCAACACCATGAAGCCAGCCCCCATAAAGGCACCTGCCTGCGGTTCGCCAGAAAGTCTCGTAGCAACAAACGCCAACGCTGTGGCACCAATTACCAGACCACCGATCATAAACGGCGCGAGTCTCGCCAACCATGAGCGGTTCTTGCCCACGGAGTTGATCTCGGAGACTTCGAAATCACCTTCGAGCAACCTACGCACCGGTATTTTTCTGGTCGAACGAAGTGACCACCAAACTGTCAGAACGCAAACAACCAGCCCGCTGAACAATCCAATCAACAAGCTCTTGGGCGTGATAAATAACTGAATAAACGGTGTAGAAATAGCTCCCACCCACCATGTGCGTAAGCCATAGACCATCAGCCACGCATATCCGATGCCCAACAACACGCCCAAAAGCGCGCCGCCAAAACAGACCAACGCCATCTCACGCAACCAGACTCCGGAAACTTGTTCCATTGGCAATCCGACTGCTTGCAAAAGGCCAATCTCGGAGGCTCGATGCTGCATCGTCAATCGAAACAAAAGCGCGACCAAGATCAATGCCGACGTAATCACAAACATACTGAGTGCTAAAAAAAGTCCATCAAATGGCGTCGAGCCCGAGGAGGCTTTCAATCCATTTTCTCGAATCGGAATCAATCTCATACCGATATCTGCCCCATCATTTACAAATTGATTCAGCATCGTCTGCGAAAGACTATCGACGTCGCCGGTTGATGCAGGAATGCGAAACGAAGTCGTTCCACCGAATCGGCTGTACCACATTTGTCTTCCTCTTGCGGGGGAGACAAACGCCTTTGGTGTCGTCCGATAGTCACTCCAGTAGTCGTCATCCTGGGCGCGAAGTTTATCAGCCGTTTGAAATGGCAAATCCCAATTCTCGATCGACTCTGCGTCGGTGACACCAGCAACGGTAGGGGTAAGATCAGGATCATTGGCGTTGGTCGGTCTTTGC
This sequence comes from uncultured Pirellulaceae bacterium, assembly GCA_964439245.1. GTDB lineage: Bacteria > Planctomycetota > Planctomycetia > Pirellulales > Pirellulaceae > Mariniblastus. The sequence continues at coordinate 4,371 of CAYTPS010000293.1, read as the reverse complement.
CCGTACGTTGCAGGCACAATCTCGCCGCGACGCTTTATCTCGAAAGGGGTCTCTGGGGTCGTCAGATCGGCTATCGCCACCAGTGTGAAAAGCGCTGTTTCCTCTACTTGGTTTCCGTGAGTTGTTTCGGGATCGAAATAGGTAACTTCAATTTTGTCTCCCACGGTCGCTTCAATATCTTCAGCCGCCCACTGATTAAGCACAATTTCGTCATCAGCCAATGCTTTTATCGGCTGGCCAGCCTCGGTCAACATGAAAGTGTCTCCCAATTCAATTGCCGAGACCATAGAGAACGGTACGCCCGATGGCTGGCCGAATTTGCGAATGTCATTTGCCAAATACGTCAACACAGGACTTGCAGCAGGAAACGACTCTTGCACCGACTGCGCTAAAGAATCGTTGATCACTAAACGGTCTGACGATACGCTCCAGTAGTCAAAGACTGGAACTGGCTGGTCCTCGAATCGTTGCGTCACTCGTTTTAGACCGATTCCCAAGTCTTCTAGCTTGGGACGTATCAACTGCATGATGTCTGCGGTTCCACTATTTTGTTTGGCATCGCCAGCGGATTGGAGATTCGAAAACAGAATTGCATTGCACTGACGGGAGTTCGATTTGTGCTTCAAAGACTTACGCCTCAGTCGCTCCTGCAATCGGCTGATCGAGAGATATAAATTGGGCCCAGCGACTTGGGAGGGTTGCAAACTAAAACGCCCAAGGCCCGTGTCGGAAATGATCTGACTGATTTTCAAGTCGACGATGCTCTCGATCAGATCATTGCTGACGCCTAAAGCACTCTCGGAGGGCAGTTGAACTGGCTTGGGAATCCTCAACACGAGAGAAATGCTGGCCGCTTCAATATCGTCCCACTGACTGGCGTCGATCTCAAGTTCTCGTGCCAGAGTTTGGTTAATGATCACCGTATCTTCGGCCAGTTCTGCCGCGGGGCCAAAACCATTGGCGTCAAACGTCCAAAAAGATTCGTTGATTCCAAAAACATTGACGTTGGACGCACGTGAAATATTCGCCTCATCTGTATGGCTTTCAACAGTTCCTCCCGGAAACAAAATCAAACCACTGGCAGCGACAGGCTGACTTTCGGATTGAAACTGAGCCACCATCTCGTCAGCCAGTTCCGCGCGAAAAAAACCATCGCTGACCAGCAACTCATCAATCTTTCCTAGCCTGTCCAGCGTCAGCTCCGTCAGGCTCATCCGCATGCTATCGCCAATCAACAGTGCACCAGTCAAGACTGCCGTAGCAAGCGCTGCCCCCAAAGCCAGCGCAAGATTGTTGCGCCAAAAATGCAGTAGGCTACGAATTACAATTTTCCAGAGGCTCATGGAACGTGTGCTCGGGCGCGAATTGAAGCAACGATTTTCTTTTACTGTTCGAATTTACCAAGTCTCAGCCGCATTCGATTTTCGAACTGTTGGGCGAGAGAGTTACTGTGGGTGACGCAGATTAGAATTGAATTGTTTTGTTTTTGCATTTTCAACAACAACTCACCGATCAATTGGGCCGTTTCTTCATCAAGGCTCCCGGTCGGTTCATCAGCCAGCAACAAAAGCGGATCGTTGATCAGCGCCCGGGCGACGGCTACTCGCTGGCATTCGCCGCCGGAGAGCAGGGCAGGGCGGTGGTTGGTGCGTTCTGCCAGTCCGACGGCATCCAGCAGTGTCCGGGCACGGTCCACCGATTCTGAACTGGCGGCGCCTTTGGCAAGAACGGGCACCAGCACGTTTTCCAATGCAGAGAGCTGCGGTAGGAGATGATGTTGCTGAAAGATGAAACCAATCTTCTCGTTACGAAACGCTGGCAATTTCTCTTGTGGCAAGTCAGTCACCACCTCGTCCATCAAAACGATGGAACCTGAGTCAGGCTGATCCAGCGTACCGGCAATATGCAGAAACGTGCTCTTGCCGCTTCCCGATTCGCCGAGGATAGCCAATTGATCACCGCGATTCATCTCAAGAGAAACCCCATTGAGAATTTGCAGTTTCCCTGTCGCCGTTTCGAAGTGTTTGACGATATCAGAGGCGACGAAGTCTGCCATTGGACGATGCAATTTTTGAGAACGAAATTTACAATGTGATTCGACGGAGGCCGGAGCGTCGCCTGCTTCAGAAGCACTAACAGTTTAGCAGCGCCACGCAGCCTAAACCATAGAACGAGTACTCAACATCATGGGCGTCATCCCAAGCGGCGGCTTGGAAACCGCCGGAGGGCAGCTGCATTGATTCTACGAATTTGGCATACAAGTCGACATCCAGTTCATCGAACGAATCCAAGTCGCGTAAGGTTAAACCGACGGTGAAGGAGCTGAGCAGATCGGCGATCGGGATTCGTGTGTTGGCGCGAATGCCTCCCTCATCGGTCTGCATCTCACACAGGTAATCCAGTGTTAGCTCTTTGGTTTCTTCGTCTAGATAGTCCGAAAATGGGAGGCCCGTTTGATCGGCAATGATCTCTAATGTCGCTACCGCGGCCGCCGAAGGGTTAGAGCCGGCCCGTTTGCTGGCGCGAATTTCTCGCCAACCGCCCTCGGGGTCCCGTTGAGATTCTAGGAACGTGACGATGTTTTCAGGTTGCTCAACAGGACGCTCAAGCAATTGCATCACTAACACGACCAAGAAGGTGTGATAAGTACTACCGGCATGTCCCTCGGGCGCTTTTGCGTATCCGCCATCCTCTCTGCGGAGTGATTCCAAAAAATGGGCAACATTGTCTCGCCAGTTTGGCTTTGATTCGGCAAACACATCGATGCCGGAGCTGACCTTCAACAAATTGGCGGCATAGAACAAGGAAAAAAAGTCAACGATCGTTTGTTGCTGTGCTAATTGTTGGCGCAGGAAACCGGCCACACGCTCAGCCGGGTCGCCATATAACTGCCCGAGAATAGACAACGCCCGTAAGCCAAAGGCCGTGTAGTACAAGTCGCTGCCTCCCATCCGGCCGGCAAATCCGCCATCGTCTCTTTGAGCCGACAGAAAGTAGTCCGCGTGCTTTTGAAGATCTTCCTCCGGCAACCGGCCCAGTCCCTCGGCCAATCGAACGGTCAGTTGCTGAAGGTAGACGGACATAACGTTTGCCAGCGCGAAGCTTGGACTACTCAGCTGCGTAGGGAGAGATGGCTTCGATAAACGATTTCGGAATGGCAATCGATTCAGGTTGCTTGTCGTGAGAGTCCTTGGGAAACAAACAGCAAACGGCCGTCAGCTTACCGTCGGCGACCTGCGTATCATCACGATAGAAATCAAACGCGTACGTCACACTCTTGGTGCCGATTTTTTCGACCGTCACGCGAATATCAATCAGCTCCTCAAACTTTATCGCTACGCGATAGTTGCACTGAGCATTGACGCGCGGCCAGCTGATTGGTTTGCCGTCGACTTCGCAGATCACGCCCATTCCGACCGAACGCAAAAAATCATGTTCGGCCTGCTCCATATAGGCAAAGAAGTTGGAGAAGTGAACGATGCCCGCCATGTCGGTTTCCCGGAACTCAACCCTTCTGCGGAAAGTATAAACCTGCGACATGATTTTTCACGCGTCTGCTGGACACGATAAACAAAGGTTGATGGGTATTAGAAGGCAACAGGTTTGGGTGTGATTTCAAAGAACTGCCAACGCTGCTCGTAGGCAAAAGAAAATGCAGCCACCACGAGGGCACTGCATTTTCGATGTTCAAATTATCGTGGGGAATCAATCACCAACGAAAGGCAGCAACGCCATGAATCGAGCACGCTTGATTGAATCAGATACTGCATGCTGGCTCACAGCAGTACAGCCTGTCTTGCGGCGACCCACGATGCGGCTGTGTCGATTGACCAGCTTCTTCAGCAACTCGACGTCCTTATAATCAACGTACATTGGACGAGGACGCTCGCCATCGACGAACAAAGGATCTTTCCGGACGGTTTTTGTTTTCGCTTTTGCTTTGCGACGTGTAGGACGTTTCTTGAACGGTGGCACTGCTTTTGACTCTCTTAATTACCAACAATTAGTGTTTAAATGGCCCTTTGTTTGACACATGGGCCTCTCGATTTAGGGCTTTATCTACCATGATTCTGCAAGCCCCTCATTATGCCATTTGGTCGTCAGAACACAATAGAAAATTAACCTCGGCCGGGTCAAAGCTAGGTTTTGGAGGGCTTTTTGCCAATTTTGGCCAGATTGTTGGTAAAAACCGTCAGCAACGACCAACAAAGTTGAAGCAATTCAATCAATTTGATTTGCCCCGTCAAGATATAGATTCTACCATTGCGACATGGGTTTTACTTCCTCAACTCGATTTGCAGTCTCCCCCTACCAAGGCGTAGTCGGAAGTTGGTTCAGAATCGTCTTGCTGATTCTAGCCCTCGTCTCATC
>CAYTPS010000292.1:0-6699 GCA_964439245.1 uncultured Pirellulaceae bacterium | reverse complement strand
TACTAGATCAGATCAAAGACTTGGGGGCGGGGGCAGGCATCGCAGTCAACCCTGACACGCCTGTTTCAAAGATCGCTCCAGCACTACCCCACGCAGATCTGGCGTTGGTGATGAGCGTCAACGCTGGTTTTGGCGGCCAGTCCTTCAACGAATCGGTCCTCGAGAAACTTGGTCAGATCCGACAATCCCCCGGTGGCGAGGAAATCCTCTTGGAGATGGATGGCGGTATCAACGCAAGCACCGTTCAAAAATGCACAGATGCCGGAGCTCAACTGTTGGTTGCCGGAAGCGCTGTTTTTAAACAAGACGATTATCGCGTCGCCATCGAGACAATGATGGAGGGCGTCAGATCGTGATCCAAAACAAATCAAACAAAGACGACCTACAAATCGTACTCGTGAAGCCCGGAGCCACTGAATTCGATGCTCAGGGAAGAATTGTTGGAACCCTTGATGTCCCGTTGAACGATTCTGGAATCCTGCAGGCTCAAAGCGCCGCTGCAGAGCTATCCGGCCTTGGAATCACAGCCATTTACAGTGGTCCTAGCTTGGCCGCTCAACAAACTGCCGTTGAAATTACGGCTAACTCGCGCGTGCGGCCACGTGTGGATGCAAAACTGAAGAACGTGGACATGGGTTTGTGGCAGGGACGAGAGCTGGAAGAGCTGAAATCGAATCAACCGCGCTTCGTTCGCCAATGGCAAGACAATCCGGAAAACGTCTGTCCTCCCGAAGGCGAAACGCTAATGGATGCACGGCCGCGCGTCGATGCCTTTCTCAAACGTATCAGCCGCAAGCATAAATCCGGTGTCGTCGTTGTTGTGGTTGCCGACCCGCTGGCCGGTGTGATTGCCACTCGTATCGATATGCTTGATCATGATGACAACCAACCTCCCGAAGAAGGTTTGGCCTCCGAGACCACATCGGCAGGAAAAAGTGCGGCCAATGGGTTTGGCAGATTACAGTCATTCAGCCTATCAGCCGGGTTTACTCTTTGAAGGAATTCTTGCCCTCCGAAGAACAAGTCGACGAAAGCAAAAACGACTAATTCCCTCGCGTCCTTTGCCTTTCATTTGCGGGTCATTTTCAAAGAGAAGATTGTACTTTCCCAATGAGGAACAGTATTATGGAGGAGGTCCATCTGCCCAGCCACCAACTGGGGAGCTGCATTTGCGAATGCTGAATTGCCAAATGGCAGGTAAGTTGCCGTTAGCCTTCGACTTTCCACCTACTTTTAGACACGGTCACCGATGCAAATGCACATTGCAACTCGCCGCGTAAACAAGTTCGCCGCTTTGTTGGGCGTCTGCTGCATGGCCATTTTATTTTTCGTAAAACCGGCTACCGCTCAGCCAAATCCGATTCTGGTGGCTTGGCAAAGCAGCTTGCCCGGCGACTCGGACATGCCCTTCAGAGGCGGGCGAGACTGGACGATCGATAACGATGGTCGGATTTCGGGTACAGTGGGGACACAATTTGGAAACACGTCGGCGGCTAGAACTCTCGCGCAAATATCGGCCAACCGCCTTGAGACCAAATTCGGTCCTGGTCTAAACCTTCCTGCCGTGGGCTTGGCATCCGGCTGCGTTCATCTGGGGTTGAGGGACGTTACGCGTGTTGACGGGCAATATTTTGTTGTGGACGACATAACCTACTGCCCCTCTGAGGGTAACGTTATCGGTCTTTGGGGAGGCAAGTTCGGTGAAACGCAGTTGATCGAAGCTGCCGGAGATCAAGCTGCTGGTTTTCCATCTGGTGTTACTTACACGCAATTTAATCACTCGCAGGTCAATTCCCGAGGTGATATCGCGGTGCTGTGCCGTATCGATGGCGATGGAATTGAGTCGGGCAATGACCTAGTCGTATTTTTTGACAGCGTATCGGCCGGCTTAACCGCACCAACCCTACGTAGCGGCGAGGTGGTGCCTGGTCCAAACGACACACAGTTAGCACGAACAACTCCAGTTTTTTCGATGAGTGATTCCGATAGATTGCTCGTATCTTCTGGCCTAAGAGATGTTACCAGTGGAGAATTTGCTGGCTCTGAAATATGGTCGTTTGACGATATGGGTGGGCAGCAACTTGTAATTCGCACAGGTGATACAGCCCCCGGACTTCCGGGCTTGATGGTTGGAAGTGGGGTGGGACTTACTGCTCACGGTGATGATGGCGCACACGTTATCCGAGGAATTCTCGATGGAACAGATGTCGATTCGACCAATGACTCAGTTCTGTGGATTGACAGAAATACTGGCAACGGGTTAGAGGTACTTTACCGCGAGGGGCAGACTGTTTCTGAAAGTCCTGAGCCTCTTGGAAACCTTCGATTGGCTACGTTGTCAAGGTCGGGCCATGTTCTATTCCAATCTAATAGCGAAACCAATGGCGAGGTGGTGACACGATTGATGTTGCACAATCCGGATACAGGATTGGTTGAAGTCGCTCGTACGGGCCAACAGGTTCCGGGGTTTGGTAACAATGTAGTTTTCACCGATTTCGACAGGAACATTGTTAATGCGCTCGGACAGGTCGCGTTTAATGCGACCGTTTCGGGACTAGGTGTGGATGATTTCAGCAACGATGGCCTTTGGATTTGGAATGGAAGTAGCTTGGAGCTGGTTGCCGCAGAAGGCAGAATGGCTGATTTCGATCCAGACCCTGCAGTCCAAGATCTCAAGACAATAGGAGGACCGGGCATTGGTTGGCTCAGTATTACCTCGTACGGAGGCTTCAATCAGCAGTCCACAGGATTCAATGATAGGGGACAACTGATTTACAATCTTCGCGCCTCGGGCGGAGACGCCGCATTTATACTGACTGTCGCGGTGTTGGGAGACGTTAATCTCGACGGAGTAGTTGACTTTCAGGACATCTCACCCTTTATCGGCCTACTTATCAATGGCACCTATCAGGTCGAAGCAGACACCAATGAAGACGGGGTGGTTGATTTTCAAGATATCGCCCATTTCGTTGACTTGCTGGTTGGCTGAGAATGAACCCAGCCGTCTCAGTTCGGAAAGGAACAAGGTAGAGGAAACTTCCTCTACAGCGTCGCCGCGAGCGTCCCAGTTAAATCGTTTGGAGTTCCGTGTCATTCTAGGGGAATTCAACGAAACCGGAGCACTCACGTCTTACCCGCTCCTAATTGAGCTACGCCCCCTTGAAAACAGGTGTCATTGGGGCGTCAACGGTGCGCCTTGATCGACCTAACAGATAACCTTCACTTTTGACTGGTAGTGAATGCTGTTCAACGGCTGCGCGGCTACTTTGCCACTCTGCGCAGATTCGTGAACGCGACGCGGAATTGTTTTTCGCCGTGTGTCGGGAAGTCAATCGTTGCCGTCCTCTTTTTGCCGGCGCCTTCAAGGCAGGTGACCACGCCGACGCCATAATCCATGTGCTCGACGTCCAAACCGACCTCGAACGATTCGGGGTCGATCCGAGATTCTGTTCCCATGGAAGCATGTTTTTCCGCCAACTGTGCGCCCGTCATCATATCGGCCATCGAAGGCAGAGGCTTGGCTGGTTTGGCTGCGTCTTTCCTCTGTTTAGGCTTCTTGCTTGACGATGTTGCCGCAGCGTCGATAGCGTCAACGGCGTCTTGGATTTCCAACAGTTCATCGGCCGAATCTTCGAAGAAGTGGTCATCGCTTGCAGACCAATCGGTCATATTCGAGAGAGATTCCTGCAAATCAGCATCAGTCATGCCACGCCGATTGCGCGGTTCCTGAAGCTGCATTTCATTGCGTGGCAGTTCCATTAAAAAACGGCTGGCGATCGCCGGCCAATAGCTGCCCCGTCGGAAACGGTTCAGGCAACGCGACAGTTGCAACTGTTTTTCGGCACGAGTAATTCCCACAAACAACAATCGGCGTTCCTCTTCAATCTGATCGTCATCGCCAGAGCTACGCTCGTGCGGAAGAATGCCCTCTTCCATACCGACCACATAAACGCAGGGGAACTCCAATCCTTTGGCGGCATGCAAAGTCATCAGCGTTACGAAGTCCGCCGAAGCCTCCCAAGCGTCGGTGTCGGATACTAACGCCGTTTGTTCCAAGTATTGCTCTATGCCGCCATCGTCGGGATGCTCTGAATCAAACTCTTGAGCAGCAACGACCAATTCGTCGACATTGTTGGCTCTTTCGAATCCCTCCTCACTGCCGTCGTCAGTCAACCACTGTCGGTAACCTGTTCGGTCAAGCACGCCTTTTATCACCGTTTCCACATCACTGGTCGCCAGCTCAATTAACTCATCGATCATCTTCACGAAAGCCTTGAGTTTTGCTGACGGGCCAGCCTTGATGGTCTCGATGTTGTCCACGTCACGTGCCGCGGCAAGCATTGGAATACCTTTGGCAAGCGCGTAATTTCTTAAACGCGAAACGGTGACCTTACCAATCTTGCGTGAAGGAACGTTGATAACACGCTCAAACGCCACTCCGTCAGCATTGTTATTAATCAGATGCAAATAGGCGACAACGTCTTTAATCTCTTTGCGTTGATAAAACTCATGCCCGTTGACGATCTGGTACGGCACTCCGGAAGACTTCAGAGAATGCTCAATCGCTCGAGACAGGTAATTTGTACGGTACAAAATCGCATAGTCACTCGGACGCCGCTCCCCCTTCTGAACCGCCAAGGCAATCGAATCGGCGATATCAACTGCCTCATCTTGTGGCGACGGATAGGCGACCAAACGAACAGGTGCCCCTTCTTCGTTTTCGGTGATCAAAGATTTTTTCTTGCGACGAGCATTGTTGGCAATCAATTGATCGGCGACGCGCAAGATGGCTTGCGTTGATCGGTAGTTCTCCTGCAGCCTCACCGTCTCGACGTCAGGATAGTCTTTTTCGAATTCCAAAATGTTACGGATATTGGCACCGCGCCAACCATAAATGGACTGATCCGGATCTCCCGTGACACTCAGATTCTGCACGTTGTGGTTCATCAGTCGAATTAGCTGATACTGGGCGATGTTAGTGTCCTGATACTCGTCGACCAGCACGTATTGAAAGCGATGGTCAATCGCCGAACGCAACTCGGGATTCTGTCTCAGCAATTCCACGGTCAACGACAGCAGGTCATCAAAATCGACTCCGTTGGACATCTGCAAGAGTTTTTGATACTCGGGAAAAACCTTGGCAACGATATTTTCCATCGCATTGCCAGGACGCGGCTTAAAGTTCTCTGGAGTGATTGCCTTGTTTTTTACGTCGCTGATCGCATTTGAAACAGCGGCCGGTGAGTAATGCCGGATGTCGACTTCCGTGTTTTCAATCGCTTGTTTAACGACCTTCTGAGAGTCACCCATATCGTAGATGCTGAAATTCTCGCGCAACCCAACCATGGGTGCGTGAACACGCAGCAAACGCGAACAGAATCGATGAAATGTTCCAGCCCACGTCAGGTTCTCCGGAGACAACTCGGCCAGACGCTTTCGCATCTCGTCAGCTGCCTTGTTAGTAAACGTCAGCGCCAGAATCTGCTGGGAGGGTATCCCACTTTGGATCATGTAAGCGATCCGATGTGTAATTACACGCGTTTTTCCACTGCCGGGCCCCGCAATGATCAACAGCGGGCCGGTGATCTTTTGAACCGCAGATTGCTGAGCCGGGTTAAGCGGGTCTAGCAGTTGTTGGATGGTGTGCTGGGGCATGACGGCTGCGGGTTAAATAACTTGAGTGCTAGCGAGGCTGAAGTTTTTTTCTCCCCGCGCACCCGACGTGTGCATTTATGGTATATTCCTTGGCCAATCAGGCAAGGGTGTGAAGCTAGGGATTGGTTTTTCATTAGACTTCGCTTTCCAAAATCAAACCTACGCACTTGATCGCGATATGTTTGGTGATCGGCCTGCGGAAAAATCTACAAACGAAATTAAATGGGGAGGGATTCCATGGCCCGTACACGTATTCCACTTAGTGCTGCAGAAGAAGAGACTCGTAATTTGCGCGAGAAGCTTGAACTGAGTACCGCCGAGATTGGCTTAACGGTCCGTACCACCAACTGCCTTGAGGAAAAAGGCATCTTCAGTGTGCGCGATTTGCTCAACACGACCCGGGCGGATTTGCTAAGTATTTCTAACTTTGGCGAAAAGACCTTAGAGGAAGTATATAAATCACTCGAGGACATCGGATTCTATCGCCCCGGGCAAGACGTAAAACCTCGGTAGGATCACACGATCAATAAGCTTTGATTCGTTCATTAGCCGGAGTCAGTTGCCTCCGGCTTTTTTTGTCCTCTCTTCTGTCGGTCGCGCAACAAATGGGAAGACGGCCAACACACCTTGGCGATGTTAAGCCATCGCTACAATCTGCTTTGACCGCACAAGCGTGCGCTTGGCACATTTGTCTTTTTTACGACAACGCGTAAGTGGAGAACGCCAAGCTCGCCGAGTTTTCGGGGCCAATCAACGCTTATCAGTCAGTTTTCGCTGCTGTCCCCTGGGCGAAAGCGACTCGAATGGGGTTTGACACCTTTTTTCGCGAATCTAGAATGAAATATTGGGTTTAAGAGCTTAGAGAATTTCAGCGTACCCCGTTGTCGCTGCTCTATGAAAACTCAGCTGGTCCCGGCCAAGTTGCTAGATCAGAAAAAATCTTTTTGAGGAAAAGCTATGTTTGGTTTGGGTGTTCCTGAGCTCTTGATTGTGTTGGGCCTTTTCGTTCTCCTTTTCGGCGGAGCGAAGCTTCCTAGTTTGATG
>CAYTPS010000291.1:0-6730 GCA_964439245.1 uncultured Pirellulaceae bacterium | reverse complement strand
ATCTTCACAATGGCAATCATTTGCCCCGTGAGTACAGTTTCTGTTGTCGCGTGAATTCCCGCGAGCGCGACTGCTCAAGGAGAAGGTGTGTCCCAGAAATACAACAGTTGCTGCCAATGGATGTTGGCTGCGCTGGTGATCGCTCAGTGCATGCTGATCACCGGATGCCATCGCAGCTTTTACCGGCGACAAGCTGATGCCGAGGCCAGACGCCTCGTGCTGGAGAAGGCGGTCGATCCGCGCTGGTCGTCGGCCGATGGACGTGTAGACATCGATCCGCAATCACGCATGTTCAATCCATTCTCTGCCGATCACGCGCCCTTGCCACCGGATGATCCAACTTCGCACCGATTGATGAATCGTGTTGATGGTCGCCAAGGATTCCCGCATTGGCACGCCAATGGCGATACCGATGCGGTTGAAAATCCAACGTGGCGTTCCTATCTGCCAGTCGATGAAAACGGACGGTCGGTCTTGTCGCTCGAACGAGCCTACGAACTGGCACTGCTACATTCGCCGCAGTTCCAACAGCAGCGCGAGACGCTCTACTTGTCCGCTCTCGATGTCAGTCTGCAACGATTCGGTTTTGATTCGCAATTGTTCGCTGGATTCAACCAGTTCATTTCCACATCCGGCCGGCTGCGCGACGGCACCGGCAGGTCATCAACCAATCTTTCTAGTGGATTGGGTGTAGGTGGCGGAGGAATCAATCTGAATCGATTGGGTATCACTGGCGCGACTTTCACCGCAGGTTTGGCCAATGCGCTGATTTGGAATTTGGCAGGAAACAATTCCCAAACGGCCAGTGGACTGTTCGATTTTTCTATCGTACAGCCACTATTGCGCGGCGCAGGTCGAGATCGCATCATGGAATCGCTGACGCAATCCGAACGAACGCTGCTGGCCAACATCCGACAGTACGAGCGCTTTCGGCGCGGTTTCTATTTGCAGATTGCCACTGGAAGGAACCCGGGGGCCGGTCCCAATCGCCAAGGCAATTTCCCTAGCTTGGCCGCTGGTGCAGGTCTTAATGCTGGTGGTTATTTCGGCTTGCTACAACAGCAACAACAAATTCGCAACTTGGAGTTCAACCTGCGGTTGCTTGAAGGTGTGCTTGAGCAATTCCGCACTTTCCAAGCGGAAGACCGAATTGACTCGCTTCAAGTCCGGCAGTTCCAATCCACAGTGTTCCAGCAACAACAGAACCTGCTCAACGCCAAAGTAAGTTATCAAACGGCGCTCGACAACTTCAAGCAATTGCTTGGATTACCTCCCTATCTGGAAGTCACCATTGAAGATCCACTACTGGATCGGTTCAAGATTATTGACGATTCCATTAGCGGGCGGTTGGCGGAGGTCAGCAATCTGCGAATCGAAGTCGGCAGTATCATCGATGAACTTGTCGATTTGAACAGCGCACTAAACGATAGTTTTTCAGAGGAAGATGCTAACGGTGTTGGGCCTCAAGGCGATTCGTCAGATCAGAAAGAGACCGAACTGGTCAGAGCGCTAGTGGAACAAACATTGGAGCTAGAACCGCTGATTCGAAAAGCGCGGGAAATGGTTAAGTCGGTCAGCGCGGATGATGTCAGCGTGGTTGAAAGTGATATCGAGAAACTGGACGCGGTGCGGCCGAAAAGATTGGCCTATTTGAAAAAACTCCGTGCCGCTATTGCCAGCGGCAAGTTGCCTTCAGAGGTTGAACCGCAGGTGTTCAGTGCTCGTTCGATTCCAAAGTCGCAATCTCTGTCGGAAAACCTGAAAGGCCCCGACAACCAGCGCTCCTTGAGTCGACGATTGGAGCGTATTGAAACGGGGCTAGAGAATTTACTCTCGCAACTCAAATCGTTCGAACAAGAAACCCAAACGCTCGATGGCAAGGACGCGAGCGAGCTGATTGCTTATCGCTTCCAACGTCCAACTCCAGATTTGCTGACCGACCTTGACGGTACGATTCTAGAACTAGCCCTGATTCAAGCCGAAGCACGCTCGAACGTGATTGAGATCGAAACGGTCGAAATTTCCTCAGACCAAGCCTTTGAAGTTGCCAGATGTTTTCGTCGGGATTGGATGAACGCACGTGCTGGACTGGTGGACAGTTGGCGTCGAATCGAATTTGTCGCCGATCAATTGGAATCGCAGGTGGATTTGGTTTTTGAAGGCGATATTGGGACCGCCAGTGACAATCCGTTTTCGTTCCGCTACGAAACGGGGCAGTTGCGGGCCGGTTTGCGGGTCGACGCCCCAATTGTGCGGCAAAGCGAACGTAACGACTATCGAGAGGCGTTGATTAATTACCAACAAGCGCGCCGAGCGTTTTATCAATTTGAAGATGATGTTAGTCGGAACATTCGCTTTATCGTCCGCAATCTGGACCGCAACAAAGTCCTATTTGAACTTAACCGTCAGAGCATTCAGGTCAACATCGACGCGGTGGAGCTATCACGGTTTCGGCTCGAGCAACCGCCTCGACCGGGCGCACAAAGCTCTTTTGGCCAAACCACGGCGCGTGATCTTTCTCAAGCCATTAATGGACTCAATTCGGTTCAGAATCAATACGTTCAGTCTTGGGTGCAGTACGAAGTGCTTCGTCGGAGCCTAGATTTTGATCTTGGGACAATGCAGCTTGACGAATCCGGGCAATGGATTGATCCGGGAGTGTTTGATGAATCTACCGGCCAGCGCGCGGCGGCATTTTTCGGTACCGACGGCCCTTGCGGGTTCTGTGACGGTATCTATCAAGAGCAGTTGGTCTCTGGTGCATTCGAACCAGTCAATTATCCGGCGGATGTATTGGTCGAGCAAAGCAGTTATGACCCGAACGGACCCACCCAGCCCTTAGAGCCTTTGGAGACACCAGATGATGAGCAATCATTTTCTGGGGTGTTAGACATTGAGGAAACTGAATCCGGTTTGCTCAAGCCTCTGCTGAATTCTGCCGGCGGTGAGCAAGCCACGCCGTTGGATTTTGAGTAAGACGCCGGTGGAATTATTCGGTTGCCAACCGAAGACGCCATCCTTTTTAAACGTACCCAAATGCCTCAGCGTACGGGCGCCAGTGAGAGTCGATTTCAGCCTCAAGCTGCGCGTCTAGGTTGACCGGATTCGTGCGATGCCCTTTACGATCGGCAAAATATTGCTCCACAGCAGGACGCGCTGCGTTGAAATCACCTAGCTCCAATTGCTGATAGACTTTTTTTAGTGTGTCGGCAGGAGACTGAATAAGATCCTCGAACCGAATCTCAGCCAATTGATTCTCCGGCAACGCATCACGATGTCGGAAGTACGAATCGTACATCAGACTTTGGCACTGAAAAACGTAGTTCTTCAACCATTGGTCGCTGTAACGGGCAAGTTGAAATCCCTGAATCTGGTCCAGCAATCGCCACAATCGCATTGTGGAAGAGACCAGTTTATGCGGATGGCGGGAGACATGCACGAACTTCGCTCCTGGAAACCATTTGGCCAGTCGGTCAAGGCGTGCCGTGTGAGGGGGCGACTTGAGAACCAACTGACGCCCCGAGTAACGCAAGGTCAACGATTTGTAGAAGTGCGTCAACGATTCTTGCACGATTTGGTCATCAGTCTGAGCGTGATCTTCTTCGGTTCTGTTTGAGTTCAGCTGAAGATGATCGTCTCCTAGGTTATTTGGAAACGCAATCCGACGGTATGGCGTCGGTGCCCCGTATGAGCACAACGCAAAATCATCTTCTTGCGGCGACGACGCGTTCATCGTCATCGAATCCATTGGTCGCTTCGGTGGCATGAGTAAATTTACCAAGGGATACATCAGATGCCGCGTCAGCAAAAAGTGCTGTGGGACGAACGCTTCGAAATTGGATGGAAACGCAAACCGTTCATCCAACGAAATCAATTCGTGCATCAACGTGGTGCCGCTGCGCCAATGGCCGATGATAAATACCGGTGGCTGTTCGAGGCGTGCCGCTTCGATTTTCTTAGAGTAGAAAATGCTTTGGAGGCGGTTGAGCGAAGAGTTAATCACGCTGCATCCGCTAACCAAGACCATCATTGGGTAGCGTGCAGGATGAACGCGAAAACGGTTTTCCTGCAACAGCCGCAGATAACTGCCGACAGACATGCCGTTCCAAAACCGAGGTGCCCAGGGCGGATACCAGTTGGCTTTGGGTTTCTTGCTCTGGCCTTGCTGGCTCTGTGAGTTGTTGGCATTCATTGAGGGAACGTTGTTTCGGGCGCACAGCCCCGTTCAGGCCGCTTTCGTGTTATTGCCGGGGGCCTTGATTTTACCTTGCGGCGTGGAAAGGTTGAACAGCCCAAAAATCTCTTCACGCGAAAGGCCACGATTGGTAGGTTGAGCCTCATTGGAAAGGATCTCGTTAAAAAGCTCGCGCTTCGCTTCCAAGATGTCATGGATGCGCTGTTCGATCGTGCCGGCCATCATCATGCGAGTAATCGTCACGCTGCCAGCGGCACCAATGCGATGAGCCCGATTGATTGCCTGGTCTTCGACGGCCGGATTCCACCAGCGATCAAACAGAAACACGTACCGGCAAAACTGCAAATTTAAACCGACACTACCCGCGCCATAGCTCATCAAGAGCACCGTTCGATCGGGGTTGTTTTTGAATTCTTCTAGAATTGGATCCCGTTGTTTGGTGGGAATGCGACCGTGATATTGCAGCGGATTGAATTTTTCTACTGACTCAGAGATCTTTTCAATCGCACCCACCCACTGGCTGAAAACGATGGCCTTTTGTCCGCTGGCAGCGACCTCTTCTAAATCTGCTTTTAAGCGTTCAACCTTTGTGCTGGTCTGGGTGACGGGATCGAAGTTACAGATTTGCTTTAATCGCAACACAAGTTCGAAAACATGGTTAATGGAGATGGCTTCGCCCATCCCATTAAGTCGAATGACCCCATCGTTCTCTGCGGCGAAGTAACTGTCGGCTTGTTCCTGAGAGAGGTCAAGTTGGGCGTCACGCATCAAACGCGGCGGCATGTCTTTTAGTACCAAGTCTTTTGTCCGGCGAAGTATCAAATCGTTGATGCTGCTTTTCACCGTGGGTGCTGACATGCCGGAGGCGACCAAGCCGGGTGAGGTAAATTCACAGATGCCGACCAAGTCTTCGATGCTGTTTTCGATCGGAGTTCCCGTGAGCGCCCAGCTGCGTTTGCGTTTGATTTTGTGGATGACTTTGCTTGTCGAGTTCGATTTGTTTTTCACACGCTGCGCCTCGTCCAGTACGCAAAGGTCAAATTCGACATCATCGGCGGTGATGAGGTCTTCGTCTCGGATCATCAGTTCGTAGTTGGCAATCTTGATCATCGATCGATTATATTTCCAATGCCACGCTCGTTCGGCCTTGCTGCCACTTACGGCGGCAACGGTGATTTCCGGCGCCCATGTCTTTAGCTCACGCTGCCAGTTTGTAACCAATGGTTTGGGGCAGACTAACAAAATCGTCCGAACATGACCTGTTCGCAGTAGCATTCGCATCGAGGTGATGGCCTGCATCGTTTTGCCCAACCCCATTTCGTCTGCCAGAATCGCACTGTAACGCGTAAACAGAAATCCGACTCCTTCGTACTGGAAATCAAATGGCGGAAATGGGAACTCCATCGAACTGCCTGCTAACAAAGACTCCAGCGGCGGTTGCAGCATATAAAACAATCGGTCACCCATTTTGATGACCTAGGGAGGATTTTTAAGATGTGTCCGATGATCGTCTTTACCAATGGCAGGCTTGACAGCCGACGGCAGATTCTCAGAGGGGCGGGAGGACGGTTGGGCGGGAGCGACAGTCAAGAAGCCAGTTGTTTCGCTGTTGCTCGTTGCGTTTTCGCGCGCAGAAGTCTCGACTCCAATATCTGAGAAGAAATAGCTTGAAACCTTGGAGTGTCGTTTGCGGAAACTTGCTGAGACGACCGCAATTCCTTGAGCCGGATCAAGGCGAGTTGGCTGAAACCGAACTTCATTTGACAAAGCGGCAAGCATCTTTCGATCGATACTTGAGATCCGCATGCCGCCGGTACCTTGGGCTGCTGAAGATTCGTCCGCATTGTTCATGGTAGCGATCTGTGAGATTGAAAAATGCGTTCGGTCTTCAATGTTTGAGATGCCCGGACGCAACCGATGTGGTTATTACCGCGTGGCTGAGCCGGCCTCATCAATAGCCAACTTAATTCTTTCGAAGGGTTCGATCAGCGGCAACGATTTAGCGAATGCCCGGCACGCGTCCTCTGCCCACTGGGCTTGTTGAAGGTCGGCAATTTCGGTTTCAACGGTTTCGCCATTGATGTCAAAACTTGATCTGTTTCGGGAGTCTTCGGCGTCGGCGTCGGCTTCGATTTGCTGGCACAGTTTGACGACGGGCGTTGAAGAACGTTTTGCCAATGGCATTAATTCTGAGCGATCGGTAACCAGCAGTTCTGGTTTGCTGCGTGATTTTTCTACGAGAGCTGATCCGATTTGGTCACAATACAAGAACACCGGATAGGTTTGTCCGTAGAGTATCTTTTGCGTTTTGTTCTCCAACACTGGAGCGGTGCAGTGGAACTCTATGGGCCTACCTTCGGGGGATAGAATTAACAGACCACCGGCGTGTCCCAGTTCGGGAACATCGACAATCGTGATGAAACCATATTTTGCGGGTTGTCCGTCAGCAGCGCTCACAGGATATCCTTGAGTCGTGTCGCGAGTGGTTTACACGGCGTGCTACGAATGTCGGAGCTGCGCGGAATACCACCGAAT
>CAYTPS010000290.1:765-6734 GCA_964439245.1 uncultured Pirellulaceae bacterium | reverse complement strand
CACCACTGCTGGGTTGACTGACCAATAAAGTATCCAGTGATACGCCCAACTTCTTGGCCCAAGTTGGATCGAAAGCGTGTTCGGCATCGACGATAGCTGCAATGCCGCCATTTTTCTGAGCCTCGGCAACGACGTGCAAGGCAAGTGTCGTCATACCTGAAGATTCAGGGCCGTAAACCTCAATGATACGTCCACATGGAAGTCCTGCTCCACCGAGAGCCATGTCAAGCGACAGGCTGCCGGTTGGGATGCCGCGAATCTCTTGTTTGGAATCGTTGCCCAGCGCCATGATGGAACCTTGGCCGAACTGTGCCTCGATTTGCTGGACCGCCGTTTTCAGATCGGTGTTGTCCGCCATCAGTTTGTCGACGGGGGCTACTTCTTTTTTGTTCTTTTTCGAGTCAGATTTTTTGCTGGCTGTTTTTGTTTTGGGCATGGTCGTCTTCGCCTTTTTTGATTCCGGGGATGATTTTACTTTTGTGGCGTCTGCGGTGATCGCGTCAAGCTGCGTTTTACCGTTGGATGGGATGGTTTTGGTCGCTGTCATCTTTAGCCTCGACAAGTGGGATTCGATTCACTTCTCACAATCTGCACCCGAAGCCAACCTCTACGATAGGGCTGTTGAAACGGGTTTTCAAGTGCCTTCAGAATTCAGTATTGGCCCGATAGGTGACACCTATGGTCACACACAAAATAAAATTTAGGAAAACTTCAAAAAGCCTCGGTTTGCCGCGTGAGCTTCTCACGTCCGAAGGGAACTTCTTCTACACTGTTAATTTCTACGCCAAATTCAATAACTTTTTCAGAACACTTCGATGACTGTCCGAACCCGATTTGCTCCCTCGCCCACCGGATACCTTCATATTGGAGGCGTTCGGACTGCGCTCTTTAACTGGCTGCTGGCTAAGCAGGCCGGTGGTCAGTTCATCCTGCGCATCGACGACACTGATGCGCAGCGCAACCAAGAAGAAGCGCTCCAACCAATCCTTGATGGATTTCGCTGGCTGGGAATTGACTGGGATGAAGGCCCTGAGGTCGGCGGACCGCACGAACCTTATTTCCAGTCGGCGAGATTAGAAAAATACCAGGCCGCTGCAAAAGTATTGCTGGACAAAGGCCTAGCCTATCGCGACTACGCCACGACCGCCGAAATGACGGCCGAACGCGAGGCGGCAGAAAAAGCGAAACAAGAATTCGTCTACAGTCGAACTTGGATGGCCGAAACCGACGAGCAGGCCAAAGCGTTTGAAGCCGAAGGGCGCTCGTTCGTCGTGCGGCTTAAAATGCCGCGCGAGGGCAAGTGCGAATTTGAAGACAAGATTGTTGGCGATGTTTCCATCGATTGGGCCACCGAAGCCGACCACGCCATCCAACGGGCCGACGGTACCTGCCTGTACCATTTGGCCAATGTGGTCGACGACGCAGATTTTGAAATCACGCACGTCGTACGCGGCATCGAACACCTCTCCAATACGCCTCGACAAATTTTCATTGCGCAGGGCCTGGGCTACGACCTGCCAATTTATGCTCACATTCCTTACGTCGCCGAACCGGGCAGTAAAAAGAAATTGAGCAAGCGCAAAATTGCGGATTACTTGAACAACAAGGACTTCAAGCGTCTCTACCAATCCGGCGCCGAAGTCGCCGAACGCATTGGTTTGGAGATCGATCCGGCGACGTTTAATCCTGTCCTAGTCGACTTCTACGAAAAGACTGGCTTCAATCCTGATGCGGTCGTCAATTACTTGCTGCTACTAGGGTGGTCGTTGGATGACAAAACGGAAGACTTCACACGCGAATCAATGCTGCAGCATTTCTCACTCGATCGCGTGGTGAAGTCGGCGGCCAGTTTCGATCCGCAGAAACTGGTTGCGTTTCAAAGTCGCCGTATGAATGATGTGCCGCTGAAAAAGAAAACGCCACGCTGTGCTCGTTTTCTTGAAAAGGCTAACGTGATTCAAACGCCAATCGAATGCGATCAGGTCGCGATGTTAAAACAAATCATCGAGGCGGCCGGTGATCGTATTGCAACGGCCGGCGACATCTTGAACTTCGACGATTTCTGGACCGAAGATGAGAATCTCGACTACAACCAAAAAGCTTGGCAGAAACGCATGGTCAAAGCAGAGAATGCCGGTTTCTTGATCGGAGAATTGAAGAAGGTGCTTGCCGAAGCCCCTGAGTACGCCGCTCCGGATCTTGAAAAGGTCATTAAGGATTTCTGCGAGCAGCAAGGAATCAAAATCGGCGACATCATCCACGCGTTACGGGTGAGCGTGACGGGCAAAGCCGCTGGATTTGGCATGTTCGACACGCTGGCCATCCTCGGCCGCACAAAAGTCGTCAATCGGATCACGTTGGCCTTGCAAAAACTGGCCGACGAAAAAACTGGATCGACAGCGGTCTAAGCTGGGCCGCCCATGGCGAAAAATTCTTTCCCTTTTTGTGCCAGCCTCTTCTACACCTGAAAAAAATTCCAGTGTAGTTGAAACTAGACGTTGTCCTGATCACAACACACGCGGCTACGTTGATGTACCTAGTGTTTTTGTGTGACTTTCTTCGGCATAACTAATTCCGAATTCCAATCAGCACCGGGTCGTGGTCGGAGCTGCGAAATGGATTGGCTTGATAGAGCGTCTTCGGATTGTATTCTTGGTTGTAGTCGAGGAACCTTGGCTCATCGGCGTTGATATGCCACGTCGCAACGCCGGTGATGTCGGTTACCAACGACTCAGTCGCCATGGCATGATCGAGACTTCCGCTCTGACCTCGGTACAGGAAAGAATAATGCGCTGCCTTGGTACCTTCAGGAGTTGCGTCTGCAAATTTCTCATGCAGATCGACCAGCCCCTTCGCCCGCATCGCATCGATTGGATCCTCTTGCTGGTATGCGTTTAAATCGCCAACAACCAGCACTCTAGGGTTGGGCTTTGCACTGGATAGTTCTTCAATGTATTTGCAGATCGCCAGAGACTGTCCACGTCGAGTTGCATTGTAGGCCCCCTGACCGTCTCCTTTGTTCTTGTTTGCAACGTCGGCTCGGCTAGCACCGCCCTTGGATTTGAAGTGGTTGACAACGACAGTAAAATCCTTGTCCGCCGATTTTGATTTGAAGCTTTGCACCAGTGGTGTTCGTGCATTTCGAAATACGTCGTCCTTGATCATCGAAACCTCTCCCACCGGAGCAACTTGGTCCACACGGTAGATGATGCCCACACGAATGGCGTCGCCGCCACCTGGCGCATACTGAAACCCATTGGGAAGACCACACCCTTTAAACAGCTCTTTGCCAAGTTTTTTATTGATTGCAGCAACCAATCGCTGTTCGGCTTCGAGGTTGTTTTCTATCTCCATCAAACCGATCACATCGGCCTTCAATCCAATAATTGCGGAGACCAGTTTTGCCTCTTGGCGATCGAACTCAGATTCGGAATCCGCACCCCGCGCGTCGTTGTTTCCATCATCGATCGTCGTGAAATAGTTCAACACGTTCATGCTGGCCACGGTCACATCTGCTTCACCAACATCTGGCCGCTGCGGTCGTTCATCCGGCGTCCATTGAAGAGGTTTCTCTGATACCAATAAAAGCGCCCGTCCCGCCTTCACCACTTTGCCAGAAACGCCATTGACCACAGAGCCGATACGCACCGTCGGGTACGCCTTTCCCAGTTCAGGAAACAAAGCAGGAGGAAAAATGTTCTGCTCAGCCGATCCATCATCGAGGATGATCGTGGCTTTCTCGTTATGTTTTTGTGCTCCAACTACCTTCGCGACGTTGCCCCCCCCTTCGAACGAGGTGGCATTGGGATCAGCATCGTTGGGATCAACTTTACTGGTGGGGACGAAGAGCCGATCTCTGGCCACGACAACTTGACCGCGGCGTACCAAATCGTGGGTGTCGACAACGACCAAGTCGCCCGTGACGGTAATCTTTTTCCCTACCATCGATTCCCAGTCAACAGAGCTTAAGTCTCCATCGATGACGACTGGATCACTACCGGATTCAGGCGTAAACGCGACGAGAGATATTTTCGATGCCTGTTCTGCTGTAACGGCAGTTTCTCTTTCAACTGCCGGCAGCCATTGTACAGAGACCAGCAAAGTGATCGCCAAGACGGCCAACAACACGGCGCGAAGACTTAGATTTGTGCGAAGCATGATATTTGTGTTCTCATTGTTCGTTTATTCAATCAGAACAGTCTTCTCTTCACGGGACAGATTGTCAATCCGAGGGAGGCCGTTCAAATGCAGTCGAGGCCAGCACAATTGCCAACAAAGCTCAGCAGTACATTAAAAGGAAATAGCATAGTTCTAGAGGGGGTTGGGGGCACGCGGCTTTACGGTAAAATCTTGACGCATTACGGGGTTGCCGACGGTTGATTCTGTCTTGGTAAACCGTAATCTCTTTCTGGCCATCAAGGCTTTCTAAGACACCAACAATTTAGCCGGACAAATCTGGTACCGACATGAGCTCTCCTGAATCTGACAACACTGAAACCGAACGGCTTGACTTCATCCGCCAAATTGTGGCCGACGATATTGCCAGCGGAAAAAACGGCGGCAAGGTCGTCACGCGTTTTCCACCCGAACCAAACGGCTACCTTCACATTGGCCACGCAAAGTCGATTTGTTTGAATTTTGGATTGGCCAAGGAAGTCGGCGGCGTATGTCATCTGAGATTCGATGACACCAACCCGGAGAAAGAAGACACCGAATACGTCGAATCGATCATGGAAGACGTGCGCTGGCTCGGTTTTGACTGGGGAGACAACCTGTTCTACGCCTCAGATTACTTTGACCAGCTGTACGATTGGGCCGTCAAGCTGATCAAGGATGGTAAGGCGTACGTTTGCGATCTGTCTGCGGATGAGGTTGGCGAGTACCGCGGCGGTTGGAATACGGAAGGCAAAGACAGCCCCAACCGCGATCGCAGTGTCGAAGAGAATCTTGATCTTTTCGCTCGCATGAAGGCCGGTGAGTTCAAGGACGGTGAAAAATCGCTGCGTGCCAAAATCGACATGAATGCTTCCAACATGAATCTGCGCGATCCGGCAATGTACCGTATCCGGCATCAGCACCACCATCGCACCGGTGACAAATGGTGCATCTATCCGACCTACGACTGGACGCACGGCCAAAGCGACTCGCTAGAGGGAATTACTCATTCGATTTGCACGTTGGAATTCGAAAACCATCGACCGCTTTACGATTGGTACGTCGAGGCATTGGGGATTCACCATCCGCAGCAGATTGAATTTGCGCGACTCAATGTGACTCACACGCTGACCAGTAAGCGCAAGTTATTGCAGTTGGTTCAAGACGGTCATGTGTCGGGCTGGGACGATCCGCGTATGCCAACGATCAGCGGCATGCGACGCCGAGGCTATCCTGCCGACGCCCTGCGTGATTTCTGCGCACACACCGGCGTCACCAAGTTCAACGGCATGACGGATCTAGCGTTATTGGAGTTGTATGTTCGAGGCAGTTTGAACAAAACGGCCAACCGTGCGATGGCGATCATCGATCCTTTGAAAGTGGTCATTGAAAACTACCCCGAAGGCGAATCGGAAATGCGACAGGCGAAGAATAACCCCGAAGATGATGCGGCCGGCATTCGTGAAATGCCTTTCGGCCGCGAGCTGTACATCGAACGGGCAGACTTTATGGAGGATGCCCCGAAAAAGTTCTTCCGCTTGACCGTTGGCAAGGAAGTACGTTTAAAGAATGCGTTTTTCCTAAAGTGCAACGAAGTCATCAAAGACGATTCCGGAGAGATCGTAGAATTGCGCTGCACGTACGATCCAGAAACTTCGGGCGGCAAGGCGCCCGATGGCCGCAAAGTGAAAGGAACCATTCACTGGGTGTCGGCCGAACATGCCGTTGATGCCGAAGTCAGGCTGTACGATGTGTTGTTCGAAAATGAAAAGGCCGGCGAGATTCCCGAGGGCATGGAACTCAAGGACACGCTC
>CAYTPS010000290.1:0-755 GCA_964439245.1 uncultured Pirellulaceae bacterium | reverse complement strand
TGGTCGTAAAACAAGCCAAGGTAGAACCCTCGCTGGCCAAAGCGGTGGCGGGGAACAGTTTCCAGTTCGAACGAACAGGCTACTTCTGCGTTGACGTGAAGGACTCGAGTCCCGGAAAACCTGTTTTCAATCGAACGGTCACACTCAAGAGCGGCTACAAACCAAAACCGGCAGAGCAGTCGAAGTAAACGAAATAGTGGGTACGGTGCCTTTTGTCGACGTGATCGAAACGCCCCGTTCCTAACTATTCCCGTTTATTTGCGTCCATTCGCGGTTATCTAACATCCTGCAAAACGACTCGTTTCCATTCGAGCCTCGCGTGCTTGAAATTGATCAGCAAACCAACTTGAAGTCCCGTAACTTTCAGGTAGTTCAGCATTTGCCCGATTTCATGGTCGGTTATCTTTTCGATCGTTTTGGCATCGACGATGACCTGCTCAAAGCAGATTAGGTCCGGAATATATTTGCCCAACTCAACAGACTTGTACATGATCGGGAATTCTGGTTGTTGCACAGCTGGGATGCCTTGGATTTTGAAGTCAACTACCAAACCGTTTTCGTAGATCTTTTCGTGAAATCCGTGCCCGACCGTGTTCAGGACTTCCATTGCACAGCCAACGATCTTGTGGCATTCCTGTTTGAAGATTAGCTCGGTCATGGGATTAGTTTAGACCGCCAATGGACGCAAACAAACGCGAATTTGATGATCGCAAGAGCGTTCGAAACTACTTGGTGTAAGTTCATCGGTCGATGTG
>CAYTPS010000289.1:0-6770 GCA_964439245.1 uncultured Pirellulaceae bacterium | reverse complement strand
ACCAACTGGAGACGAGGTTGGTTGCAGAAGTTTACGGGCAAACCGAGGATGGGCTTGGTCAGCAAGCCACCGCGATTTGG
The DNA here is from genome assembly GCA_964439245.1 of uncultured Pirellulaceae bacterium. Taxonomy (GTDB): domain Bacteria; phylum Planctomycetota; class Planctomycetia; order Pirellulales; family Pirellulaceae; genus Mariniblastus. The sequence continues at coordinate 6,690 of CAYTPS010000289.1, read as the reverse complement.
GTAACGCGTTGGCAAGTCGGCGCCGAGCGGAAAGAGCTTTCCCTTGTCTCTGCGAAAATTTTGGCGCAAGAGCAAATTTCTCTGAAGACACCCATGGGGCGATTGTTTCACGATTGTACCGAATCGATCCTCGCTCCCACCGACCTGCTGAAAGAGCAGTTGTCCTACGGGCTGGACCAATGGGCAGCGCGAGTTTCAGGCCTTGATGTGGTTGGCGACCAAGGCGTTTCAGTAGGGGACATCGATGGTGACGGGCTGGATGATCTTTATGTTTGCCAAGGCCACGGGCTGCCCAATTTGCTTCTGATTCAGAACCCTGATGGCTCCGTAAGTGACCAAGGGGCAGAAGCCGGCGTTGATTTGTTGGACCATTCGCGCGGCGTGTTGATGGCCGATTTGGACAATGACGGCGATCAGGATCTTGCGATTACAACAGACAAGAGCCTCGTGCTAATGTCTCAAAAGCGTGACGGGAAGTTCCAACTGGAACATGAATTAGCCATTGGCCAAAACGGCCACAGCATCTCGGCCGCTGACTACGACCAAGATGGTGATTTGGATTTGTTTATTTGTAAGCACCGTTCGAACAAGACGATTCCAGATCTGTTGACCTTGCCCGATTCGCATTTCGATGCGATGACCGGTGGTAGGAACGTACTGCTGCGAAATGACGAGAGCTGGAATTTCGCTGATGTCACCAGCCAAGTCGGCTTTGATCCTGAAGACAACCATCGCTATAGCCGATCGGCTGTTTGGACAGACTACGATTTGGATGGCGACCAAGACTTGTACGTCGCCAACGAATGGGCCTCAGATCAGTTGTTCCGAAACGACGACGGCTGGTTCACCGAAATCAGCACAGCGCTCGGCATGAACGTGCCTGCGCAGCATCGCAGTGTTTCGACGGGCGAATTCAATTTGGACGGAAAACCGGACTTGTTCGTGGCAACCGATTCTCCGCTGGCGGCGTGGCAACGTCTCTCCGGCGACGATTTGGATATCGAAGCAGGATCCGACGCTGACGCGGCGCGCGAGGCAGTGCTGGGCGAAAACCAAATCTGGTTTTCCAAAACCGTGGCCGGTGGAGCTACCGGAAAGCAACCGGGGTTCGATGCGTTCTTCTTGCGTGCCCCAATTTTTTCAGCCGAATCGGCTTTCGGTTCGGTTGCGGCGGACATCAACAACGATGGCTTGGATGATGTGATCGTAACCAACGGCTACTTGAGCCGGTATTCGTCGGACGACATCGGCGGACTCTTTTACGCGAACCTGCTGACCGGCGAGCAGCGTGGTGAAGCGGTTGACGGCGTTGTTCCAACGCGCGAAATCGAAAAAGACATGCTGGGGCTGGTGCGAAGCGGAACTTCTGTTTTCGGTAAACAGCGAAATCGTTGCTATCTGAGTATTGGTAAGCTTGGGTTTGCAAATTTTTCGGGAGTTTCCGGAGTCGATTTTCTCGATGACGCCAGAGCAGTGGCGACGACGGATTGGGATCACGATGGAGATATTGATGTAATCATGACCTCTCGCAATGGGCCGCAGCTTCGTATCCTCTCGAACGAAAACAATAAACAGAATGGATTCCTGCACTTTAAATTAATCGGAACGACGTCAAATCGAGACGCAATTGGCGCGCGAATCGAACTGTTTTTGGCGGATCGAGAAGCGCCGTTAGTGAAGTTTGTCAGTGCTGGATCTGGAAACCTCAGTCAATCATCCAAACGACTGTTCTTTGGCTTGGGCGACAAAACCAAAATCGAAAAAGCTGTAGTGACGTGGCCCGATGGGCAAAACCAAACCTTCGAGAATCTGATCTCCAACACCCGATATGTTGTCACTGAAGGCGACGACAAACTGGCGGAAAATAACAACGGGCGATTTGAGTTGGTCCTGGAACGTTCCAATCTCGATGGAGAGATCAGGCTTCCACCGGTGCCGGTGGCGCGCTTCCGCCCAGAGTCATGGCTACCCAATATCGAATACATCGCCAGCGACAACAAATGCTATTCAGTGTCGCCGGTCAACAACGCGTTTACCACGGTTGTCGTGGTCGATGACAGCCCTGAATCGATCAAGGTGATCAACGCGATGGCGACCAATAGTGGAGCGTGGGAAGATGTAAATCTGGACGCAGTGCTGTTGTTCGCCGACCGAGAAGCCGAAAGCGATGAAGCACGCCTTAAAAAGGCTGATCACTTTTTCTCTGGCGGGGTTCCGTTTCGTTGGGGGGCAGCACCTTTGTCCTCGATTCAAAAACTGGAATACTATTGCGGGCATTGGTTCTCCAATCAGCAACTTCCGCGCCTACCGTTTGCGCTATCGATGACGCCGTACGGCCAAATCGCATCGTTCCATTACCTAGAAAACGCCGGTCAAGCGAAAGATTTGGCTGCAGACCTAGCTGAATTGGCCGGCGGAAAAGAATCGGCGGAGAAAGAGGGGCGTGGACTCTGGGTGAACCGATACCGCACTGAGGATTTTTCTCGGCTGATTACTCAGTTCCGCAACATAGGGATGGAGCGGACAGCAAACGAAATGTTCTTTCGATCACGTCCCCACATGGCCTCGCAACTGACTCAACACGCGACTGAATTGACGGCCGATGGTGACGTGGGTCAGGCGATGAAGTTCTACGATCGAGCACTTAAGCTTTTCGGACGACACGTCCCGGCATTGGTGGGGCGCGGTAATTTAATCAGCCAACAAGCGCTGGCTAAAACCGATGGCGATCTCGCTCTCAGAATTCAACAACTGGATCAATCGGCAGCCAGTTATTCTGCAGCGCTGGCGTTGGACCCGTTCAATACCGAAGCGATTCTCGGAAAATCCAAAGTGATGATTGAAAAGAAAGAGACGTCGGCTGCAATTGAGGAATTGGCCGCTTATCTAAAAATTGATCCAACTCGCGCTGAGGTCCATGCCATGCTCGGTCGATTGTACTTTACAAAACGAGATTTCAACTCTGCTGCGAAACACCTTTTGATTGCGTATGAGCTTAGGCCGACTCTACCCTATGTTGCGGGAGATCTTGGCTACCTGTATCTTGCCAGCGGTCAAGCAAAACTTGGACGAAAGTTCTTGCGTCTGTCCCATCGTCTTCAGCCAAGTGATCGAAATGTACTCAAACATTTGGCGGAGGCCGAATTCACAACGGGCAATTTTTCTGAGGCGGTTGAGCTGTTAACTCGCACGGTTAAGTTGCATCCCAATCATCGGCGATCGAAACAATTGCTGGCTTGGTTATTGGCGACCAGTCCCTTTGAGGAAGATCGTAACGGTGGACAGGGACAGAAACTGATCAAGCCTTTGGTGACGATGATGGGCGACCGATCGCCGACCATTCTAGAGGTCTACGCGGCCTGTTTTGCTGAGACAGGAGATTTTGATCAAGCTGTGCGACATCAAGAGAAAGCAATTGAGCTAATTCGTGCCGACAAGTCCGAGGACAGGTATTCTGAAACACAGAAAAGCGGCATGGTCGCGCGTCTGGAACTTTACAGTCGCAAACGCCCTTACCGAACAGCAGATATCGCGCAAATTCCAATCAAGACAGCGATGAAGGTGAAGTAAGTCAACTTCTTCTTCAAGCGTCTTATCTTTGATACAATTGCGTTATGCAACACGATCTGATTTTGGGCACGGCCGGTCATATTGACCACGGGAAAACTTCGCTGATTCAGGCGCTGACTGGGACTGCCACCGATCGACTTCCCGAAGAGAAAAAACGGGGGATCACGATCGAGCTGGGATATGCGTTTCTCGACCTCGACCCATGGAAAATTGGCGTCGTGGACGTTCCAGGCCACGAGAAATTCGTTCGCCAAATGCTCTCCGGTGCCACCGGAATGGATTTAGCGATGCTGGTTGTTGCGGGCGATGATTCTGTAAAACAGCAGACAATCGAACACCTAGACATCCTCAGGATGCTCAACCTGCCGACGGGTGCAATTGCGCTAACGAAGTGTGATTTGGCCGAAGATGAATGGCTGGATATGGTAGAAGAAGAGATCCGGTCGCGCGTGGCCGGTTCGTTTCTTGAGGACGCCGCTATTGTGCGCTGCAGTAGTAAGACGGGGCAAGGCATTGATGAATTAAAGGCTGCCATCGTCGCGTGTTGTGAGAACGCAGCCATCAGTGCAGCGGCGGCAGAGAATGCTCCGTTTCGTATGGCGGTCGACCGAAGCTTCACGATCGAAGGGCACGGAACGGTTGTGACTGGCAGCGTCGCCAGCGGCAGCATTGCCGTTGGTGATCAACTGCAACTCCAACCCGGCAACATCGACGTGCGCGTTAGAGGGATTCAGAACCACGAACATACTGCGCAGTCCGTACACCGCGGCCAACGTGCGGCGATAAATCTGGCCGGCATCCATCATCAGAAGATTGATCGCGGCCATGAATTGACAGCGGCTGGCTTTTTGCGTCCCTCGGCGATGGTGCTGGTCGAAATCAAGCTGCTCAGCGATCTAAAGCGGGGCCTCAAAGATCGTTCCAAGGTGCGTTTCCATATTGGAACCGCCGAGATAATGGCAAACGTAAAGTTATTAGACAAAGCAACGATCGAGCCGGGGGAATCTGGTTTTGCCCAATTGTATCTCACTGAGGAAGCAGTTGCGGTCTACAACCAACCGTTCATTGTTCGTTCCGAATCGCCCGTAATGACCATCGGAGGAGGGCGTGTTTTGCATCCCAACCCCGTACTGTTGAAGAAGCCGGACGAAATTGACCTGAGACACGTGGCCGCGATGACCAGCGAAGATCCGGCAACCAGAGCCTCTTCAGGTATTTATCTGGCGGCGTCCGTTGAAAACGCGGGGACAAGCCAATGGAAGGAAAGTGACCTGCCGCGGATTGCGGGCGTCGAATCAGATGGCAATATCGTGGCAACCCTGATCGATGACAGTGAGTTGCTTCAAATGAAGCTGACACAATCTCGCAACTTGGAAATTCATCGTGACCGACTCAAGCAGGTTGCCAATCGTATCATTGCGAAACTGGAAACTCTGCACGACCAATTCCCTCTACGCTTCACGCATCCCAGAAACGTGTTGGAAAACAGTTTTCAGTATTTGGACCAACCGGAAGTGTTGGGCGCGGCGATCGAACTGTTGAAGAAGGAAAAAAAGATCACCGCCAACGTCAACTCGATCGGACTCTCCGGTCGCGGTCCGAAACTGTCCAAAAATCAAAAGATTCTGCTTGCATCGCTAATTGAACAAGTTAAATCCAGTGGTCTTCAAGGGCCGACGGTCAAGAAACTTGAACAAGATGCCACAAAAAATAAAGACTCTGTTGCTGAACTTTTGTCGATGGCGTGCGAAAATGGTGATATGGTGAGACTGGAACCTGACGGGTTCTACATCCATGCCGAAACAATGACGCTCGTTAAGCAACAATTGACCGACGCGATTGGGGCAACTGATGGTTTAACAATCAGCGATATCCGTCAGGTATTGGGCGTGTCTCGAAAATACTCAGTGCCGTTGTGCGAGTTTTTGGACAAAATCGAATTTACTCGCCGCGTCGGCGACAAACGCTTGCTGTTCGAACCGGCTTGAAATTTCTGGATTGAAAAAATATGGCTAACATTTTTCGTAATATTCCTTCAGTTAATCAGCTTCTAGAAAGTCCTCAGCTGAAAAAAATGGTGGAGAAAGTCAATCACCAAGTGGTGGTCGATGGCGTTCGCACGTTTATTGATGACCTAAAGGAGAAAGTTCAAGAGGCGGCTGAGGACATAGAAATCCCCACGCCCTCGGACATGGCCGACCACATTGCCGATTGGCTGACGCGCGAAGACCAACCCACACTACGCCCCGCGATAAATGGTACAGGAATCATCTTGCATACCGGACTGGGACGCGCTCCGCTGTGCAAGGCAGCAATTGACGAAGTCGCCGCGATTGGTTCTGGCTACGCCAGTGTCGAGATCGATATGCACAGCGGCCAGCGTAGCCAGCGTGTCAAAGCCGTCCAACGCCTGCTTTGCGAGCTAACAGGCGCCGAAGCCGCAGTCGTCGTGAACAACAACGCGGCGGCCACCATGATTACTTTGGCATCGATGGCCGGCGGGAAAGAAGTGGTCGTTTCACGTGGGCAACTGATTGAGATCGGCGGAAGTTACCGTTTGCCAGACGTGATGGAGTGCAGTGGTTGCAAGCTGAAGGAAGTCGGGACCACCAATAAGACCCGGCAATCTGATTATGAAAACGCAATCACAGAAGAAACGGGTGCATTGCTAAAAGTGCACCCAAGTAATTTCGAAGTCGTCGGGTTTACTGCAACCGTTAGCACGCGTGACATGGTCGAAATTGGCAAGAAACACAACGTTCCAGTGATCGATGACGTGGGTAGCGGTGCCTTGATCGATTTCGCAAAATACGGACTCAACGACGAACCGGTGGTGAAGCAAAGCATCGCCGATGGTGCCGATGTCGCACTCTTTAGCGGCGACAAACTAATTGGTGGACCGCAGTGCGGCGTCGTCGTTGGCAAGAAAAAATACATTGACGCGATTCTGGCCAATCCATTGATGCGAGCAATGCGGGTTGGGAAGATGACCCTAGCCGCGTTGGCAGCGACGTTAAAACAATACCGCAACGTTGACACGGCTGAGCAATCGATCCCGTTGCTGACGATGCTGTCTACCCCGGCGGCCAACCTAAAGATGCGAGCTGAAAAGATCTCGGC
>CAYTPS010000288.1:5231-6784 GCA_964439245.1 uncultured Pirellulaceae bacterium | reverse complement strand
AGTATTCGATTTTTCTGGACGCTGAAACGGAAACACTGTTCGCATTCCAAAAAGTCTCCGGTGCAAGTGGCTCGCAAGATTTGGCCGACAACCCGATAGTCAAGAAGTGGTGGAACTTCATGGCCGATTTGATGGAAGTCCACGCCGACAACTCACCAATCTCCACGCCGCTTGAGGAAGTGTTTTACCTCGAGTAGTCAAAACGGGTGCTGCGGCAGAAGATCATGCCCGCATCTCCCTTGCCAAATTTCTGTCCTGACAACGCTTGATTTTGGTGACGTCATTGCGTTGGCACCGGCTAGATGAGACAGGACCAACGTGTCTGATGCAGGTTAGGCGGATAAACCGGATGTTTGCGTTCTGCCGCCACATCTGTCTATCGCAGCTTCGCAGGCTCAATTCACGGGAAAAAACGGTGAAACCACGTACCAATGTCGCAAAACGACCATGAGAATTGCGAGCCTGACGGTCGATGAAGACGTAGAATCAAAGAAAGGTGTTTACGTCACTTAGATGCTCGTAATCCACACCTCTGCGGTGGTGAGTCCTACCAATGCACTGAGTCACACTTTTGGTTTGAAACTGCCGCTAAGTCAGCAAGGTGACTGATTTAGAGTTAAAACCGCGAATGAACGCCAACACTTGCGAATAGAAAGCGATCTTCGTATTCGTGATTAGTGGCGCCCACCGGCGGTTCGTTTTTGACCTGAAACTGAAGTCAATTCGGGACGCTACGAACTGGCGGCGAAGAACTTGCCGCTCACATTTCCCCCCTGCCAATAGCCCCTTTTTAAAAAAGCGAAACAGGATTTCAACAATGCACAGACATTATTTCAGCGCGACAGACTTGAATCCAGAACGTGGGTCACGACGACTGGCAAAATTATCAAGTCTAGCGATCAACGCCTGCGCTTTTCTATTTATAGTTTGCCTTCCAATCTCTAACGCGTCGGCACAGTTCGGTGTTAGTTTGATGCAGGAGACGCTGCTGGATAACGATGGATTGGTGTTGGCGACAGGAGGCAATTTCAGCAAACTAATCAACGCGAACCCTTACCAGCAAGATGTCTTGCTTAGTCATGGTGGCTATCAGTTCGCCGTTTGGTATCAAAACGGTTCCGACCAGCACATCTTCATTTCACGTCGGGATTTGACCGGTAACGTTTGGGAAACCTTCGATACCGGATACGATATGGAAGTCGGAAACCAGGACTGGAACTCTCATAATGTCATCTCGATGGGGATCTCCAGTGACGGGCGGATCCACTTGGCGTTTGCCCCCCATGTCGATCCGCTACGATACCTGACCACTGATCCCGGATTTGCGACCACCTCAAGTGGCAACTGGAACCAGTCAGGGTTTAAGCCCGAACGCAACAGTTTGAACGTCGGCGGATCGTCTATCCCGAGGATTACTTACCCTCGATTCACCAATGTGGGCAACGACCTGGTCTTTACCTATCGCGATTTTGGCAGTGGTAGCGGGGATGCACGAATCGCCGACTACGACTCGAACACGGGACAGTGGAGCGGAACCCGGTTTGTGACCAAGG
>CAYTPS010000288.1:0-5221 GCA_964439245.1 uncultured Pirellulaceae bacterium | reverse complement strand
GACTTATAACGACGTCATCAACAGCCCATCCAACAATCGCAACTCTTACCACAACGGATTCCACGCCGACAGCAACGGCAGGTTACACACAACTTGGACTTGGCGTGAATCAACCCAAAATGGAAATCATGACATCAATTATGCGTACAGCGATGACTTTGGAGTCACCTGGCGGAACAGCGACGACCAATTGGTAGGCACCAATTCCTCACCGATCACGCTGAATTCTGACGTCGAGATCGTCGATTTAGATCGCACTCACGGGTTGCTAAATCAGCAGGGACAGGTCGTGGATGCTCAAGGGGGCGTGCACGTGCTGATGTATCACCGCCCTGTCGGACATCCATTCACAAACTCGCCGTTCAGTGACGGTAACAATTCTGACTACCATCACTACTACCGAGACCCGGCGACGGGGACTTGGGAAGTCAACGTGTTCCCGCCAAACACCGCCGTTGGCAGCCGTCCGAGGCTTGGCGTGGACGCCAACGGGAACTTGTTCGGACTCTATACTCAGGGCGACGATTTGGTGATCGCGGGAGCTCTAAACGACGCCGACGGCTATGACTGGGAGGTACTGCGTCGGGATCAATTGCACAATTACGATGGCACACCACATTTGGACACCAAGCGTCTTATGGACGAAGGGATCCTATCGGTATGCGTACAAGACGAATCGAACAGTACCTCAGCGACGAATCCGTCCAGCGGCGCGATTCGGGTTTTGGATTTCAGCATCCAAGCACCTGGGCCACCAGTGCCTGGGGAGTTGATTGCGGGCTGGGACACATGGGGGAATTCAGGAGTAAATGCTCCGAGTGTCACCGATGGCAACACAACTGGGACCACCTCTAATTTTGGTTTTAACATCGACACGGACCAACGAGCCAGTACCGATGGAACATGGGGAACTCTCGACACGCCGATGGCTGACGCAACCGCCGATGACAACAACGATGTCGTACGGCTGGTCAATGGAGCATCTGGTTACTATGACTTCACGGTGACCGACACAAGCGGAATCGACAGAGATCTAAGCGCGTTTCATTTCGACGCGGGTACTTTAAGACCAAACTCTGCGCGGAATTTTGAACTGTCTGTGCACTCAGGTGATCTGACCATCGGGATAGTGGCAACAGGGACCGTGCCATCGATTACGACTGGTGTGCAGGACTGGACTGATTTTGATATTCCGCTGACCGGTCTTGCTGACCGCACATTGGACGCAAATGGAACCGTTACTTTTCGATTAGTATTCAATGGAGGTACCTTTGGCGCATCCGGGCACCATCAGAGCTTGGACAATGTTGCAGTTGCCGCCGAGATCCCCGAACCTCCGACCAAGCTGATCGCAGGCTGGGATGCTTTCAGCAGCACGACGGCTCCAGCCTCAACGGTGACAACTCCCGGCATTACGGCAACAGCTACGGCCTCGGGTACCGGCGGAAACTGGGTCAACTCAGACAGTGGTGCCGACCCCGGTCGTGGCTCCAGTAAAGACATGACTTGGGGAAGCTTCGATGGCAGCGTTGTGATGGCAGCAGCCAGTTTTTCGACTAACTCTGGGCCTGATAACCTTACACTGACCAACGGTAAAACAGACGGAGAACTCACTTTCACAATCACCAACAACGGGGTCGGCGATGTGGATTTAAGCACGTTCCACATGGACGCTCTCGCATTCCGTCCCAACGCAGCCAGAGCGTACGCGCTGAACGTGTTAAGTGGCGACATCACAGTCGGCAATGTTTTCACCTCAGGTGCACCAGCCAGTGACAACAGCACCAATGCGATTACACATCTTGGTGGAGGACTTCTAACTGACGACTCAGATCCGCTAACACACGACCAGCATGACGACATTGACATCGACATGTCGGGCCTTGCTGACCACACTCTCGCGGCAGGTGAATCGGCGGTCATCCAAATCGCCTTTTCTGGTGGCACCGGCAGCGGTGGCGGTCACCACTTGTTCGTTGACAATTTCGCATTCAGTGGCACCATCGATGAATCAGCGTTTTTGCTGGGTGATGTGGACCTCAACGGCACCGTCGACTTCTTGGACATTGCGCCATTCATTGCGATTCTCTCTTCCGGATCGTTTCAGTGCGAAGCAGATTGTGATCAGAGCGGAATGGTTGACTTCTTGGATATCGCGCCGTTTATTTCGATCTTGATGGGGCAGTAACACAAGGGATTTGTGACGAACAACTAAATTTAGGTTAGCTACTTTCGGCGGGGACCGAGCTCGTGCGATCGTTTTCTCTTGCTCAACCAATATCGAACTTGTCCCCGATCCAGCTGACGCACCGCCGGAAGGCCATCCGCTTATTTTGTACTTTCATGGTGGGCTTCAAAGAGGAACCAACAACACCAGGCAAATTGACGGCAACATCGACAGACTGCTCGACAACGCACAAGAGCGCGGAGCCTACTTGTACGCTCCACAAACCCTTGGTTTCTGGACGGACTCCGTAACGCTATCGACAATCATGAATGCGATTGACGCGCTGAAGGGCACTGACAGCAATGTCAAACTAAAACGAATTTATGTCACGGACATTTCAATAACCGAACCTAAAACATGATTGCCCTATTGAAAAACTGTCTCCCCCTGATCGTTGCAATTCTGTTGGGATTGGCTTCCCAAACACGCGCCGAAAACGGTGCGATTGGCTTGTATGATCTGAAGGTTGAACACCTTGAAAATCCAATCCAGCTGGACGTCAAACAGCCGCGAATGAGCTGGAAGATGCGTGCGCGAGATCCCGACCGGCGCAAAGTCCAGCAAGCTTCTTACCAGATTTTGGTTGCCAGCGATCCGGAGTTACTTTTCGTCGGTAAGACTGATCTTTGGGACAGCGGTCGGGTTGAGTCGGCCGATTCTGTTTTGGTGCGCTATCAGGGATCTGAGCTTAACAGTCGGCAAAGATGTTACTGGCGAGTGCAGGTGACTGACAATCAGGGGCGCCGCAGCGATTGGTCGGAGGTTGCGAAATGGGAAATGGCACTGCTTACCCCATCGGACTGGTCGGGGTCGCAATGGATCGGCATTCAAGAGAGGGCGCGCGACCACGAGTTGGCCACCCGCAAACATGAGAAGCTGAACGAAGACCTGCGATCCCACACGTCTCCGCTACTGCGAAAAAAGATCGCCATTGGAAAGCCTGTTCGCCAAGCAAGAGCCTACGTCAGCGGAGTGGGATATTGCGAGTTCTACATCAACGGCAGCAAAATTGGCGATCATGTTCTCGATCCGGGCCAAACCAATTATGAAAAACACACGTTGTACGTAGTGCATGACGTAACAGACGCGCTGCAGGAGGGCACTAACGCGCTGGGCGTTTGGCTTGGCAACGGCTTCTACGGACAGAACATTGGCTTTGACAAAAAGTTTGGCTACGGCCAGCCGAGCGTGCGAGTGAAAGTAATCGTGGACTACGCCGATGGAACGACCGACGAATTTGGCACCGACACCACGTGGCGCGCCATGCCCAGTCCTATCATTTTTGACAACGTCTACTGGGGCGAAACGTATGATGCTCGGTTGGAGATTCCCGGTTGGTCAAAACCGGGCTTGGATGATTCATCATGGTCGGCGGCAATCAGCGTGCCGGCTCCTTGCCCTGAGGAACAACTTCGGCCGCAGTTGTTGCCGCCGATCAAGGAAATGGAACGCCTCAAACCAGTTGAAATTCGCAACGTGGCTCCCGAAACTTGGCTGCTGGATTTTGGAAAGAATATTTCCGGCTGGGTGGAGATCAGTGCCGATCAAAATGTGGGCGATGTCATCAAGATCTACCCTGCCGAAGTGCTAACCAAAGACGACGCCAAACGCGCCGACCAAGTCACCTACGGCGGGGCTCCGGGTAGTCCGCACGAACTTGTTTATGTTTGCAGGGGCGGTGGCAAAGAGACTTGGGCCCCGCGTTTTACCTACGGAGGCTTTCAATATGTTGAGATCAGCGGACTGGCCAGCGCCCCCGAAGCAAACAGCGTTGCTGCCGTCTTCGTGCGCAGCGCTGTACGAAAAACCGGGTCGTTTTCCTGCTCGAATGATTTGCTGAACCAACAATATGCGGCCAGCCTGTTGAGCCTTGAGGGTAACTGGCACTCGTTGCCCGAGGACTGTCCGCATCGCGAAAAATGTGGCTGGTTAGGTGATGCACATGCCACGGCCGACCTTAGTTTGTTCAACTACGACATGGCGCGATTCTACGGGAAGTACGTGCGCGACATCCAAGACAGCCTAAGAATTGATCGAAAGGTGAAACAGAAACACAAGAACGTCGGTGCTGTTCCAACGATGGTCGCACCGGGCAAGCGCGCCAATCGCGTAGCCAACATCGACTGGGGAGTCGCTTATTTGATTCTGCCGTGGCAAATGTATTTGCATACGGGGGACGTGGAAGCGTTCGCGCCACACTTTCGACACTTCAAAGACTCTATTGCTTACTACCGAACGTTCAAGAACAAGGATGGTGTCATCGACAATGGTCTGGGCGATTGGTGCCCTCCGCGTTGGGACAGAAGAAAAGCCCCCGAGTTCATGCAGTGCCACCCATTTGTTTCCGGAACGGCGTTCTACTTTCAAGCCTTACAAATCGCAGGCCAGATGGCAGAGGTGCTTGGTGACAACGAGTACAGTCGAAAATGCATCGATGAGGCGGCCGAAATTCAAGCGGCGTTTAATCGTGTATATTTGAAACCGATTGACCGAAGCGATTTAAAACACTACGGCAGTCAAACGGCGACCGTAATGGCGCTTAAGCTGGGGATGGTTCCGCCGAAAGAGATTGACGATCGAGTGGCTGGTTTGTTGTTCGACATAGACGATGTACATGACGGACATCACGCGTGTGGTATTCATGGCTTGCGTCACCTCTACACGGTGCTGGCGGAGCAGGGGCACGAAGATCGCGCGTTTAGAATGCTGACCGACACAACCTTCCCTAGCCCCGGATACGTTTTATCGTGTGGACTATCGACTTGGCCCGAGCGGCGATTCGAATGGAAGAAGGTGCGATACAGTAACTCGTTTAACCATCCCATGAATGGTGGGTTCGCGGCGTTTATGCATGAATCGCTTGGCGGCATCGAACCTGATCCGGCTTTCCCCGGTTACAAACACTTTCATTTAAAACCGCGGTTGACCAAACAGCTCGCTTGGGTCAAAGCAAGTACCGAGTCACCTTATGGGCTCATTCGCAGTCAGTGGAAT
>CAYTPS010000287.1:0-6792 GCA_964439245.1 uncultured Pirellulaceae bacterium | reverse complement strand
CCACCGCCAACTTCGACAACAAACAACTCGGCAATCTCAAAAACACTGGGCCCGTGACTGTGGTCGTTCGAATGATGGTCGCCGATTTTATTTGCGGCTTCCTCGTGTGAATGTTCCGCGTCCACGAAAGACACGGTAGTCAGTCCTTGGGCAGAGGGTCCTGAGGAGTGGATTTCAGTGTGGTCGATTTGCTGCACGTGCGCGTGGTGCTCGTCGGCTCCCTCATGACTGTGCCCCGGCATTTGACCACCGGTCGCGACATTGAAGATAGTCAAAAACACAACCACTCCGACACCGTCGTTGAACAAGGATTCTCCAACGATCTTGGTCTCCAATTTCTTCGGAACGCGCGCCTGTTTGAGAATCCCCAACACAGCGATCGGATCGGTCGGCGAAATCAAAGCGCCGAACAGCAAACAGTGAATGAACTTCGGGTTAAGCCCGATCCATCCAAATGCCAACCAAACACCAAATCCCACCAAAAATGTCGAGCACAAAACGCCCAGCGTCGCAAACACCAACACTGGCCAGCGTTGCACCTTCAGTTGGTCAAAATTGGTGTGCATTGCTCCAGCAAATAATAAGAACCCCAACATCACGTCCATCAGCACCATTTCAAAATCGATAGCGCCGATCAACGAGTGAGCCGAATTGATCAAAACGGGGGAAATAAGTTTGCTTAAGAACAGCACCACAGTAAAAACAATCGCGATCATCATCAGCCCAATCGTATTGGGCAGCTTGAGAAACTTGACGTTGATATACCCAAATAAGGCCGACAAGGCGATCACGATAGAACTGATTTCAAACAAACTCATCGGCGATACTTCTAGCAAAAAGGTAGGACGTACCGGGACATCGTACTGCCCAGGCTGATTGCTGAAAACTGGACACGTTTTTGCTCAATTCCTCCCGGTGAACAGGACGAATTCCAATAAGGCTCAGCTATGAAAACCAACCACGCCGCTTGGAAACGTCTTTTCGATCAACATCGATCAGTTCGGAGATCTGGTGTTTCTCAAATCGCTTGATTAGTGTCTCGACACCCTTGTTCAATTTGAGATTCATTTCCCCCTCGAACATCGGATAGATCGCGAGGAAAAAAATAGTCTTTCCCGGACCAACCTCCAAAGAGAGGAACTTCTCGTCAGCCAAAATAGGCCAGTACAACATCCACCCGGTAAAGCCTGATCCTTGAAAGAGTGGTTCGGCGGGATCACCGTTGGGGATTGTATGCCCCTCGAACAGCCAAGTTTCATACTCGTGCGGAAATCGAGCCAGCGATTTCAGCCAATAAATTGGCCAGTAGTTTTCGTCATCTGCAAAAGCGTCTTTATCAGGTTTCCACTCTGGCGGCAAACAAACCAGAACCTCTGCATATGCGAACTTTTCCATCCCCGGAGGACAGTGCATCGGCCGGTCACTCATTCCAGAAGTCACCAGCGTATGCCATGGACGCTTATCACTGGGCGCAACCCAATGGACGTCGACGTGAACCATATCGGAAATCAGCTCGTGCCAAACGGATTCGACGGGACCGATATGTTTGGTGATGTGAGCATCAATTAGATCAATGTGTTCTTCATTTCCAACAGCCAGCTCGAAGTCACGCATGCGCGCCTCGTGACGGTAAACGGTACTTCCACCAGTGGTCACTTCGTCGGGCAGCTCTAGCGGAGGATAGGGAACTTCCATGGGCTTGCCACAGGCTTTGCATTTGGTTTTCTTACCCGCAAATTTTTCGTCGACTTTGTAGAGTTTCGTACAGGCTGGACATCGGAACTCAAACTCCATCGTTGTCTCTCCCTAAGAAACAAAAGTACAGACACGACGAGGCGGCGGGCCGCCCGACAAAGGCGAAGTGCTCGCTCAAAATCGTAGCCTTTCGGTGAGCGTCGTTCCAGAAAAAACTTGAGATTCGATCATCCTGGTCTCAACACTGTCGCCAAGATTTTGATCGCATCCTTCTTACTGCCCGCTTTTCTTTTGCCCGTAGTAGGTTGCTACAACCCTTCGGCTACCGCCGCGATTGCGATGCTCACACAGATAAATGCCCTGCCAAGTCCCTAAAGCCAAACGGCCATCGGAGATCGGAATCGTCAGCCCCGCGCCAAAAAAACTGGCTTTGACGTGAGCGGGCATATCATCTGGACCTTCGCACGTGTGAACGAACGGCATTGTCTCAGGGCAGATCAAATTGGCGGCCGTCTCCATATCAACGCGCACGTCGGGGTCTGCATTCTCGTTAATCGTCAAACTCGCCGAGGTGTGCTGGATGAATAAATGAAGCAACCCCACGCTCAATCGATCAAGGTCGTCTAAATAAGAAACCACCTCCCGTGTGACCAAATGAAATCCACGGCGTCGTGACTGGAGTGCAAAATTGGTCTGGAACCACTCGGCCATCGGCGGAAACCTTGTCTGTCTAAAGAAAGAATTGGAAAATATCTCAGATTTGTGGCAAGCTGTAACGGAGCCTCAAACACCCACAATGTAACGCTTGGCTAAGCTATATCGATACCGGCCAAAAGCAACAAAACGGCTCTTAACGACTATCCCGCCATTAAACGACTCTTAAGGCACCTTGCTTTGCCATGCTGTTTTTGCCCATTCCCTTATCGGATTCAACGTTGCAGGAACCTTTGGTTTTCCGGGACATAAATTTTTCTAAGGCGAATCAAACTCTCAATAATTTTCTTGACTTGGTCCGTAATGCGTTAATAATGCCTCCGTTGTTTATCCCCGTTAAGAACTGCTGGCACTGTGATTCCGCAAGACAGGCAGTTTTGACCATCTGAATGGGTCTATTTTTAACAGTTTTTCCACATCACGTTGATTGCTGCTGTGATTTGGGATTGGCTGCCATAAGCAACGATTCAAACACTTTACGACGAATAAGGTAAATATTTGATGTCAACACCCCGCGCACAAATTAAGAATGTTTTCGAAGCCATCCTCGAGTATGGCCATGACGAAGATTTTGTACCTCACGAAGGAGATTCGTTTTCAGCGACTGACGCTCCTGCTGGCAGCGATGATAAAATCGAAGCACTTCGCCAGCGCGTTCTATCGGGACAACCGCTTTGGCACGAAGAAGATCGCAAAGACTACTCTGGTCTGACTGGTGCTGTTCGCCCCCGAATTTCTTAGAGTATTTGGTCACCATTGGACCACTTGAAGAACATTGAGCCCGCTTTTGAGCGGGCTTTTTTTGTGCGCCTACTCAGCAATTTGATTCTTTGTGAATCATATCACCGAGAGCACTGATTCATATTTTTCAAGCGTAACAAACTATCCAAACGCCGCGGATTGCCTGTGAAAATCCCATTGGCTGATTGCCGGACTTGGACAACTCCCGCCAAATTATCTTTACGTTACTGCCGTGAAGATTTCTTAACGCTATAATCCGCTTCCACTGCCTTCGCAGTGAGGGGCCTAGGGTGTGACAACCACTAAAGAGCGGCCCGTCAAGCCGCGGTTCTTCCAGAGCCAACAGCATGTAATTCAGAAATGTATTTCGTTCTGAAGACACCAACCACCACTTTTTTTGAACAGGATCACTACCGGAGATGGGAGTCGAATTTCTGCTGATTTGTTTGATTTTGGTTTGTGGTTTTTATGTTGCTTGGAACATCGGAGCCAACGATGTCGCCAACGCGATGGGAACCTCTGTCGGCTCAGGCGCGTTAACACTCAAATGGGCAGTAATCCTGGCCGCGATTTTTGAATTCTCCGGGGCCTATATCGTTGGTTCGAATGTTTCAAAAACGGTTCGCAAAGGAATCTTCGACCCATCGGAAATCGCCAACCAATACTCCTTGGAACACGCGCCTTACATTCTGGCGTGCGGAATGATCGCGGCGTTGATGGCTGCGGGAACTTGGCTGTTGATCGCGACATGGATGTCTTGGCCAGTATCGACAACCCATTCAATCGTCGGTGCGGTTGTCGGTTTTGGCGTTCTGGCACTTGGATTCAATGGCGTCCTCTGGAGCCAAGTCGGGTTGATTAGTGCCGGCTGGGTAATTTCTCCTTTGCTTTCGGGCGCGGTCGCCTATTTGGTGTTCACCGTGATCTTGAAAACAGTCTTCAACAAGCCAGACCCAGTAGCAGCAGCGCGAAACGTTGCGCCGAGAATGGTGTTTGTTTTGATGTTCGTGATGACAGGGATGACATGCTACAAAGGTCTAAAGCCAATGTGGAAGCGGTTGGAGATGGATCCTAAGGACCCTACTTTCATGCTCAGCGTCGCAGTAGTGGCCGCCGTTCTTGGCTTTGTAGGTTATTGCATTACCAAGTACGCGCTGCGAAATAGTCTGGCAACCAATCGCCCGGCAGTAGACAAAGATTCCGGCGAACTCCAACAGGTCGAAAAAATCTTTTCTGTGCTTCAGATCTTCACGGCATGCTTGGTCGCATTTGCTCATGGATCAAATGACGTGGCCAACGCGATCGGACCTCTGTCCGCAGCATATCAAGCGGTAACCGAGCACGCCATTTTGAAGACGTCTACCACGCCAAACTGGGCTCTGTTACTAGGTGGAGTAGGAATCGTTATCGGATTGGCCACCTGGGGATGGAAAGTGATCAAAACGGTTGGGGAGAAAATCACCGAACTCACGCCCAGCCGCGGGTTTTGTGCGGAATTCGCAGCTGCCACTACGATTCTCCTTGCCTCGGTCTTGCCGATCGGCCTTCCAATCTCGACGACTCACACGCTCGTAGGGGCAGTTCTGGGGGTCGGTTTTGCTCGGGGACTCAGCACATTGAACCTGAAAACAATGCGAGATATTTTTGCGGGCTGGGCGATCACGATCCCGGCAGGCGCTTTTCTCAGCATGCTGTTTTACTTCATTCTGAAGCTGATCTTTATCGATTCGGGCTGGATCGACTCCATACCGTTAGCAACGGTTTCCTGAGCATCAATTCGCGGCATAACCCACTTCTAATTCAGGTTATGCCACGAATAAGATCACATGACCGCTGCACTTCTTTTGGGCAATCAAAAGCTCAGATATTAAGCTTCTGAGAAGCCTCTCACAGCCCAAAATGCCCTGCGATAGATGGCTGTACCTCGACATTTGCAGCCTGTGCACCGTTAACCGCGTTCAAGGTTGCATCATCTCACAAAATGGCGAATTGCCTATTTTGAATGCATGTAAATGCCGTGCTGAAGTGCATTTGCAGCACAAAGTTAACAGTATGAAAAAGAAAAAAAAAATATTCATCGATTTTTCCAAGCAAAAAGTTAGTTGCGGGACACCTGGGGAAGCACAACCAACCAATTGGTATGGCATGTGCTATCACCGGGGGCAGTGATCATGCCACCATTGACTATTTTTAAAGAGGAAAAAGTGAAAAAGAAAACAGCAATACTATTTCTAACAGCAATTGCCGCTTTGGCATTCATGCCGAGCATCGGCTTTGGACAAGAAGAGGCTGCCGACGCGGCGGCTGCAGTAGCTGATGCCGCAGCTTCGACAGAAGAGGCGTCTTCAGGAGCAGTTGAAGCTATCGCCAATGACGCTAGTTTCTTGGTCAACAACCTGTGGATCATGATCGCGGGTATGTTGGTCTTCATCATGCACCTTGGCTTCGCCACTCTAGAGAGTGGTCTGACTCGGTCCAAAAACACAGTCAACATTCTGTTCAAGAACACAATGATTGTCTGCTTGGGTCTGGTCACCTATGGCGTAATCGGATTCAACATCATGTATCCGGGTTTCGGTGATGACGATCCGGGATACTTCAAAGTCGCAGATGACGGTTACGGTGGCTTCGGCTTTTTACTAAATGGAAACTCGGTCGCCGCACTTGGCGATGATGCTACTCCAGAACAAATCGAAGCATACAACGCTGTCTCAACTAACGGATACTACGAAGCCTACACACTGTTCACCGACTTTTTCTTCCAAGCGATGTTTGCTGCAACCTGTTGCACGATCGTTTCTGGTGCAGTCGCCGGACGTATCAAGCTTGGTACTTTTTTGATCTTCTGTCTATTCTTTGTCACTATCAGTTATCCGATTACTGGATCTTGGCATTGGGGAGGCGGATTTCTCGCCAAAATGGGCTTCTATGACTTTGCTGGATCAACGCTGGTCCACTCTGTAGGGGGTTGGGGAGCTCTAGTGATGGCGGCACTATTGGGTGCTCGACGAGGAAAATACGTCAACGGTCGTCCAATGGCGATTGCTCCAAGTAACATGCCAGCTGCTGCGATTGGCGTATTCCTGCTGTGGTTCGGCTGGTTCGGATTCAACGGCGGTTCAGTTCTGTCAGCCGATCCCGGATTGGTATCTCTTGTACTAGTAACAACATCGATGGCGGCTGCTGCAGGCGGCTTGGCTGCGGCGTTAATCTCTACACTTCACGGCGGAAAGCCTGACTTATCGATGACTCTCAACGGAATCCTAGCCGGTTTGGTAGGAATCACCGCTGGAGCAGATCAGATGAGCGGTCTTGATGCGATCATTATCGGATTGATCGCTGGCGTGCTGGTTTACTTCGCTGTGATCTTCATCGACAGCGTTATCAAAATCGACGATCCAGTCGGTGCGATCAGCGTCCACCTTGTCTGTGGTATCTGGGGTACGTTGGCTGTTGGCCTGTTCGGTGCCTCCAAAGGAATGGATCAGCTGGTTACGCAAGTTATCGGCATCGTCTCGATTGGAATCTTCACAGTTGTCTTCGCCTTGATTGTTGGATTGATCCTTAAATTCACAATGGGTCTGCGAGTCAGCCCTGAAGAAGAAATGGAAGGTTTGGACATTGGCGAGCACGGTCTTACGG
>CAYTPS010000286.1:0-6794 GCA_964439245.1 uncultured Pirellulaceae bacterium | reverse complement strand
CTGAACAGATTGAAATACGCATGCAACCCAAGTTCAAACGCTTCCACGGCGGATCATGTAAGAGATAGATTCTGAATTTCGTTGGCGCCTCTACCTCTAGAGGATCCTTCAACTCAAACACGGCTTCGTGATGGGCTTTGTATCCCGTCAAAGGATGGTTGACGGCCCAACCATGGTTACCGCCACTTTTGACTGTTTCCACAATCGCCGTTCGGGCATGTCGGTTGACTTGATTGAAATCGTTGGCAGCGTCTGCAAAAGGCAAGATCGTCTCATCGTCATCATTTTCGCCGGTCTTAGTTGAGCCATCCTTCAGGGTCGCCATTCGTATCTGAGATAAAATAAACGCACCCTCGGGAGCGCGTCCAACGTTTCCGTTGTGCCGAACGTGCGGCAACGCTTCAAGACGAATTGCCGCTACGCGTGTCCCCGCTGGCACCTCGAAGGTAAACGCGTACTCTTCTTCGCCGGGCAAAGGACCAGTCGCCAGAATCGAGTCATCCTCCAATAACTCGAACTCAGTGCCGTTACGGCTGGTGGTAGCAATCGGTCGCAAAGCTTGCCAAACAGGTGGCTGGCCCTCCAGCTTTTTCCGCAAAGTCTCAATCTTGTTGTCGAGCACCGCCATCGTGGCGGGGTTACGAATTGGTCGCACCTCTAGTTTTGGTCGATCGTCTCGATTGTCAGCGTCGACGGTCTGATTGAAAAAATCCAACAGCTGATAATATTCCCGATGGCTGATCGGATCGTATTTATGCGAGTGACATTCGGCGCAACGTACGGTAAGCCCCATCCAAGCGTTTAGAGTTGTACTTAATCGATCCTTGACGGCAATGACACGAAACTCTTCGTCGTCGGTGCCGCCCTCGTTGTTTGCCAGAGTATTTCGGTGAAACGCTGTGGCCAATTTTTGGTCTTCGGTTGCGTCGGGCAGCAGGTCGCCGGCAAGCATCTCGATCGAAAGATCGCGGTAAGACTTTCCGCTTTGAATCGAACGAATCAGCCAATCACGCCAAGGCCAGATGTCTCGTTTCTCATCACCTGAATAGCCGCAAGTATCCGCATACCGTGCGATGTCCAGCCAAACGCTGGCCCAATGTTCAGCGTAAGCTGGCGTTTCGAATAGCTCTTCAACGATTGATTCAAAATGAGACTGAGATGGTTGTTGAAGGTATTTTTCAATCTTCTCTTGGACACGAGCACCGTGTGCCTGAGGCGGCAATCCCGTCAGCCCCAAAGAAAGTCGTCTGACAAGAACCTTGGGTGAAGCAGGCGCGTTTTGCTCTAGGCCTGCTTGTTGCACTTGCTCCAGCACAAAATTGTCGATGGAATTTAAAACGCGCGGGCCGGCTTGATTTTCGTCCGCTCGAATTTCGGGCGGCGTTGACTTTTTCGGGGGCACGAACGACCAGTGCTTTGCGTATTGAGCACCTTCGTCAATCCACCTTTTCAACAATTCGATTTCGGCAAGCTTAAGTGCATCGGCATGATGGGCAGGCGGCATCCGCAAGTCTTCATCATCAGTGATGATTCGATCGATCAAGTCACTGGCATCAGCGTCGCCAGGAACAATCGCATATTCGGTCGCACCTTCAAACGTATCGATTCGCAAATCCGCTTGGCGGTCTGCTTCGTCCGGACCGTGGCAAGCGATACAGTGACGCGAGAGTATAGGACGAATTTGGCGATTAAAATCGATGGGGCCGTCCGCATTGGCGGGCAAAGCACTCATCAGAAAAACCATCGCCCCGATCGCCCATTCGGAGAATCTCCTTTGATCGGGCAGACGTCGACGGAAACACGTTTTTTGCAAGTCACTCATTGAACAATCTTCTCAACAACTCATAGCTCCACCCCAACACTCCCACCACGCTACTCCAACCTAGCGTTTGGACTATAGCATGAACAACCGCGAAATCGAGAGATCCTATGGGCTAGCTAACGCATGTTTGAGCGCTCACATAAGAAACGGGCACGCAAAAGCAAGAATCGGCAAGATCGGACAGCAAATTGTGATTGACGTTGGAGCTTCGATTTAACATGCACGCGAATCAGCATGGATAACATTTCCGCGACCACCGTTGACCCGCCAAGTTCCAATAGCCGTAGTTCCGTCGGCATCCACAACGACGAAGTCCGTCACGGTGAGATTTACGTGACCGCAAACACGCAATTCATCGTCCGCTTGATCTGCTAAATGAACTGACTGAGCGGTTAAATCTGCAAAGCGCGAAAACTCAATTTGCGTAGAGAAAGCATCATAAATGTTCTGCGATGCTCTCAGAAACGCTGTCGATGCAGAGTTATCACCAACCAAGGTGAGATTGCCCTCCGCGGCGATATTCGTATAGTCCGTTTGAAAATTTATTAGCTTCGAGTCAAACGTACCCGCCAATCCGAGAATCACAAAATCAGTTGCGAAAAAATTGGCTCGACCGTTGACGCTGATACGATCTGAGGCCGTTTGATTTGCCAGCCAAATTGACTGCCCTCGCATTTCCAACCATCGCGCATCAAGTGTTGAACCTTGGCTACTTGCAATTCGCTCATTGGCAGTGACCCGTACAACTTTTCCCGTGTTTGATCCTCGGAGAGTGAAATTGCTGGGCGCGAGAAGTGTCACATCGCCAACACTGTTGAAAGTCACTGTGCCCCCATCAACTTGATCGAGATTGATCGTAGCACCCTTTAGGATCAACTGCTGGCCCTTTAAGGTCTTGTTCAAACCCCGTTGAGCCACAAGGTCGCCCTGTGCTGCGAGAGTGAGGACACCCTGTGTTTCGATTGATGCGGTTCGTTGCACCACAATATCATCAGCGGACCTAATGGTTATCTGCCGCGCGACATCGATATCGTCAGGGTCGCCCGCGGCACCAAGCAAAAGCGTGGAATCATCCTCATGCACTGTGACATAGGTTGCATCTTCGATGTGCAGCGAACCAAAGCGAACATTCCCGGGCTCTGCAATGGAGATCACGCGCTCAGACAGAACTTCCCCGTTGAGCTCTGTGTATATAAATGGAATAGCTTTGAAAGACACATCTCCAGCTATGTGAATTTCGTCGGTTGGGTGGGCTGCCAAATAGCTACTGTTAAGCCTCAAGTTTGCATCTCCAGCAACATTCAGTGTCATGCCGGCCGCATTAATCAGCCTCGCCCTGCTCCAATCTAGTGAGAAATTTTGGGCGAAATTGTTGCCCACCAAAGCAAGGTTCGCAGCATCACTTGGCCCACTAAAGGCTAGCCAACTCTCACGCATCGAAATAGAGACATCTCCGCCCGCCTGAAAATTCAGCCTCCCCAAATAGCTAGTTCCACCACCAAGATCTGGAACATACTGGCCTTGGGATGAAATTCGAATGTCGTCATTTGCTTTGAGATTTAGCCTCCCACCAACACCGAAGGCTGAAGACTCGATGTCGATCGACCGGCCACTTTCGACGGTCAATTGTCCCCTAACCCTAAACGCTCCCTGACTAAAAAAACTCCCGTCACCACCTTCAAACCGGACAGCCGAATCGGATGCGATGACTCCATTTCCAACGTTGATGAAGTCAAAACGCGTCGTTGCGGCGGAACGAATTTCCAAAAAGTCGCTCGTCAGTGACGCACCGGTGACCTGATTCGAAGCTTCCGGCAACCGAATAATTTTGGCGTGGATTTTACTGTCTAAATTGACAGCAGTTCCGGGTAGCTGTGTCACAGTGTCGATACGATAGAAACTCGAATGGGTATCACTGATATCCGATGCAAACACGACATCAACAGTAGGAGTGTCTGGGTTGTCTCCGATCACCTGTACACGGTTCGCAAAAGACCGGTCTATTGCGAGCGTGTCCGTCCCAAAGCCCGTGATACCCTGGCTGTTAAGTGGGTCGGTAGAGGATGGACTCCATGTATCACCACTAGCAAGCTGATAACTTATTTGACTGCCGTCTTCGGTAACTGAGATAGACTCATCAACCTGAAAACCATCGAGGTCAACGAAGTTATCAAAGCGCCCGCCACTAACGGAGGCAAGCATTCGTCTTTCTTCCATCCGGCCATAGTTTAACCCTGACGACAGTCTACGACGCATGGCAATATTCCCAAGTTTGAAAAGTAAGGAGGAGATGGTAACTCAACTAGCTCATCCGCAACACTTCGCCAACTCTCTTCTAAAGACTGTGAAGACTATAGTTTACATCGGTCAAACCGGCTGGAAAACTTGTTTACAAGAGACGGCTTTCTATGAAATCGCATCGAAACTTGTGTGACTTCAAAGGTATTGTTAGACGTTTGAATACATCGATTAGCAACAGAATCAAGCTGCTCCGTAGCATCCCACGCTTGCTTCTTCAGGCCCCAAACCCATCTAGCCTGACAGATTGGTGACCACACCAACTATCGCGCGATCAAAAATACGACCAACATGCAGACCCAGACAACATCCAGAAAGTGCCAGTAGTTGGCACAGTTATCGACTGCGAAATGGCGCTCGTGATCGTAGCGATCACGATAAGCTTGATAGATTACGAAACCAAGAAATGCCATCCCTCCCATCACATGTAGGGCATGGATCAGCGCTAACGTAAACGACATACCGAAAATTTTCATCGATCCGTCTGTGACACTGAAATGTTGGTTCAATAGCCAGGCCATCCCGAACCCTTGCACGAGTGTGAAGGTGAACGCCGCCAACCAAGCCAGCCCCAGCAGTATACGAAACTCTTTCTGTCGCTCGCGATGGACCAACCAGCAGGCGCGATGCAGAAAAAAACTAACAAGAATGAGCGCGACGGTACTTAGCCAAAACGAACCCGGAATCTTCAGTGGCTGATAGATTTCCGGACCCTGATCCAGAAACGACCCCGGAATAGCATTGGGTATCGGATTGAAGGCTTGGTCGCGCACCATGAGATACGTGATCAAACTAGCCACAAAAAACATGCCAAGTGAAACGAGGAACAACAAGAACACCAACTTGCTCTGGTAGTGTTCTTTTCTGGCGGGAGCCATTTTCAAAGATTGTTTCAACATGGCTACAACCCCAAGAATCTTCTCTGGTGATCACGCAATTCAGACTGCAGGAGGCTCCATCCCAAGACTAATTCAATCTCTAATACTCAGTCGTGGATAGCGATGATGTCTCTGTCGTCGGAAAGCTTTCGATCTGCTCAAGGTTGCTACCGGTGTCCAGCATCGTCATTGCAATAAACAACGACACAAAGAGCAAGGAAGAAAGAAAGACAAGGATGTTAAACCCCTTGTCCCACCACATGTGCATAAAAAATGCACACACCAAAAAGGCCTTGAGCGTTGCGATCGCCATCGCAATTGGGAACGCAAATTGCGCCAATTCGATGTTAGAGGTCACTACCGTTGCGATCGTCAGTCCGACCAACGCCAAAAATACCGCGAACAACATCGGAATGGGCGCCGGGTGATTGAATGAAGGATGATCGTGTGAGTCGTGTGTATGGTCAGCCATTGTGCACCGCCTTAGTCAATCAAGTACAAGAGTGGGAACAGGTAAATCCAGATCAAATCGACCAGGTGCCAATAGAGTCCGACATAGTCGACCGGACCAAAGTAATCTTCTCGCCAATGTCCCAGTTGACTTCGCCGATAAAGCCACGCCAAGGCGATGATACCACCAATGATGTGAATCGCATGAAGCCCTGTCATGCAGTAGTAAATGCTGAAAAAGATACCCACGCTGTCTGGAACCGAAGTCGCCGAGCCAGCTGGAACATCCTCGTGATGGTCGCCTTCATGATCTCCGTCGTGACTTTGATCATGACCTGCGCCCTTGGCATGATCGTCATGGCTGGCAGGTGCTTCATCCATCATTGCGGCGTGCAACATCAGCGGGCCACCAGCGTGAACTGCTGCATGGGCGTGTGAGTCACCGGCAATCGCGTTCTGATAGACGACACCACCGACAACACCAGCAAAATACCCGAGCACCATGATCGTCATACCAACATAGAATTTTGCGCTGTTGGCTTTTTCAGTCAGAAACTGGAAAGCGGCGAATCCAGCAAAACCGATCAGCAACAACGTTGGAATCACGCTCAATTTGATCAAGTAATTCGACAGGCCAAATAAGCCCGTCTCATGAACACCTTCGTGGTAGTGGAACATGCTTCGAGGCCAAATGCCAAGGTCCCATTTGTGGCTGTACTCAACCGCTTTGACACCGAGGAAGATCGTGGCACAGACCATCGTCATCAACAGATATGTTTCACAGTTTTTGTTCTTACCGGTTTGTGCGCTGCGAACCGCCAACGCCATTGTCAGGCTACTGAACAGAAGAACAATCGTGTTCAAACAACCGAGATTCTTATCCAAATAGTGATGAGCCACTTGGAAAATTTCTGGGTGATAGTTTCGGTACAGCGTATAGAGGACAAACAGACCACTGAAGAACAGAACTTCGGTGACCAGAAAAATCCAGATTCCCAGCTTTCCGGAATCGAACTGTTGTTCGGGCGAGTCAAAGTGATGGGCGATAAACTCACCATGATCGTGATGATCATCGTGATGTTCTTCTGTATGAGTTTCGGCAATTGCCATTTCCGGCTCCGGAAGATCAACCTCACATGAGGTTGGCTAAAAGTTGAAGTTGGTTAAAGCGTTATAAATGTCGTGGAGTTTGGCGCCCCACCTGTCTTTCAAAAACAATCAGTTGCGAATTTCGAATTCACTTTCGATTGTATTTTGCAAATGAGTCATCGTTTACTTTAGTGATGAACGGGTTATTTCCGAGGCTCGGTCTTCGCCGGATCGGCAAGCTCTCTCGGAATGTATGT
>CAYTPS010000285.1:0-6836 GCA_964439245.1 uncultured Pirellulaceae bacterium | reverse complement strand
TGGCTCGGCCGTCCCTTGGCCTCAGGACCACCGGTAACTTTCATGACCGTATTGCCCTCCAAATCAAATGGTTTGACTTTGATGTGAGCTCGGTTCCAAGTCGCTGGAACCTTGATGCCTTTGTAGCCTTCGAAGTCCCACTCCCATGTTTCGGTCTGCGGGTACGTTCGCACACGCGCTGTCGCAGTCAATTCGCCCACTTTTGTGCTGACAGTTCCCGCCAAGCCAATCTCTGGTTCAGCAGTCGCAGTCAACACATTGCCTGCTACAGAATATCCGGATAGCGTTTCACCGAAGGTTAGGCTTTCAGCCGGCATGGTCTTAATCTCACGTCCATTTTTGTCGAACGCCACAACCGTATACTCCTGTGCCTGGCCGGGGTCAAGAATGACCTCGTGCGGACGCAGTTGAATCAGATCGATTTGATCACCGGCAGCAGCCTCTTCGGGTAACGCCTGGGGCGTACCAAGGCTGACCTGTTTCTCTTTGTCGCCGATGCAGATTGTACGATCGCGCGTGACGATGTAGATACGCCCGTTGGCGATCGCCGGTGACGCATAGATCTCATCTAATCCGTTGCCCGATTTGGCAATCAGCTGATTCTTGGAAAGAACCTCACACTTCTCACGCGAAGGTTTGAGCACCCACACGTGCCCGTTGACTTCTGTCGCATAGATTTTCCCATCGGCCCAAACAGGAGATCCCTTACCCACTGTACCGAGGTCCTGAGTCCACAGCTGTTCGCCCGTTTTGCCATCGAAGGCAATCATGTTCCCGACGTCGGCCACGACATACAGCACGCCATCTTTCACCAATAACGCCGTATAGCCCGCCTTGATTCCGTCGACACGCCAAACCCCGTGCGTCTCGGTCACGTCTCCGCTTCCGGTTGCGTCGATACACTGGACACGTCCAAATTCTGAATTGTCAATGTTGTCCTCGCCATGCGAGATGTAAACGAGATTTCCGTCAAAGACCGGTGTTGTATTCAGCCCTCGGCGAGACATCTTGAATGACCATACTGGCTTTCCCGTTCGCGAATTGATTGCATAGATGTGCCCATCACTGTTACCGGCCACCAACAATCGCTGACCGTTGACAACGCCAATCGCGGGGGCTGAGTAATTTGTGTCTTTGGGCTTGCCGCCGGGAGCCGAGATCCACTGTAGCTCACCCGTCTTTTTATCAAACGCGTAATAATAATGTTTGGGCGACGGCCCCTTCATATCGCCCCAGTTGGTAGCTAGGTAGCTGACAATGACGCGATCCTCGTCAATGAATGGCGTCTGCGTGCGGCCACCATAGCCTGAGATCTTGCCGTATTCTTCGGCCAGCGATTTTTCCCAGATGACTTTTCCGTCAGGCGAATAACACTTGAAGATGCCACAAACCGAATGTGAGTAAACATTTCCCGTTTCAGTGTCACCCACCATCGAAGCCCACCCGACGCGCGGTGCAGGAATGTCGGTCTGGAAGACGTTGAATTTATCTCGCCACAGCTCTTCACCACTTGCGGCGTCCCAGCAAACGACCTGTTCCTGAATATGGATACGTTCGTCGGGCAGGGCAGGGTTGTCCGCCGTACGGCAATTGATGTAAACGCGCCCGTTAAGCACAATCGGCGTGGATCGACCACCGGTATCAGATTGCCAAATAATATTCTTGTTGTCTTTGAAGGACCACGTATCTAGAAGATTGGTCTCGCGCGAAATACCATTGTGTTCGGGGCCGCGCCACGAGGCCCAATTTTGGGCCGATGCAGTTGTGGCCAAGGCAAACATTGAACCGGCAGCTACAGCAAAACCGGCGGCTACAGCCGTGCAAAACAGAGAACGGGATGAGTTAGCCAATCTGGCACCTCTTTGAGTTCGAAGAAAATACGATAGGTTCACGTTGAAACCACGGCCTCCGGGACAAGGGCCGCCAGTTTTGAGCATTGTAACCAATTTCATCGCTGGGGGCGACTCGTTTGCTCTCCAGCAACTAGCGTGCATTCCATTTACGGCTAATATGGGAGCTCCCGCGAAGTTCCTAACGAAATCGATCGACTCATACAAGCTGATGAAGAACCATTCTCACTATCCGCAAACACGCTTGCGTCGCGTACGAAAGCACGATTGGTCCCGTCGCATGGTCGCCGAGCATCATGTGACTGCCGATGATTTGATTTGGCCCGTTTTTGTGCAAGAAGGGACCGGCAAGGAAACTCCGATTGATTCGATGCCGGGAGTATCGCGTTATTCAATTGATCGACTCACCGATGCCGTGACCGAAGCGCGCGACCTAGGGATACCGGCGATCGCCATCTTCCCCGAAACCGATCCCGCCAAAAAAACTGAAGACGCAGCGGAGGCCGTCAATCAAGACAATCTTGTCTGTCGTACGGTCGCTCATTTAAAGCAACTCGTACCAGACATCGGTATCATCTGCGATGTGGCGCTCGACCCCTATACCTCTCACGGCCAAGACGGCCTAGTGATTGATGGCGATGTCGCCAACGACGCCAGCGTTGAGATGCTATGCCGCCAGGCGGTGGTACAAGCACAAGCGGGATGCGACATCATTGCTCCGTCGGACATGATGGACGGGCGCATTGGAGCCATTCGAACGGCGCTCGACGCTGCTGGATTCGAACACGTTTCCATCATGGCGTATTCCGCCAAATATGCATCAGCATTTTATGGCCCGTTCCGCGATGCGATCGGATCGAAATCCAACCTGTCGGCCGGCAATGTGACCGGCGGCGGCAAGAAGACTTATCAAATGAATCCCGCCAACACCGATGTTGCCATGCGTGAAATCGCGCTGGACATCGCCGAGGGTGCTGATTTCGTGATGGTCAAACCAGGCATGCCTTATTTGGACATCGTCCGCCGCTGCCGTGAAGAATTTGCCGTTCCCACGTTCGCCTACCAAGTCAGCGGGGAATACGCGATGCTGATGGCCGCCAGCCAAAACGGTTGGTTGGCCGAGGAAGACGTGATGATGGAGAGCTTACTTGCATTCAAACGAGCCGGCGCTGATGGCGTGCTGACCTATTTTGCCGTCAAAGCAGCCAGACTGATGAATTAAGGTTGCCACACTACTTCTAGCCATCGGGCGTTCAACCTTGATACAACGCCAACCCTAACACCAACAGCATAAAAATCTCGATCATGATCGGAATCACATAAAGCATCGCCGTAGGAGAAATTCTCACGTTTGAACCGCGTTCGCCTAACACGGTCGAAACGGCTGCCGCAACTGCAATCGTTTGAAAGATGTGGATGACGATAAACAGAACATCAATTCCGTCGGTGCTGCCGTAGTTCTGCCCATTTGCCCAAACACGCATTGGTAGCTGGGGATCGAACATCACAGGCATCGTCTCGCTTTTGACTTGCCCATTGGCAATGGCAAGCGGCAACTCCAACCATTCAGGCGCCGGTTCACGAAATTTCTCGGTCAACCGAATCGAATTGGCGTACTGCTGACCATTTTCGTCTCGGTAGGAAATATGAAACCGAAAATGACGCGCAACTTCCATTTCGTAGGTTTCGATCTGGTGAATTTTTGCCGTTGTTGCCTCGGCGCGATTGATCCCCAACCACGCACTGTAAGTCGAAGAAAGCGTAAAGGCAGTATCCAGTAGCAACGCACCGATCATCAGAATCGCAAAGTGGCCCGCCCTATGGCCCTCGATTTTTTCCGGTGCGTCATAACGTTGTCCCGGACGCTGATCGGATGCCATCATCCATCGCATCATGAAGAAAAGCGCACTGGCATCACCCAACCAAAATGCCATTCTTTGCCAAAGAAACATCCGTTTCATGTCGCGCATGATCGTCGGACTCAGCAGCCAGATCCCAACAAAAAACAACACGATCAACATGCTGCCGACGACGGCGCGAGTCGTCCGCGAGCGTTCAGCTTCATCGAAGAACCTGAGTTCACCGGCTGCGAATCGCTTTAGCAAATTGGCCATACTCAAACCGTCGTGCGGCAAAGGGAAAGAGCGAACTTCAAAATCGGATTATAACGATTATCCACCTCGCAACACATCTACTTCTCAACAACTGCCGACAAGATTTCTCCGGCGCTCCGATTGAAATCGAGCTATTTTTTAGACGGCGAACATCAAGTGATTCTGGTTGGTTTGCCTTTATCGCATCACTATTTCACCTACGACAGAAAAGGTATCGATTGAATCAGGCGGCATTCCAACTCGATGCAGACAGCCCTTTACCGGACGTGCATGACGACTACGTGCAAACGCAAGCCGGAGAAGCGGTTTTTGTGTATCCACTTGGTGTCGAAGTTGATTTGGCGCTGCGAGGCTGGGAACTGACGCTACTCAATAATCCCCAGGGCGGCACTGCAACAGTGACCGCTGACGGCGCTGTCAAGTTCGCGCCCGAGCCTGGTTTCATCGGTGCCGCGACGATTCATTTCCTCTTCGAAGACCAACAGCACAACGACGTTTCGGCGACGGTCACCGTGGAAGTGCAAAACCATTTCGCCTTTGAAACTGCTTCATCGTTCGGTAGTGCCCCGACTCGTCCAGACCAATCCGACGACACAGCAGCCACCCTCGCTCAAAAGGTCTTTACCGTTGTCGCTGATCCGGTGTTCGCAGGATCTGCAGTACCCAACGCGCGACTTTTTGGTCGAATTTACCAACAGTGCGGAGCCCTCGCTGTTGAATCGGCAGCCGTTGCCGATCAAAACGGACAGTGGAACATGCCGTTTCCAGACGCGCGGGCAATGGAATTTTACCGGTTGGAAATCGAGCAATTGGGAATTGCAAACAACACTGTCGGCAAAATCACCCTGCACGCGAACGACGCCTGCTGGCAACCGATTTAGCGTACGAAAGGTGGTAGTTTAGAAACCTGCCAAAAAACGAGTAGTTTCAATCAAACGAAGACATTTGTGTTGTCCCAATCAAAGGACGCCCGGTGGGTAGCTTCTTAACGGCCCGATAGTGTGCCGAAAAAAACCGAAAAGCTGCCGGAGCATTGCACAGTCCTGCTTTCACCGGATTCATCTCAACATATTCAATAACCCGCGCGAGTTCTCCGGATTCTGTTACGCAATGGTCATAGGATTCTTCCTGCCAGAACTTTCCAGATCTGCCGAGGATTGAGTTACACCGTCGTGCAGAAAAGAGTTTCACGCTGTGCATAATTCTCTCCCTTGGAGTCCTCTCTCTTCAAGGCTCTCGGATGCTTGCCACCCAATCAACAGATGGTTCAAACACCCAATGAATATGATTGCCCATCACTACCCAAGCCCAAATCGCATAGCGTTTTCTAGCGAAATACAGGATCGCGCCTTCGACAACCTTGGCAAGTTTATCGTCAGCCAGATGGTTGACACCAACCGCCCGATCAAGCCACTGGTCAGATCGGGCAAAAAGTAACTTCCACTCCGGTACTCTAGTATGTTTATTAAGCGTCTGCCGATAGCCCTCGATATCGGCCAGCCCAATAGCCGGAATACTACCTTCGAGGCAACTTGTCACGAAGTAGATTGCTCCGGGTTTGTCAAAATGTGGCAAACGTCTCCGTCGAAATCTCTCCTTCATTACCTCACCTGATAGTACGTAGGGCAGGTTTCTAACCTGCCCTTGTATCAGATCAATCTTATAGCATTTCTCAGCGGTTCGTTGGCAGGTTGAAAACCTGCTCCACATTCGGTTTTTGATTGGCAGGTTAGAAACCTGCCCTACCTTTGATTCTCACAACGTAGAGATTTCTCAGATAGAAAAAAGCGGTGGTGCGCTTTATACTCTAATTCAACGTTTCTGCTGGCCGCCACGCGATCTTTCTGCCTATCCAATTAGTTAATCATGGAACTACCTGTCGTCGACGCAAAATTGGCTGAAGCCAAAAAAGCCTGCGTGCGTTTAGAAACGCTCCAAGGCACCGCTGTGCCGACCCCCGCTGGCAAAGTAGCGCTGCCGATGTCGATGAAAGAAGCCAAGGCGCGCGGTTGGGATGAATTGGATGTCGTGTTTGTCACAGGCGACGGATACATCGATCACCCAAGTTTCGCGATGGCCATTCTCGGACGCACTTTAGAGGCGGCCGGTTTCCGCGTCGGTATCGTGTCGCAGCCCGATTGGAAAAACTGCGACGCTTGGCGCGAGTTTGGTCGTCCCCGTTTGTTCTTCGGCATCAGTGCCGGCAACATGGACTCGATGATCAACCACTACACCGCCAACCGCAAAGTTCGCAACAGCGACGCGTACTCGCCGGGCGGTCGGATTGGCCTGCGCCCAGATCGAGCAACGCTCTCGTACTGCCACCGCGCCCGAGAAGCTTTCAAAGGCGTGCCCGTGATTGCTGGCGGAGTCGAAGCTTCGCTACGCAGATTGGCTCATTATGATTTCTGGGGCGACAACGTTCGTAAGTCGATTCTGCTCGACAGCAAAGCGGACCTAGTCTGTTATGGAATGGGCGAAAACCCGATCGTCGAAATCGCGCAGCGTTTGGACGCTGGAGAAACCGTCAAGGACCTGCGTGATATGCGGGGCGTGGCTTACGTGGCAGGACTCAAAGACACAATTCCTGACGACGCAATCGAGCTACCAAGTTTCGAAGAGGTCAAAGCCGACAAAATGGCTTTCGCCGAAGCCACCAAAATCATCCACCACGAAACCAACCCCTACAACGCCAAACGCCTGATTCAAAAACACGGGAACCAAACGGTCGTGGTTAACCCGCCGCAGTTCCCCATCAGCCAAGACGCGATGGACCAAATCTACGGCCTACCGTACACGCGTCAGCAACATCCAAGCTACAAAGAGAAAATTCCGGCGTACACGATGATCAAAGATTCCGTCACGATCATGC
>CAYTPS010000284.1:0-6848 GCA_964439245.1 uncultured Pirellulaceae bacterium | reverse complement strand
CACCCGTCTTGTAAAGTAGAACCCGTGGTCGGGTGAGCCTTGAGAGTCCGGTTTTGCGGACTAAGGGGCAGAATTCTTCCAAGGCAAAATGATAGTTATTTTGCAGATTGAGGGAAGACCATTTCTTGCCATCATCAAATGTGCGACGGGATATCAACAAATCGACTTAATCGAACCAGATCGGGTGCCAAAAATCGCTAAATCGTCTTAAATTGAGTTCTCAGGGGTGTTCAGCCAGTCCTTCAAAGCCTGTTAGGGGTTTGGGATGCAGCGGCAGTAAACGACTGCCAACCCCAACCAGATTGCCACCGATCGCAAAAGGAAGAAAAGAATGAGGATCGCAACTCTTGCGGGTACTGAAAAACCCTCCCAAAAAACTCTGACACGCAGCATCTTGCTGGTTGCGGCAGTCGGTATTTTCGGCATTTGGGTTTGTTCGGCAGTATGCATTGCAGCTGACAATCCGACAGATGCTTCTGCCGGTGCAGCTGAGAAGAAAGCGTCAGCGCCGCCGTTGCGAGAGCCTGATGAACCTTCGGTCGCCCAAGCCAGTAGCGAGGGGCAAAATGCGATGGCCAATATTCAGCATCAGGGCCTAGAGTGTGAACTGTTTGCTGCTGAACCGGACGTGGCCAACATCATCGCGTTTCACCGTGACTACCAAGGCCGAATGTTTGTTTGCGAGACTTTTCGACAGGACAAGGGGATCGAGGACAATCGGGCTCACACGTACTGGATGGATGAAGAGCTTGCAGCGCAAACGGTTCAAGATCGAGTGGATTACATCCTGAAGTATCATCCAGACGCCGGCGAGACATACACGCGCTTCGACGATCGGATTCGCGTTATCCAAGACACCGATGCTGACGGCAAGGTGGACCAGTCGAAAGTGTTTGCCAAAAATTTCAATCGGATCTCCAGTGGTAGTGGTGCCGGCGTATTGTCCTACCGAGACAAAGTCTACTACACCAATATCCCAACGTTGTTTGAACTAGCCGATGATGACGGTGACGGCGTAAGCGATTCACGAAAGTCACTTCACGAAGGGTATGGAGTTCACTTCGCCTATCGCGGACACGACTTGCATGGCTTGATAGTAGGACCTGACGGTCGTCTTTATTTCAGCATCGGAGATCGCGGCTATCATTTGCCAGAGCAGGGCATCAAGAACCCTGACTCGGGGGCCGTGTTTCGCTGTGAGTTGGACGGCAGCCATCTGGAAGTTGTTGCAACCGGAATGAGGAACCCGCAGGAACTGGCGTTCGACGACTACGGCAATCTGTTCACCGGCGACAACAACTCTGATAGTGGCGATAAAGCGCGGTGGGTCTTCGTGGTGCCCGGCGGAGATTCAGGATGGCGATTCTATTACCAATATCTACAAGACCGTGGGCCATTCAATCGGGAAAAAATATGGCATGCCCACGAACCGAACGTACCTGCCTACATCATTCCGCCAGTGGAGAATCTTAGTGATGGTCCTTCCGGGCTGGAGTATTACCCCGGGACGGGATTTTCCGAGGAATTCAAGGACCGGTTCTTTTTATGCGACTTTCGCGGCGGACCAACCAACAGCGGCATTCGTTCGTTTCGCAACAAGCCCGTCGGAGCATTCTTTGAAGTGGTCGACCAAACGCAGCCGATTTGGGGCATCCTTCCGACGGATATTGATTTCGGTTCTGACGGAAAGCTGTATTTGTCAGATTGGGTGACGGGATGGGTCGGCGAAGATCGCGGCCGTATCTTTGCTTTTTCTGACCAGCAGAATTCGCAAACGGAACTAGCAAAACAAGTTCAAACTCTGCTTGCCGGTGGAATCAAAAAATCGGAAGTAGGGCAACTCGCCGCGCTGACCGGCCACGCCGACCAGCGTGTGCGCCGAGAGGCCCAATTCGAACTGGTGGCGCGAGGTGAGCGGGCTGCGCTGACGGATCTGGCAATCAAAGGGTCCGCTGATGGTGAAGTATTGCTGTCGCGCCTACACGGAATCTGGGGCCTCGGCCAGATGTCGCGACAGTCCCGCCAAGCACCGAACCCTCCGATGGTTGATAGCCCGCTGGCTGCCACCATTGGAGCGTTACTCGCCGACACCGAAGAAGAGGTGCGGGCCCAAGCAGCGCTGGTCGCAGGAGAAGCCAAATTGCGATTGGTTGAGGAGCTAAAGCAGTTGCTCAAAGATTCAAGCTCGCGCGTTCGTTACTTCGCCGTCTGCGCTTATGGAAGAATCGCTCCGAGAGAAGGATTGGTGAATGTTGCCGAACTTTTGGAAGAAAATGCTGACCAAGATCCTATCCTGCGCCACGGTGGTGTCATGGCGATGAGACACATGGTCCAACAGCACGGCGTCGATGTTTTGGATAGTGCCGCCGACAGCCCGATTGCGTCAGTACGTCTGGCGGCTTGTGTGGCATTCCGACACTTGTATCAAGACGGTTTGTTTCGAATTGATTCTTCAGATGAAAATTTATCAGGCGTTGGAGCATCAATTGCGCGGATGCTTAGCGATGCTGATACCAAAGTAGCGTTGGAAGCGGTACGTGCCGTACATGACTTACCCATAGCATCGCAAATGCAATTGGTAGGCGAGTTGGAGCCATCAAGTTCGGATGCTGAGATGTCTGATCATAGGAATCGCAGAATTATCAGCGCCAATCATCATCGAGGAACAACCGAAGGAGCCCGCGCGCTTGCGAGGTTTGCAGCCGACGATTCTCAGGTGCTCGACAGGCGCGTCGATGCTGTAAAACTGCTTGGAGCGTGGATGGCGCCGTCCAATCGGGATCCCGTGCATGGTGCTTGGCGTCCTGTCGATATGAGTAAACGTAACTTGGTCGATGCTCAGTCGGCCGTTTCGGCAGTGTTTGAAAAATTGGTTGGCGGGGGCGAAACGGCGCTGACCGACGCGTCAATTGAAGCTGCGTCGTCGCTGGAATTGAAAGAAATAGGCGACGCGATGAGTCAGTTGATTACTGACAAATCCACCGAGCAATCGACTCGTGTGGCAGCACTACAAGCGCTGGGAGAACTGGAAGATCCCGGACTTGCACAGTTGTTGAATGCGCTCGCCGCCGATTTTGATGTACTGCCGCGAATGCTCGCTGCGAAAACAGCCAGTTTACTAGCGCAGACTTCGCCCGATCATGCGGTTGGTCTGTTGAAAAAAGCGCTTTCCAACATCGAGGTTGGGCAGACCTTAGAAGGCGATAATTTGATCGAACGTCAAATAGCGCTCGAAACGTTGGGCAGCATGAAGGATCCTGCTTCAGCAAATCTTCTCAAGTCATCATTGGAGTTGTTAGCTGGTGGTAAGCTGGCAGAGCCACTTCGTTTGGACGCTGTGATGGCCGCTGAGGCGCGTCAGGATGAGGCTTGCGGTGCGTTGCTGGAAGCCCATCAGCAGAATCTGAATAAGTCTGGCGTTCCCACTGACCAGTATGCCGACACACTTTACGGCGGTGACATCGAGAAGGGCGCCAAGATCTTTTATGGAAAGACAGAAGTTTCGTGCGTGAGATGTCATCGGATCGGTGGGACTGGTGGAAAAGTTGCTCCGTATCTTTCGGCGATCGGCAAGACTCACGACCGTAGATATATCCTTGAATCAATCGTTGAACCTAGCAAGCAAATTGCCAAGGGGCACGCTCAAGTTGTCGTGCTGACCGATGAGGGGATGATGCACACCGGAGTGGTCAAGGAGGAGACCGATACGCTGATGGCGTTGATGGACAGTGACGGAAACGTGACGCGCGTCGAGAAAGATATGATTGACGAAATGAAGGCTGGCAAATCTGGAATGCCCGAAGGATTGCACAAGCTATTGACCAAAGCAGAATTGCGCGATTTGGTCGCGTTTTTGAACGACCAAGTCGATGTAGATAGTCTGCCCGAAAATCAAAAACATGGGCATGGCGAGTAGAGCGGATTTCAATCGCACGTAATCATTCCCATCCCTGATTCCAATCGCCGTTGAATGCAATTTTGGATAGGTCTAATCGCTCTCTTGGCTGTTGCTCGCGCTCTCTCAAATCTTCCGGAAGATCGTCATCGGCTCCCGGGTGTCCGATGGCGATCATGGCCATGGGAGTAAATTCCTCAGGAATCGAACAACTGCTTGCCAGCGCCTGGCCATCGAAACCGCCCATTTGGTGTGCAACAAGATTTTGGTTGGTTGCCTCTAAGCACAAGTTTTCCGCCGCGGCGCCAGTGTCGTATTGAGCCCACCGATTGGGTTTTCCGTTGTGTTGGAATTTGGATGATGCCACAACTGCCAGAATCACGGGTGCGTTTTTAACCCAGACTTGATTGCCTTCTGCCAAGCAATCGAATGCCTTTGTCCAGGCGTCAACGTCAGTGCTTCGGTCAAAGACGATAATTCGCCAAGGCTGATCACCGAAACAAGACGGCGCCCATCTGGCCGCTTCGAGAAGAGCCGTGATTTGCTGCTTCGATACCGACTGGTCGGCGGCGATCGCGCGTGGACTCCAGCGTGCGGCGATCAATGCAGCGATCGGGGTGGATGTTTGGGCCGTTTTCTCTGTTAGCTTACTGGTCATCAATAGGTCTCCTGTTTGAGCGTTCTTGAAAATTACACTCCAACACCATCGGGTTGGGGATCTTGTTCTGGCATTGCAGCAAGGATACGTACTTCTACAAATGCTACAACTGAAACTTGAGCCAGAGAAATCGATTCTGAGATGTTCTGCAACGTGTGCGGCCTCTTACATTGTCAATTTTGATAATCCCTTGCCCCTCGAATTCTCCAGCAGATCGCGCCAATTGTTGTTCGATGGACCGGATTGATGAAATGCACTGCCCGTTGATATTTAAAATCACGTCGCCACGTTCCAACTGCATGCGCTCGGCTGCCGATCCGGGAAAAACCTCGGCTATATGAAATCCCCACCCGCGAATCAATTTCCCGGCCACGCCCAATTGAGGACGATTTAGGTAACGTGGTTCGGGTAGCGGAGCATAAGAGAGATCGTCACGCAGATCGGGCATCGCTGGCTCAAGCTCTGGTAGAAGCGGCTGTTCTGGTTCAACGACGTTTACTGCCGGCTTGTTTTTTGGGGGTGAATTGAGTGCCGGGGCTGACTCCAATTCCTCTGGCGACATCGGTTCTATGGCTACCGGCTCTCCTTGGTTGGTGAACAATTCTATATCCGAATCGATTTCGTCTCGGGGCGCTACCGTTTCAAGATGCGGTGGTAATTCGAGAGCGGGCGCAGACGATTCATGCGACTCAAGAGAATCAACCACCAATCCTGGTGACTCCAGCTTTGGCAGGCTCTGACCATGTGCACGCAGAGTTATGCACGAAAATGCGAGGACGGCCGGCAATAATACAGCGGTATAAGTCCGGCAGCGACGGCTAGTGAAACGCTTCATAGTAAACAACCTTTCGAAAGAAATGACGACTGGAACGACCAGTCGCTGGAATCGCGTAATTCGAGATCGCTCAACTGGCCTTTGCCTTGCGAACGTCCAGCCGGCGGCTTTCTTCCAAAATTTTGACCACGAGGTGTCAAACTTCTTTCGATTGATTAATCAGCGCCAATGCTATTTTGCTGACCAAATCGTCAGCCGCATTTGTCACGGCCGTTAGTGCATTGCTGTCATCACCTATTGCCTTGGCATCGGCCAGTAGTTGATCGATGTCTTTTTTCCAAACCTCGCACTTTTCGATCAACCATGCACGCTGATCCGAAGACAACGATTCATGCGGAGCGTCAATTAAGCGTTGACAGCCGCTAGATAGGGATTGCAAATTGCTCGCAAGAGTCTCTGCTGTCATTGACTTCTGTTTGAACCACTCTTCTGCTGAGTCTCCCAACGATTGAAAATATTGGTCGGCCGATACTCCTTGTGGCATCGCTTGGGCAGACTGCCATCCCCATGGTGTGTCACTTTCAGAACCTGCGTTTTGAACAAGATAAACGCCGCATAGAATAGCCAAAACCGAGGCGGCCATGGCCAATAGCTGACGACGGGAAAAACCAGAGGATGGCGTTGGTGAATTGGTTGCAAGTTCTGTAGCGGCGTCGCGGCTGTCGTCTGGTGACGACGTGCCCAATATTGACGCTGCAGTACTTTCGAAGAATTGGTTTTCGTCCGCTTCGGCCGGTTCGAGTTTGCTCATCCAGTATTGAGAACCGTTCTCAAAAATTCGCTCGTTCAGCTCAATTAATACTTCGGAGTTCTTCAACAACTGGCGGCATTGTTCTTGAGATACAGTTGAAAATCCTTGGTTTACGATGGCTTCTAGGGTTTCCCCCGACATCTCCGAGGGTTCGCTCGGAGACATACCTTGGGTTAGGAAGGCAAGTTGACTAACGACGTCACCGAAGTCTCTAGATACCAGTAGGCTCTCCAACCAAGGACCGAGTTCCGCATCGTTTTCTGGGATGTCCAAGACGTGAACCACTATGTTTTTTCCTCAACACAACTTTTGACTTCATCTTTTACCCGGCTAAACCGGCTACCGACGGTTCCCGAGGGGATTTCCAACGCTGCTGCAATGGCCTTATATGAGTCGCCCAAAATCCTCATCTTTAACAGACTCTGTTTGAGTGGCGTCAGACGTTCGACGCAATCCTGAAACTGTTGCTTCATTTCTGAATCCAAAAAGTGATCCAAAAGCGATACCGATCGATCAACCTTTGTCTCGGCAGCAAGATTATTGAGTTCTGGTTTCTTTTTCTTTCTGGCGTCGTAGATCGTGTTTCGGGCGATGCGATATAGCCACGCCCGTGCATTGGTGCCATCAAATTTCTCGATGTTTTTCAACACTTTTTGCCACATGGTTTGAAAAGCTTCTTGGCCATCATCGTGCCCCATCTGACCTTTGC
>CAYTPS010000283.1:0-6884 GCA_964439245.1 uncultured Pirellulaceae bacterium | reverse complement strand
CTCGCATGAAGCCGCCGTCTTTGTTGCTGTCGCTGTATCCGATCATGATTTGCTGCTGGTTGCCGCGCTGCTTCAGATGTTTGGCGTAAACTGGATGAGCGAAAAGTCTTTCCATCGTATCAGCGGCACCAAGCAGATCGTCGACCGTTTCAAATAGTGGGACGATATCAATGGAGCCCACCAAATCGGAATTCTTCGCCAACAGCAATACCTCAAGCATATTACTGACGTTCTCAGTCATGCTGATAATGTAGGTCTCCATCGCATGAGCGCCCCCTGCATGTTGAGCAGATTTGATCAGATCAAACAAAGCCAACAGATCAGCCGTGGACTCGCTAACGCCTTCCGTCACCAGCGGCGCATCGCTTTGTAACTGCGTCGTGAGTGCCTTGACCAAAGCTTCTTCTTCCAGATTCGCATAATCCTCAATCGAAGCCGTTGACTTCATCAGCTCTGCCACCGTTTTCCGATGGTGATCGGCGTGCTGGCGAACATCGATCGATGCCAAGTGGAAGCCGAAAACTTCTACCGCTCGCATCAGTCGCCGGAAACGTCCGCGCACCAACCGCTCACCCTTGTTGGCTTCGAGGCTCTCGCGAATCAAATTTAGATCATGCAAAAAGACGTCAGCATCAGAGTAGGCGCGAGGTATGTCGGCGTTAGCCTGTTCGACAAGCGGCAGCGCCGTCTTGCGAAGCGTGGCCGCCAAGCGGCGATACATCATCACCAATTTCTCTCGGTAGGGTTCTTGCTGGAAACGATCAAGCAAAGCATGTTCTGAATCCGCGACCAGTTTCCGGTCTTCTTTCAAGCTATCTAAGAACGGTTTCGAGAATCCGACACGACTGCTTGAGCAACTGAGTAACTCGTAAAACGACATCACCTCTTTCTGATACAGTTCCAGTACGAGTTTCTTCTGCGCTTGCAGGGCTTCGGTGGTGATGTCGTTGGTAACGTACGGGTTGCCGTCCCGATCGCCGCCGATCCATGAGCCGTAACGCAAGAAGGCAGGGACATCAAAATCATGCCCGGGAAATACCACGGCCAGATCTCTTTCCAGCTGCTCGTAAATGCGCGGAACTTGTTCGAACAGAGTGTTTTCAAAAAAGTAGAGTCCCGTGTTGCGGACCTCGTCCATAACCGTTGGCGGCCGATCACGTGTCTCGGCGCTCTGCCACAGCAACACGATATAGTCCTGCAAAACATCCTTGATCCGGTCGTGCTGACGCTTATGGAGATCCTTCGAGGAAACTTTTGTCATCAGCCCAGAAACACTCTTTAGAATCTGGCGAATCGTCTGACGACGTGACTCCGTTGGATGAGCCGTGAAGACTGGCATAACCAGCATGGAGCTGAGCATATTCTGGATCTGCGCCGCGTCGAATCCCTCTTCCTTGAGCGTAACAAGCGCATGCCGGATGGTTTCGTCCATCGGTTCGCCTGTCTCGTAGGCCGCATTCGAACGCGCCTCAAGGACACGCACGCGCTCGTGCTCCTCGGCCAGATTGACTAACTGGAAATAGGTTGAGAAAGCCTTCAAATTGATGTCGGTCGTTTCGGTGTCATTGCTCATTTCCGCAACGACCGCGCGGAGTTCGCGGAGCGCCGCCTCACTGCCACCACGGCCAGATTTGGCCAGCCCGCGGATCTTCTCCTCTAGCTCCAGCATCTCCAGCCCCTCCTGCTGGACGATTGTCTGCCCCAAGAGATCTCCGAGGACGCGGATCATTTTGCTTAAGTCGTTTTGAATGCTTGAATCTGCTGAGTTCATGAGTGGACGAGTTCAATTAGGTGATGAAACGAATGATTTTGATAATAGTCGGCGGCAACTGGGGCCGGATTTGAAGCCGGCGTTGTCCCGCTAAGCATTATGTTTTAACGATTTTGGACCCGTTGCGATATAAGCGCCGGCGATATCGAAAGTTTGACGTTGACGATCAAAATTCCGCACTTAGACTATCGGCCTAACTATTACAAAAAGGACCGAAAAATAATGTCACTGGATATTTACTACGATAAAGATTGCGATCTCTCCATCATCAAGGACAAGAAGGTTTGCATCCTTGGTTTTGGCTCGCAAGGCCACGCTCACGCGCAAAACCTCCGGGACAGTGGCGTAGAAGTCGTCGTTGGCCTACGTCCCGACAGCCCGACACGCAAGAAGGTCGCCGCGGCTGGTCTGGAGGTCAAAGATACCGCCGACGCCGTTAAAGACGCTGACGTCGTGATGGTTCTGACTCCGGACGAATACCAAGCCAAAATCTACCGTGAAGACATTGAGCCAAACCTTAAAGAAAATGCTTGTCTGGCTTTCGGTCATGGATTTGCCATTCACTATGGCCAAGTCGTTCCACGTGCGGATTTGGACGTGATCATGGTTGCCCCGAAAGCCCCAGGACATACTGTCCGAACTGAATTCGTTCAGGGACGCGGTATTCCGGATCTGATCGCGATTGCTCAAGATGCCAACGGCGGCCAAGCCCTTGAGCTTGCCAAGTCATATGCTTCGGCGATTGGTGGCGGACGTACTGCGATCATCCACACGACATTCAAAGACGAAACAGAAACAGATCTGTTCGGCGAACAAGCTGTCTTGTGTGGCGGTGTTGTTGAACTGATTAAGATGGGTTTCGAGACTTTGACCGAAGCTGGTTACCCGCCAGAGTTGGCCTACTTCGAGTGCTTGCACGAAACGAAGTTGATCGTGGACCTGATCTACGAGGGCGGCATTGCCAACATGAACTACTCGATTTCCAACAACGCGGAGTATGGCGAGTATGTAACTGGCGAGGCAGTCGTTAACGACAGCTCGCGCGAGGCAATGAGAACGGCGTTGAAGAACATTCAAAACGGCGACTATGCTAAGAGCTTCATTCAAGAAGGAGCACTTGGCTACCCGAGCATGAACGCTCGTCGACGTAACATGGCGGCTCATGAGATCGAGCAAATCGGAGAGAAACTCCGAGCGATGATGCCATGGATAGCGGCCAACAAAATTATTGACAAGGACGTGAACTAACGTCGTGTTTGCATGATTGGCTTACGCGGCACTGCCGCCGATTGCCGACCAAAAACATTAGGGAAGCCAACGCGGTAACGTGTTGGCTTCCTTTTTTTGTGGGTATCAGACCTTAAGTGCCTATGGCAATTGGTCGCGAAAAATTGATGTATCCTTAGCTCTTGGTTCTGACGACAATACTATTATGACATCAAACAACCCAAACAACTTGAGGGGTCCTGAACTCCTTGACCGCCTCGAGCGCGAGACCGCTGCGGCGCTGGAGCGCGTCTATAAGCTCGACGAAGCTACGCCGATGAGCTCGGTGACACTCGAAAATGGCTGTGAATTAAGCTTAAAACGCGAGGACACGTCGCGCGTTCACAGCTACAAGTGGCGAGGAGCCGGAAACAAAATCGCGCATCTGGTAGAGCAAGG
This sequence comes from uncultured Pirellulaceae bacterium, assembly GCA_964439245.1. GTDB lineage: Bacteria > Planctomycetota > Planctomycetia > Pirellulales > Pirellulaceae > Mariniblastus. The sequence goes on along the minus strand of CAYTPS010000283.1, from coordinate 3,448 downwards.
ATTCGATGGAGCTCTAGTAGCCGCTTCTGCCGGCAACCATGCTCAGGGTGTTGCGGTCGCTGCCCGACAATTGAAACTCAAAGCCACTATCTTCATGCCGGTTTCCACGCCGGTGGTCAAACAACGCGCCGTTAAAAACTTTGGCGGTGACCAAGTCGAGATCGTCTTGCATGGCGACGTCTTCGATGAAGCGGCCACGGCGGCGAAAAAATTTGCTGCCGATCATGGTGGCGAGATCATCGCCCCCTACGACGATCTGTACGTCATTGCGGGCCAGTCCACCATCGGAGTTGAGATCGTCAACGCCATGCAGCAGCAGCCGACACATATTTTTCTTGCCATCGGCGGAGGAGGAATGGTCGCTGGCGTATCATCCGTTTTGAGAAAGGCCTTTCCCGATGCTGTTTTGATTGGCGTGGAAGAAACTGGCCAAGCCAGCATGGGCGCTTCGATAGCCGCAGGGAAACGTGTGACGCTAGACACGCTCGACCGCTTCTGCGACGGTACGGCGGTCGCCTGTCCGGGTGAGCTTAACTTCGAATTCTGTCGGCAACTGTTAGACAAGTGCGTTACCGTGGACAACGATCAAGTCTGCCAAGCCATTCAATTTCTGTGGCAGGAACTGCGGATCATCGTCGAACCGTCGGCGGCGCTCGGGGTCGCAGCAGCGCGAAATTATGGGCTCACGTCAAAGGATCATGCGTTGACCGTTTTGTCAGGCTCCAACGTCGATTTCATGATGTTCCCGCAAATCGCCAAGCGCGGACAGGAAGAAATTCCCGAAGAGCGATATTTCTGTTTTGAGATTGGCGAACAGCCTGGCGCCTTGATCGGCATCCTCGACCATTTCTTCGGCAACATGAACATCATCGATTTTCAGTACGGCAAGGTTGCGGTGGACCGGGCCTATCCGGTCATCGGAATTGAAGTCCCTCGATCGGCTCGGGCGGAACTGGAGGGATTCTTGCAGGACGCTTCGATCCCACCGTATAAGGAAGTCACAGGCACCGCGTCCGCCGAATTTCGCGTGATTCCCTTCAGCGTCGATCTTCTGAACCACCCCATGTTCGCAGTCATCACTTTCCCCAACCGCCCGGGGGCGTTGCGAGATTTCATGCGTGGTGCCGGTGATTTGGCCAACGTCTGCTACATGAACTACAGCGACTCTGGCCAAGCCGTCGGACAAGCGCTGATGGGATTCGAATTCGATGATGCGTCCGCGCGGGAGTCGTTTACGAACTGGCTGGCAGACAACGAAATTAAATTCGAAAAAATCCCGATGGCAACTATCCGCCATCTTGGTCAAACCGAAAACGGTAACGGCAACGGCAACGGCAACTATTCAGCCGACTTCATCCGACGTGGTTAGTGCGTGGTTTATCGCAGCAACTGCTTCAGAGCCTTCCTTGCTTCCACTCAAACTAATTCATTGGGCAATTCACCTCTTTCTGCCAAACGATCTAGTCAACCACTTTTTTTGTCTTATCTCTCAAAGATGCCCAATGCACCGCACTACCGCATCACTTTGGTTCACCCTGATCGCGACAACTGGATTCCTTTCGTCCGCCGTCCCGTGCTGCGCACAGGGCAACTATATTCCTCCTTTGGAGTACTCGCCACCTCACGAGACAGCGAGCGTCGCTCAACATTCTCAAGCACCAAACGATCTTCACTTGCCCCATGCTCAGCGACAAGAACTGGCTAACGCTGCCGCGCACCTACTTGCTGCGGCCCGGTTACTGATGCGGGGCGAAGATACTAAAGCGGTCGAGCAAGCTGATCGCTCGTTCCAAATCCGAAAAAACATCCTCGGGCTGGAACACAGTGAAACACTTCAAGCAGTTGCTTTATTGGAGAACCTTTATGTCAGGGGCGGGAATTTCTCTGAAGGCAAAGCAATGTTTCAATTGGCTTTCGACAACAGCAAGAAACTGGTTGGCCTAGAGCATCATGTGACCGCAACGTACATGACTAAACTTGCTGAAGCAAAACAAGAACTCGGAGAAGTAGCAGAGGCGGAGACACTTTTCCGAGAAGCTTTGCGCGTGAAACAGAAATTACTTGGGCGAGAGCACTGGGAGACAGTTCATACCATGCACGCACTTGGCAACTGCCTGAGTGCGCAATTCCGTCCTGACGGCAACCAATCCCAAGACGAAGCAATGGATTTGTTGTTTCGATCTCTTGAAATAGGACAACGAATTCACTGGCCCATTTCAGGCATGGTCGCCAAGATACAAACCAGCATCGGCATGGCTTATTCGACCAACAAACAGTATGCCAAGGCAGAGCCGTTTCTGCGGAGTTCTGTAGAGCACATGCGAAACACCCCTCAATCGAGAGATCCTGATCTTTCGACGAGTCTCAACAATCTTGGAGCTTGTTTATACTACCAACAAAAATTCGACGAGGCCGAAGCGGCTTATTTGGAAGCGCTGCCGCTAGCTGAAAATAAATTTGGTATAGATCATCCCGCCACCGCTCATTGCGTAAACAATCTCGCCGTTCTCCGATACGGGCAAGAAAGGTACTCCGAAGCAGTTCCTCTTTTTCAGCGCCAACATTCTATTTTCAAAAATCTGCTGGGGGCCGATCATCCCAAACTCAAAGAGAGTCAAAAGAACCTGGACAACGCAATTAGAAAACTTGAAGAGAGCAAACAGAAACAACGTGCTGCTAATGGCGAAACAAAGCCCTAGGGGACCCCACTTCGCTAACTTAAACACGAGCAAAGAACAATTTCCAGATCCCCATCAGCCCGACGCCAGCAATCGAAATTGAGCTAATCCACAAAGCAATGTCGTAGATGCCCCCCGGCTTCAGACGTTCATCGTTTCCTCGGTAGCGAAAATACAAAGCGGCGTACGCAACGATGAAGAGGATCACTGTCGTTGCCACGCCACCAATAATCACCATCGCCGCAGGCTGAGCCGTAATTAGAAAATAACAAGCTACCCAAATCGCGGGAAACAACCACGCGAAAATCGCGAAGGCGGTATGGCGTTGTTTGGGGTTTCGGTAGTCCAACAATCCTATTTGCCCGACAGCGTCGCTGTACAGGCGCGTCCAAGCCGCCAGTGCTGCCAGCAGCGTCGAAAATAGCACCGCCAACGCACCGAAGAGAAAGAAATAGCGGGCCGATACGCCCAACGTTTCGGTGTAGATTCTTGAAAGGGTTTCGACCAGTTGATTGTGTTCTGGAACATCACCAGAATCATGAAGAATTGCAGCGCCGAGCAAAAAGAAAGCGACCGTCATGACGGTGTAGACGATCATCGCGAGTATCGCGTCGATATACATCACGCGAATCCATCCCTTAGCATCGTCCACCCACTGTTGATTATCTTCGTTCGGACCAGCGTTTCGCGCGTACCCCTTCTCCAGCAACCAATAGTTGTACGCCATGATCTCATCGCCGCCGACGCCGGTAATTCCAAACGCACCTAAA
>CAYTPS010000282.1:0-6895 GCA_964439245.1 uncultured Pirellulaceae bacterium | reverse complement strand
TTCCAGTTCAACCAGTGCTTCGGCAAGCTTAATGTTCTTCTTTTTGGCCAGCTTATCAGCGTCTAAGACCTGTTCTTTGGTGATGATCTTGTGCTTGGCAAGAACCTTTACAAACTTATCTACAGCCATGATTTGCCGTTCTATTAACGGGTTGATGCTAGTGAATGGGTGGTGGTGAGAAGTGTATACGCTGGAGGTGGGAAGCATCCAAAGCCGCAGCCCGGACGATCTCCCCAAGGCACCTTAACTATATCTTGGACTATCGGCGGATCAATTACTAATAAAATAGTGGATTGCTCCAAAGAATCGAAGCTGGGTTTTGCCTTTCGTGGTCGCGGGGCGGTCTAGGCGACGCAAAACGGCAGGTGAACACCGTGCTACTGTCGGGCTTTCTCCCATAGCCCGGCCGCTTCCTGGCGGACGGAGTCGGCATTTTCGTAGGCTTCGATTTGCTCAAGCGACGCGGCAACAGCCTCCAATTCTCGAGCGCATTGCCGCAACGCACTGCGCTTGTTGCTTTGCCCTGCGACAGGCCGTTTTGATCTTTCAGGTTGTTTCATCGATCCAGAATTTTCTTGTTCGGCCGCTGGCAACAACTGAGAGCGTCTCCGAACCATTTCGCCAAGCTCGCGCGAAAACCAATCTCCTGCTGCGGTCGCAGGTTGGTCGGATCGTTCGTTTGCTGAAGAGCGGCCTGCCGACGAGCGGTACTGCCGGAGTGTTTTGTCGATTTCTTCGAACTCAGCTTTCAGCCCGCCACCAAGCATCGCCCGTATTTCCTGAATATCGGACATAATCCGTTGATTCTCAGGAGTGATTTCCGTGGAACTTTCAGACGCCTGCCGCGTCAAAGGTTCAACCGACGTTTGTTCGATATCTGCTTGCTCGGTAGCGGTTGGCGGGGGATCCGAATTTGGCAATCCACTGGGCTGCTGTGAAGGCGCAGTGACTTGCGCGATCTGACCAATAGTTGGCTGAGTGCAAGACGCGAGGCAGAACAAACAACAGATGCCCAACATCGCCAGTCGTAAACTTAAAGTACAACGTTGCGTGGCGGAGAAACGGCGGGGCAACATGAGACGCTCTTGGGGCTGAACATGACAACGTAGAACAACGGTTTCTTCAGTTGGAAGCCAAACTCACATCGAAAAGACCGGACCATATATTGGTGAATCTACGATTTTTCATATGCCTGAGAAAGCTCAATCTGATGCGTAACCTTTATGGTCCGGCCAATCCCAACCCGCTCGAAACAGTTTTCGCATGGAGTAGAAAAACGCATGCGAATTCACACATTGCCGAGAGAATCGAACTAAAATACCCCGCTGGCATTGAGCAGGTACCCTGCGGCCTTGAAAAAACCGGTTATGATAGCTGTCGGGGAGCATAGGGGTCAGATCAACCAGCCTCCAACATCGATCGATATGTTTGACAAAGACAACAACTAGAGGACATTTCAGAACTGGATTTGGACGTTTGTAATACCGCCTTCAGGCGGAATTGCTTGGGATTTCGCCTAAAGCCAGTACTACGAAATTAGGTTTTTGAAATGCCCTGCAGCAAAGCAACGCCAAAACAACGTAATTCCAAAAGAAGAACTTGGGTCCACAATGCTTGATTCCTACCTCAAATTTTACTCTTGCTCATCTTCGACCCATTCACGAACGTTGCTTGGATGCGTGTTGGCAATGCTGATCCTTTTCACAAGCGGCAACGCAGCTCACGCGCAGGAAGCACCTGTTTACAAGGTCATTCCAATCAACAAAAAATTCCGCGATGTCGAGACCGATAATCTCACCGGCAACGCACGTACCGAAGCCCGGCGGCGCAACAGTGCAAAGCGGAAGGTCCGCAACGAGGCGCGCGATGCGGCACGCGACGGAATCTCCAGCGGCAACATGGTACCGGTCAAAGAGTATTTTAATGGGTTGGTTTTTCCCGAGATGACTCTGCCAGAAAAGCTGAAAGAATCCGGCACGCTGCGGGACACTTTCTTCAGGACGTTCTTGAAGTCTGATGTGAGCGAAGGCAGTCGAAAGAAATTAATCTCTGAAGTGATCATGCCGGCGATGCAGGCGATTGCCAAAGGAAAAGACTACTCACCCTCGGCGCGTTTAAACGCAATCGCGCTGGTGGGACGACTTGATGAATCACCAATGGTGCGCAACGGCACGCGTGTCCGTCCGCCGCGTCCCTCGTCGGCCGCGTTTACGTTTCTCAGTGGACTGCTGGGCGACGCTGAATCACCGCCTTGGATTAAAGCCGCTGCGATTCAAGGGCTGATGCGGCATCTGCAAGTGGACCGAGCCGTCAACGGCCAATTGCTAAACAATGGCCAACGAAATCTATTAGAGACGTTTTCACTCAATACACTTGACGGCAAAAATGTTGGGCAAGCCAATTGGAACAAGGATCTTGACTATTGGTTGAAGCGTCGCAGCATCCAATTGTTGGGAGCGATTGGCAGATCGGGGTCAGGCGGCAAGGTGATCGACCGATTGGTCTCGATTGCAGGTGATGCGGGACAATCCACTTGGATGCAACTAGACGCGATCCAATCACTTCGCGCGATCAACTTCGCTGGCGTGTCTGAAGCGCAAGTGTCTAAAGTGATGGTGACAGTCGTCGAGTATCTCCAGCGTCAACTGGCCGGAGAAGAAAAGACGATCGCCACGCTGCTCGAAGATTTAATCTACAAGAACATCTTGTATGGCGACACGGATTTCGTTGTAACGGGCACTCGTTATGCCAAAAACATTGCCAAGGCCGCCAGAAGTGCGATGGGGATGGGCATGGGAATGGGTATGGCTCCGGATGATATGGATATGGACATGGGGATGGATATGATGGGAATGGGGATGGGCATGGGCACGACCGGTCGCAAGCCCGAGGAGCCTGTGTTTCTAGTTGAACTTCCCAACTATCAACTGAATCTGATTCGCAGGCGTATGAAGATCTATGCGTTCTCCGCAAACGACGTGCTGCAAAATGCTAATGGCATCGATGCGGCAGCCTCTGCCAAAGACAAGCAATTGCGATCGGTTATCGACAAATTCACCAAAGAGTTCCTCAATGATTCCAACATTGGATTGGTCGATGTCAGCAAGGAAGACGATTTTGAGGACGACGAAGAGGAAGTCCAGAAGGTGAGCTTCACCGACCAGCTTCAAGAAGTCTGTAAAAACGGAGCAACCGAACTAAAGACAATCCTTACGCGACACGCGGGAGAGGGCGGATTGGGTGATGCCCCCGGAGGCGAAGCCAAGCCAGCGGCAGATGGCGGCAATCTCCCATTTTAGCCTCTCGAGAAAACCGATGACTTGCCCAGTCTGATTCGGTTGGATCAAAGATCGCAAGTCAGCGTGAAAAGAAGCTGATCAAGTTCACTAAAACCGTGAGCAGGAGCGAAATGATAATCATTGCTTTCCACGGAAAGAAGATTTTCACGTTCGGTTGGTTTTGATCTTCGTGTTGCTCAATCGAGCGTCTGGCATGTTCTTCCAATTTGCGCTGAAGACCTGCCGCTTGATTGGGGAACAAGAGTGGCAAGAAATTCAAAAGCAACGTTAGTACGATTGATCCAACAATTGAAGTAATCAAAAAATTGCTCATCACTCTTCTCCTCTATTTTTCTGTCGACACTTCCGCAAGACGACGCACGACCTTCTGTGCCTACCTTCCTTGAGGAGAGGCTGAGACTTCGGCGACAAAGAGGCCCAGCAGTGAATAAATCACACGCACCCTAAATCGCGAGACTTTCAATAGTCTCAACGCAGATCCTCCAATCTCTTGTGAGATCGCCCGCACCTATTCTAGCCATCTTGAACTGGCTGGAGGAATCGCGACACCGCCCGGGCGGAACAATCGAGAATTTGGCAGGAATCGCGGCTCGAACCCGAAGCGGAAGCCAAGGTTGTCTCGACTGGCATCGTAGTTGAGTCCCAGTTCGATTAAGAACGATTCACCGATGTACACCACGCCCAAACGCTGGCCGATACTTCCTACCTCACCAAAATCAACCTGCGCTCCACCTTTGAGCCCCCATTTGTCGCTTAAGCGATAGGTACCAATTGCCGTAAGTACGTTGCTGCTGATAGGCCCTTCGATACTACGCAGTCCCACATACAGGTCACCAACATCCGGTCGGTTACCGTAGGCGCCGACACTGACGGTTCGCAATCCTTGCGAGAAAAAATCCAAGTGTGCGTCCGAAACGATCGATAATCGGTCCCCAACGTGCCAGCGGAAATCGTAATTCAGCATTCCAAAATCTGAACCAAAATTGTCTCGATCGGCTTCAGGAAAGATGGTGGCTTGTACATCAAAATTAACCAGATCCACAATCCGTTCGCGCCCCGGAGCGCCACGTTTGGTTTGCCAGCGCTGACGCACGCCCAGTTTCACCAACGAGAGATCGTCAAAAATTTCTGCCGACGGCGATGTAACATTGCCCTGCAGCCCGGAGCGCAGTGCGTAAGTGCGTTCGTCAAATTCGAGAGGTGTATTGCCTCCGGGGGCGATCCCGAATGTGTTAAACGCGAACCGACGGCGGAAATGTTCTTGCGCGTCATCATCGAGTGCGTCGTACAATGGCAATTCGTTAAAGTCTTGGGACGCGTCGGAGTAGGATGCATCAAAATCAAACGTCACCTTGTGTGCCAGACCATTTAGATTCAACAAACTACTTTGAACCGTGGGGTCCACCTTCCACATAGGCAGGCTACCCCGAACACCGACTTGCCCGCCAACGCGAAACAAATCGTTACCGTCGAGCGCTTCCTGCCACCACGTAAAATCTGTCAACGCATAAGGGACGACTTTCGTTGGACCCATTTGCAGTGGAATGCTCAATTCCTGTCGCGTTCCCAAACGGAACCCGTCCACGTCTGTCTCCCACGCCAACGGATCAAAAAACTGTGCATCGATCGGGTCCGTCGGGGCGTCGGCCACTCGCAGTTTTGCGTATCCTGCATGAGCGTGGCTGCTAAAGAGTGCTCGGTCGCCAAAGAGGGGTTGGCCGATGGTGAATTGATCAAAACGCGGCAGCCAACTGGTCTGGGTGAAGAAATCGTTGATCTGCACGTCGGCCGTCAAGTTGTAGCTTTGCGTGCCGAAGTTACGCTCAAGCCAGAGGCCCGTCGTGGCGTCTTTCTGTGTATCCCATTCGCGCTCGTAGTACTGTTCCAGAAAATTTCGGTCAGATACGTAGCCAAGTTCTCCACGCAGTGAATAGCCGGGAGCAAACTGGTGACGGTGTCTGGCAATCACGCGTCCGCGGAAATCTTCTTCGGGAGTGAGATTGAATCGGTTTCGGCCCAGGAAATCTTGGCCTTTGTCCCGGATGAACCAGCTCTTGTACTCCCCCTGTACCTGTCCCGGAATTCCGAACAGCCCTTGCCGTGTGTAATCGAACTTGGTGCCGTACCCGAGACCACGTTCGGATAGATAGTCCAGCACGCCAGTCCAACGCGTTCCGCGCGGCGCTTGCAGCCCGAGGACTTTATACAAGTCAAATCCTCCGTGGACTTGCGTGCCAAAAATATTGTCGTTGTTGACTGCGAATTCGGTCAGAAATAACGACGGATCACTTAGCTTGGTGGAAAATTGAGGCCACGAGAAAATGGGCACTCCCCCCAAATAAACTCGGTTGCCGCTGGCACGTGCAAAATAGTCATCACCAATCTGTGGTTGACCGGTAAGCGGATCAAACAACAGTGCACCAGTTTCTGGATCTGTTTTTTGTCCGGGTTGCTTGACCAAATCCATCTGCTGGGATTGCAACCAATAACTGGGAACGCCCAAGCGGCTGGAAGTGAAAGCGCTGTTGAAGGCTTGCAGATTGTTGTCGTCAATTTGGCGGACGACTTCTGCCTTGAGCCTCAGCAGACCTCGGTAGTCCCGAACGGGCGTTAGCACCTCGGCGTCGAGAATGGTCCCCTGACTCTTTTCGACGTTGTAGAACATGCGATCCGCGTAGACCACGCGCTGGTCCTTTGAGAACACGACGTTGCCTTCGAGATAAAGTTCGTTTTGTTGTTGGCCATTGGGGAGCGTTTGTTGCCACTGGACAACACTGTCGGCAAGGATGGTGGCTTTGCCCGTTTTGTCGCCGCTGAAAACACTCATGCCCGAAAGCTTGGGCGAATCGAGCACGATACGTACACCGCCCACGCCCACCGACACACGCTCGTCGGGCCGATTTGGATTGACGAATGATCTAAAGTTTAGGCTCATCTTGGAATCACGAGCCGTGATTTGGATCTTCGAGGAGCCGCTTTGTGGATTGCCGTTGCTTGGATTTGGCCGCGGTTGAGCGTTGCCAGGAAAGTTTTGGCCAGACGAAAAAGGCCCCGACGGTTCGGCAGGCGTTGAGAAAAAATCTTCGGTAAACGACTCAGTGCCGGGAGGTGATGCGGGTGTCGGAAGCCGATTTTGAAACGGCGGAGACGACGCTGGAGGCGTTGAGAACTGAGGCACGTCACCGATGGAGGGCAGGGGGCCTGTCGGCGCGGGAACAAGCTCACCTGTCTGTGGTGAGACCATCATCGGACGGGCCGAAGACGCGTTTTGAAACTTTTGCCACGGCCCGTCGTCTAGGCTGGAACTGAAAGACGAATTCCGGATTTGAGCAAACGCTTCAGGAGAGGATTCTAGGGCCAGAGACACGCTGACCAAACAGCACAACAGGGCGGTGCGACAAAAGAGAATCCTGATCCGATCATTCCACCGCTGGCAGGTTTGCGCAAGACCTCCCCACACCACTTTTTCGGGCCAATGCCCTGAGGTTGCAGGATGAAGTGTTTTCGTTGGGGGCGATTTCAAAACAGAGCTTGATTGCGGTGGGTGTCCGAGAGAAAGCTGAGTGAGTAATTACTTTCCGGCGGCGGAGTATAGG
>CAYTPS010000281.1:0-7001 GCA_964439245.1 uncultured Pirellulaceae bacterium | reverse complement strand
GAGGAAATCCAGGTGGAGGAAATCCAGGTGGTGGCTATCCTGGATATCCTGGAGGAGGCTATCCAGGAGGCGGTAATCCGGGAGGCGGTAATCCAGGAAATCCTGGCGGAGGTAACCCGGGTGGAGGAGATGGCGTAAAACACGTTTGCGTGGATCTAGAAGCCTATCCTTGCCTGAATCCACCGTACGATTGCCATCCTACTTACCCTTGCTTAAATCCACCTTACGACTGCTGCCCTGAATACTACTCTGACGACGACTACGATACATCAGAGTAGAGGTCAAAGTGTTTTGAGCCCTCAAGTACTTGGTATTTGAGGGCCTTTTTGTCATTGATGGATTCGTGCGACGACAGCCTAAAGGTTAAGTCTGGCGCTAGAAATCGTTGCGATCAAAAACGTAGCCGTCGTTACGATGGCAGGCGTCGTAGAACGTGGCGGCAGAAATAGACATACTCACCGAGTGAACCGAACCATCTCCCCACATTGAACTTGCGGTGTCGGGATGTGGACTTCCAAATCCTCTTTCGAACAATACACGTCCGTTTGGCCCTCGCTCATCTTGGTCTCGACGGTGAACTGAAAGATCATGGTCAGCATGAAGTACCGTTCCGTTGGTAGGGCTCAAGAGAAAACGCATGTTCGTCATATAGTTTGGCGCGTAGATGCCCAAAATCTCTCCGGCCGCGCTCGTGTTGGTTGTTCCTTCGTCAATGTTGGGGGTTTGGCCGTCCACAGACTTTTCGACGGCGAGAACCGTGTTTGACAATCCGTCAGTTGCACTCCCGTAAGTGATTCTCGAATACTTGAAGGAGCGTCCAACTTGTGCAACCGTGCCGGAAGCCTTAATAAGACCAATCCAAAAGTTCTTCTCAATCTTGGCCTGCTCAAAAAGGGTGTCGATGCCGCCCCATTGGTTTAGATCACCACGGAAAAAGTTGTCTGGGTTTAGAGTGCCATCATTTAAGGTCCTATTAGGCGGGATGTCGTCGATTCCCCAGACTCCGCACGGAGCGGCGTAGTCACCACATACCCAAGAGAGTTTGGTGGAGTTGTTCACAGTGACCCTTCTCTGCCCGCGTGATGGACAAATAAAGCTCTCAACTACAACATCGTCCAGCGCGGAGTTAGGGATGCTAGGGTTTGAAGGCCAAGCTGAAACAAATCCAACGTGCCCGTTGGCGATTGCCGCATCTCTCAAAGAGTAAGCGTTTTGCTGTTCGAGAAACGGAAGGATTTGAAACAGCCAGCTGCCCGATTCTCCAACAGATCTGACTTGCTGCGGGATAGTTGTAATCCCCCATACGCTTTTCAACTGTGCACCGGCAGTAGGAAAGTGGCCGCGTGCAGAGGCAAAATTCTGGACTGCCAAGCCTGTCTGTCGAAGATTATTAAGGCACTTGATCCTCCTCGCGGCTTCTCTGACAGACTGAGCAGCCGGCAGAAGCATCGCCAATAGAACTCCGATAACTGAGAGCGAAACCAATAATTCGACAAGCGTGAAACCACGGTACTGATTCGTCATAGTCGTTCCTCCAAATCTAATGCCGGGCTACCAACAGAGCGAAGTTGCTTAAGTTTTTCGTTGCATTTGCTTAAGTACATCCAACACAATCGTGTTTGGTGGTCTCCAAGTTCTGCAGTGTTCTCTCTTGTTTCCGAGACCAACAGTTGAGCAATATGGCGTGCTTTGCGCAGGTGTTTGCAAGCTGCAGCGTACTTGAGGCTACGGATCTTTCGTTCGGACTCGATCAAAAGAGTCTGCACCATACAAATTGAATTGGTCGACGCCGTCTCGTCGCAAATTTGAAGTACGTTCCTACAGTACTCGCCAGCCTGCTCCTGGTTGTTCATCCAGTAAAATTCGAAGTTGCCAACCAACGATGTTATTCCTGCTTGGCGGAGGTGGCGTTCCTTATAGTACTGACTGGCCACCATCGCGCTTCGTCGGCCGTGCTTGAGTATCAATTGGAGAACCGGATCCTGATCTTTCTTCTCGTCTGAGAATTTGGCAACCTCCGCGTGGCTCACTCCCTGCTGTACCAAGTCATTTAGCAGGCGACGCATCATCGCAAAGTTAAGCTCCGCCTCAAGTCTGCTCGCGCCTCCGTAGAGATGTTGAAGCCTGCGAACCTGTAAATCAAATTCATGTTGGGCAGGAAGTGGTTGTTCTAAGTCTTTCAATCGGGCCAATAGATATTCTCCATGGCACAATATTGTCCAACCGTGATCCTCGTCCAGAATCTCCCTTGAATCCTCCCATGCTTTCTTGAGATTGAGCGTTGCGTCTTTGTTACCAGAAAAGTTCGCTATATCGTGTTGTTGCCATGCTAGACATGTGAGGTTTGCAGCGCTACCAATTTTTAGCTTTGATTCAAAACCAAGAGCTTCCAGCGAACCAAATATTCTTGCGTTAACTTCACAGCTTTGCTGATAGGCGATTGCATCAGGAAAGTGCTTTTTCACGGCTTCAGCAGTTTCAAGTTGAACTCTTTCTGCTGCGGCAAATTCGCCAAAACGCAAATGCCTGATGGACCAATGCAGGGCGAGATCATGAAGGCGATCGAACGTGATGGTAGGCGCTGAATCCAGAAGAACTTCTTTCACGGAGCTGGTTGCCTCCGTCGCCGATCTGCCAGTGCTTAACTGCGCCTTTTCTCCTTGAGCAACGGCTTTAGAGCTGTTTGATTGGGCGCTCGAGGCTGAAGAGTACAAAGAGTTTGTTGCGGCAAGAGGATCGGGAAAGAGCCAAGCCAACATTAAAATAGTAAATGCTGCTACGATTCCAATTGAACCTAGCCAGCGAAGATGAAGGTATCGCTGGTTGGATTTTATTTTTTTCAAAACCGCCTCCGCTGTTTGCGGGCGGTGCTCTGGCGATCTTGCTAGGCAACAGTTGACAAGGATTTTCGTTCTCGCGGACACGTTCCAAACGCCCCACTTAGCTACCGACAGCTTGCCTCTTACCGAATTAAGGACTGTTTCACTTTTGGTTTTTCCTGCGAACGGAGACCGACAGGAGAGCATACGGTAGATGACTGCTCCCAATCCAAACACGTCAGTTGCCGCTCCTATTTTGTTTGGCGTGTCTGCGCTCCGCTCGGGGGCGAGATAGCCTGGGGAGCCAGCAATTTCTTCAAATGAGACCTCGTCCATTCTTCGCGAGAGGCCGAAATCAATTATTTTGACTACGCCCGCGCGTGTTAACATTATGTTGCTGGGCTTAAGATCAAGATGCAGCAGCCCCCTTTGATGGATGGCGACAAGTCCCTCGGCAATTTGCCGGCCGATGCTCAAAGCCAGTTTTTCCGAAATTGGTCGACTACCACAAAATTCGTCTAGGGTCTTTCCGTCTACATATTCGAGCACAAGAAAAGGCCGGCCCTCGAAACTCTCGACACCCCAAAGGTTAACAATGTTGGGATGATCGATAGCGGCTATGGCTCGCCCTTCAATCTTGGCATCTTGAAGCGTAGGTTCGGCTGATGCTGCAGGATAGATTTTCAGCATTACCGTCCGATTCAGAACGGGGTCGTCAGCGCGGATCAGCCAAGCGTCGTCGTGTTCGGCGACCACCTGCCTGACAAGATACTTGCCAAACATGCTTCCCGCGGAGAGACTGGGAACGATGGTCATAGCCGCGTTAAACAGGTTCTTCAAGTCTTCTCCTACCCCCACGTTTTCTATTGATGAAGCCTCTTTCATGGGGAAACTATTTCGCGTTGAGGTGAATTGAAGTTTACCGATCGATTTGAATTAAGAAACATTTAAGTTGATCGACTGCTCAAGAGTTGCGATCGAGTTTTGAAGTCTCTTCTTAATCAGGTAGGTAGAGAGGTTGAGCCTCTCGGAGAGATGAACGGTAGTGTGACCTTCGATAAATCGCCCTAGAAGAATTTCTTGGTCGATTGGATCGAGGCACTCGATACTGTTCATGAGGAGTTCAATTTGCTCTGTGTGACATGCCGATTCTGCCGCGTTGGGCGAATTAGCACTGAATACGCACCCGGCTGTTTCGGCGTTTACGTCTCGTTTTGCTGACAAATGGAAACGCACTAATTTGCAGTAGTGGCCGGCCGCAATCGTGCGAAGAAGACCCGTGTTTACTTTCGATTCTCTCAGATTTCCAGCGTCAATTTGTTTCCAGATTTGAAGAATGCTTTCTTGAACCACATCTGAGTCATCAAATCTAGTTTTGATTTCAGAACGTCGACGCCGACGCAGAATAGCGCGAAGTTTTGACCTAATCGTCGTTAGAAACGTATCGTTCATATCCAGTGCATAGAACAGTGTTAGCGAAGTTCAATGATTTAATGCTAAACACTCACGAAGTTGTTGTCAAAATTTCGTGGTTAACTTCCACCAAGTTTGGCAAATTTTACTATTTGGGAGAAATCAGACGGCGTGCAGGGATCTTGAAACAGGGACCAGGAGCGCAAAGAACCCTCGGTTTGCGGGTAGCCTCATCCAACGATGAAGCGTCATTTCCAACTTTGTCTTTTCCCAAGTTCTACTTCGGATGCACAAAGCTCAGGTGCATCGCGGCGTGGCTAAGGCTCATCTTATCGATTTGTTCCTTCGTTGCCTTTCCAAAGACTGGATGGACCGGCAAAGGCCCCTGGTCTCGGTACGCCTTGACTGAAGCTCGAAAGTTCGCGATCGCGTCCTGCAGGTCGACATCGTCCTCGGACCAAAAGAATTTTTGCATCGCGCTGTTTGGCAACTTGAATCCCGGCTCAGCAGGTTTATTTAGGATGCCGTTTTTAATCAGCGGCATCATTAACCGCATGTACCACGGAAGCTTTGGTGGAGTAACGTTCCCCACGATCATTTCGTTGGTGGTTGCTAAGTGTTGGACGATTTTTCCGAATGAATGGTTGCCCGTGGTCTCGAATTCAGAACTGGCCAATTTTTCGATGTCCGCAATGACATCTTCCCAACTGGAAAACGAAATATCTCTGCGTTTCTGTTCTGACATTTCAAACCCCTTCTATGATTGTCTGACGGTGCCTTAAAGCGTGGCACAGATTAGCTTTACATGTACGGTCTCTGTGTGCAAGATGCGATTAAAGCGTGAGGGAATCTGAGAGCGTTTGAAAGGCTGAGGAGCTGAGAATCCAGAAGAAACACTCGATTCTGAATTCTTCGTTCCTCGCGATTCTACCTCTCAGTAATCCTGAAACCTCTACCCAGGACGCCTATTACTTTCACGCATTCTCGACAAGCCAACTGTCAACCCACTCTCTAGATCGGTTGGTTCACAATCGAACTTACTCGTCTACTTTGAGTGTGCATTCGATATTCAAGCTTTGGGAGATTGTATCGAGCTTTTCATGTAGCTCTTGCAGATCGACGTCTGCGGGGATCCCAATGGCAAGGTCCGCCTTAAACAAGGGCTGACCAGTCATGGGCGCTGCTTCAACGAAGCTATGAAATTCTTCAACGTTGATGCGAAGGGCAGCCAGTGCGGTTGATATTTCATTTACAATACCCGTACGATCCAGCCCAAGAATGTTGACTTCGCCCGAATTAAGTGCGGCCGGCGGGGGCTCACTAACGACCGCTTCGGCCAACAGTGAAATTCCTTCTGTGCTCAACGTCTTGAGTTCTTTTGTGAGTACGGCAACCTGTTGGTCAGGCAAGCTGATTTCAATGATGCCTGTAAACTTCCCCGACAGCTGGGCCATCTTGCTCTCGAGCCAATTGCCACCATGTTGCTGAACCATTTGTGAGAGCTTTTCGACCAAGCCCGGTCGGTCATCAGAGATAAAAGTGATTACAAGCTTTTTCATTGGAATACTGTACGTTGGGCTATGACCAATGGGATGAAGACACCGTTGGCTCGTGAGAGTACCAAGAAATTCTTACCAACAAAAGACATGGCTGTTGAGTATCGCATCGGCGTCCCCGAACATGAGCAGTACGTTCTTAGAGATTGTCTGGGATTCGCTTTTTCCTTTACTAGCACCAGCTTCAGAAAAACTTTATTACAGAAAGCCCGTGTTTTCCCGCTGCTTACGAGAGTCTATCTTGTCAGTGCGGGAGCGTTCGCTATAGTTCTGAAGCAACGTGACGATCTTCCAAGCTCGGTAGTCAATCTACAGGCGTGTTAGACCTGCACGCGAATCCACCGTAAGCCAAAAAAAATTGCATTTCCCCAAGTTCCTTTTTTTTGGTTTCGGTTTGGAAAAAGCGTCAGCACTTTGCAAACGCTTTGACGCATCTTCACGCAACAACGTCTGGGCCCTCCTTTTCCTGCCTGAATCAAAAACAGCGCTGATTCTGGAACGAGTTTCGATTTGAAACCAAACCGAAATCAGTGTGATCGCTTCCCTATTCCTCCTCTACTATCTGAAAGCTTCGGCATGCTATCCCGTTTCTCCAATCTAGCCTTACGTGCCATCACCAACTTCGTCGAAGGCAGCAGAACCCAAAGACACCTAGAAGGTTCGTCGCCGAGTTGTTTGGTCATTGAAACGCTTGAAGACCGCACTATGTTGTCAGCAGTGACCTTTAACTCACAAACTGGAGCACTAGTCGTGTCGGGCGACGCAACTGACGACACAATTGCTTTAGTTGGTAGTGCTGATTCCCAAGGCTTCACGGTCAGCATCAACAATGATCCCGCGTTAACGCAATTCTTTAGCTATTCCGATGTTAGCAGCCTGAGAGTGTTCGCCGGTAGCGGCAACGATACCGTGACCAGTTCGCTGTTGATCAACACCGAAATTCGAGGGGAAGACGGTAACGACCGACTTGAGGGAGGTAGCGGCAACGACAAACTTTATGGAGGCAACGGAAACGATGTCCTCTTGGGGGGAGATGGCAACGATATCCTACGCGGGCAGTTCGGTGATGATCGGCTCTATGGAGAAGGCGGCAACGACAACCTTCGTGGCTGGGATGGAGTAGACAGGCTCTACGGTCGCAACCGCCGCGACACCATCCGCGGAGATAGTGGCGATGACAAAATATACGGCGGTGACGGAAACGATATCTTAA
>CAYTPS010000280.1:3773-7029 GCA_964439245.1 uncultured Pirellulaceae bacterium | reverse complement strand
GCCATGATCCACGCTAGTGCGAACCATCGGTAGGCCCAACGTTATATTGACGCCACTGTCGAAGTTGAATGCTTTGAAGGGGATCAGTCCTTGATCGTGGTACATGCAAATGTAAACGTCGGTGGCAGCGCGTTTCTTTGGAAGAAAGCCTGTATCCGGTGGCAATGGTCCGGTGGTGCAAATCCCTTTTGCTCGGGCGGCCTCCATCGCGGGAACAATCAATCTTTCTTCTTCCTGGTTGCCAAAAAGTCCGTGTTCGCCAGCATGAGGGTTGAGTCCTAGCACCGCGATTTCGGGAGTGCGTTGCTCGATGCGTTTGATGGCATCATGCGACAGCTGGATCACTTCAACGATTCGTTCCTGTGTCATTTCTTCCGGCACGGAAGTGTACCCAACATGCGTCGTCACCAATGAACAGCTAAAGGCAGGCGAATACATCATCATGCAGAAGCGCTCGCATTTGCAGCGATCGGCGAACAGTTCCGTGTGACCCGGAAATGAAATTCCAGCTGCATCCCAAGCCTTTTTGTTGATAGGACCGGTAACGACCGCGTCGATGTGTTCAGCCTGTGCCGCAGCAATGGCGGCCTCGATGTAATCAAAACTCCCCTGCCCTGTGTTGGCATCCATATGCCCAGGTTGAACCTGCTCTGCATCAAGGGAACGTACATGCGCGATTGCAGGCCCGTCGACTTTATCAAGCGCTTCAAGAGACAGTTGACCAGTGGCACCTAATTCGATTTGATCAAAATCCGTCGCCAGTTCAGTCGCCGCACCGACGCGCATTAGCAGGTCTCGATCTCCAAAAATGATCGGCGTACAAATCGAGCGGATCGCTTGGTTGGCAAGCAGCCGAAGACACAGTTCAGGGCCGACGCCAGCGGGGTCGCCCATCGTGATTGCAATTCGTGGTTTGGACAAGGTGTTTCTTATTTGTTGGTTTTTCGATACAAGGGCAGCCGTCGGTGCCGTACGTCTAAAGATAGCAAGTTCATATTCATGACGTACAAACGGCCACCATAGGCTCCCCGCCGATCAGGCGCAGGTTCACAGGGATGTCAGCTACTAGCGTGCTCCCCTTCTCGTTGTTGTGTGTTGATCAGCATGGGGCTGAGAGTGTTGTTCCTCTGATTCCATTGATCACTGCCGACATGTTTTAGCACTTGAGTTGCGTACCACCAATAATAGGTGTCGCACGATTCTCGCGTTCTCATGTTGGACGGGTTGCTGCATCAAAAGATAGTTGGTCCCTTCAGAAAGATGCGGAGCATTCCTGCCCCAACCTAAATAAAAATGCATTAACAGCCTTCCCAAGGTCACCGCCAGCGTTGGTTTGATCCCTTGAGCACGCGATATACTGTGCCCGTTCACAGTGTGAAGATTGTAACGAAACGTTGATTGATTGTTGGGGTCGACAGCGACATCCCGTCATCGCATCTGCCTCCTTTCATTCTCGCATCAACGCGTAGATCGGCCAATTGAGGGCTCCGCATCACCATCATCATCCAGCCGATCGCCTGTTTCATCTGGCCTGCGTATGTCTACTGGCGATGGTTGTGACTGCAGACCTATATCCGATGGTCGAAGTTTGAAAATGGAGAGGGTACGACAGGGTAGTTTTGAGTTTGTTACCGAAGAGCATTGGTGGGGTTGTTTTTGATCGTCTTCAAAGTTTCCAGTTGTTTTAGAGCGTCTTTGGCCAAGGATTGGTCCGGGTAGTTTTCAACCAAATAGGTAAAACGTTCGATACAGTCGTCGATCAACTTAGCCTTCATTCGATCTGATGCCTTTGAGATGCGAACATAACTGCATCTGGCAGATTCATAAACGGCGTAAGCTTGCAAGGAGCGGATCTCAGGCGGGGACTCAGTTCCACCGAACCCGTAGAACACCATTTTAAATTCGTCGATGGCTTCGTCGAATCGTTTATGTTTGAACAGCATGTCTCCTTTCATGACGCGCGCGTGAGCTCCTACTTTTCCTGAGCTGGCGGAAGCTTTTTGCCAAGCGTCGATCGCGGCATCTTCTTGCTTTAGTCCCATCCGTGCTTGACCAATTTCGAACCAAGCTTCATTTTGCGTTTCTTGGTCGGCTCGGCTGTTGGTCAGAGGCAACGCAAAATCAATGGCTTGTTGCCATCGCTTTTGTTGATTCGCACTTTTGGCACCATTGATCAAGGTAAGCCATTTCAATCGGTTGGGCGTGTCTTTCGATTCTAAGACGATTGGTTTTGCAACCACGTATGCTTCCAGCGCCTTTTCATAGTTCTCATTCTCGAACCACGACTGAGCCAGCATGAACCGTCCGTCAGCGGCAAGTTCCCCCTCAGAGAATTTTGAGATTTGTTCGGCAAATCGTTCAGCCGCGTCCGCAAACTGTTTTTGTTTGTAGCTGGACCAAGCAAGCTTGTAGAGTGCCTTTTCCATCAACCCGTCGGACGCTTTTGAACCGTCAATTACCCTGTTGTAAAACTTAGACGCCGCATCGTATTTTTCTTGCTCGTAAAGTGCAGTGGCGACTTTAAAATTCGCCTCGGCCGCCAAAGGGCTTTGCGGAAACCTCGTGGCTAAATCTTGAAACTGATTCGTGGCGTCAGTAGGTCGGTTGAGTGACTCTAGGGCCCACGCCAATTCATAACGCGTTCTGTCAGCTAGACGATTCTCATCAGGCAGATCCAAGAGGCCACGAAAGACTTTTTCCGCTTGTTCCCAGTTTTCATTTTCAACGTAAGCCAAGCCTAGTTCAAAACGGCTGCTGTTTTTGGCGTCTCCCTCGGGTGCGGTCGATATGAACTGCTGAAGCGCTTTGATTGCTTCCGCGGATTTTCCAAGTTTTCGATGCGCGATACTGCGGGCCATCCGAGCCTGTTCGGTAATCCGACTATTCGGAAAACGTTCGATCAGTTCGTCGAAAAATTTCTCTGCCTCTTTCGCTTTCTCTGTTCTTAGTAGCGCCCAACCTTGTCCAAGTAGGGAGGCAGGAACAAATTCAGAATCTGGGAACTGCTTCAACAGCTTTTGATACTGAGTAAGCGCATCATCGAGTTGATTGTTGTCATAAAGTGCCTCGCCGATTCGAAAAACGGATTCTGCAACGGCCGGCGATCTTGGGAATTGAGTTTTGATTTTGGCGGCGACTTGTTCGGCTTGGTCGATATTGCTTGTCGCCAAATGACATCTAAGTAATGCCAATGTCGTTTCGTCTGCGCGATCCCATTGTTCAGCAGTATCAAGGGACTCTTGTAAGGACAACAATG
>CAYTPS010000280.1:0-3763 GCA_964439245.1 uncultured Pirellulaceae bacterium | reverse complement strand
GACAATCGCATCTGCATACTTTTTCTGCTGGTACTGACTTGCACCAATCCAGTGCTGTGCTTCTGAGACGCGCTTGGGAAGCTTGAACGAGTCAAGTCGTTCGGTCAACCAAGTTTCGGTTTCGGGATATTTGCCTTGAAGATAGAGTGCCCATCCATTTCTCAACGCCCAGTGAGGCTGTTGTTTGCTGTCGGGAAACTCTTTGGCCAGCGCTCGAAAGGTTTGCTCGCCTGCGGAGAAGTCTTTTTTTACCAGTTGGGCATCCCCTAGGATCTCCCGAACTTCCAAAGCCAACCGATGATCTGAATGGTCACTTAAAAACCGCTCTGCTGATTGGATCGATTTATCTGTCTCGAAGGATTCCCACCACGCGGCAGTTGCGTTGAAAAGCGCTTCAGGTGCTGCACGATCTTGGGGGAACTTGTCCGCGATTTCTACAAACCGTTCTGCGGCCACGGGTTTCATTTTTGGTGTGGCGTAAGCTGCTTCCGCATTTTCCATCAGCAGCACAACGTACCGCGGAGCATCGGACGATTTCTCAATCCACGATTCGGTAAGTGCGGTGGCTTTTTCAGGTGAGCCGCTGTTGCGGTAGGCATTGGAAAGCAAAATGACCGCTTCGAGACCAAATCGAGAATCAGCGGTGGCCAACGGTCTGAGCGTCTTGATCGCGACGGGATATTGTTTGGCTCGAATCCACTCACGCCCCGCCATTACCATTGCTTGGCTCGCATTAGGCGAGTCTTGATCAGAAGCTGCTTTCGCAAATAGTTTGGCTGCCCTAGGGAAATCTTCCAGTTGGCCTGCGACCATGGCTTGGTCAAAGCACGCGTCTGCATAAAACGTTGATTGTGGGTTTTCCGAGATGCGACTTAACCGCTGGTCGGCTTGTTTCAAAAGTTCGACTGCTTCTACCAATTCCTGCCGGCGCTGAGCGGCAGTTGCCAAACGTATGTTGAGTTTAGCGATCTGCAGATTGATATCGTCGATCGCTTCGAAGTCCTCGGTCGGTACGGTTTTCAAATACTCTTCGAAGGCATTGAGAGCCTGGTCGAATTTGCCCGTCTGTTGGTAGGCGGCGGCAAGATCGTACTGTACGGCTTGTTTGAATTTCGCATCTTCGAATGCGTCCAATCCTTCAAACGCAGCGACCGCTTCGTCGTAGCGGCCAAGTTTGTAGAACGATTGCCCTTGAAAATAGAGGGCTTGGTCTGCATCGGGGTAGTCAGGATACTCCCTGACGATCTTCCCCAGCGTTTGCGTGGCAGTCGTAAGGAACATGCCGCCTTGCGTTTGTTCCTTGGCCGATTTGGAAAGCGCAAGTTGGTCGCCATGTTTCATTTGAGAAAATCCCAGAAACAGTAACGACTTCGGTATGTTCAGCGAGTTGTCACCCGCCTCGACGGCTGATCTGATCGGTGCGATAGCCTCGGCATACTTGTTTTGTTGGAACAGGCAGATGCCTAGGTTCAATTTTGCCGTGGCAATTTTTGACCAGTTCGGGTGTTGAGCGACCAATTTCTCCCATTGCTTCTGAGCGAATTTGAAATCATCGTTGTTCTGCGCGTTGCTGGCACTAGTGGCAAGCTGTTCGGCGGCCTTGTTACTTTTGTCCGGCTCAACTTGAACTTGGGGGCGAGCGAATACCATCAGCGCAGCATCGCTGGGCGAGTCAAACAAAAACAGCGCGATACACGCAACGGCCATCACCGTTGGTCGCCAACTAAAGTTAGTTTTTGAGAAGAGGGGAGCGTTCGACATTTGTGATTCGGTGATGAATTTTCAAAACGGTATCTTTGCCAGCTCTCATTTTATACTTCTCTGTGCCTAGTGGCCAGAAATTCAGCGATGGACAAGTAGGCAAAGCAGTTTTTTATCTCTGGCTAGCGTTGCCAGTTTTTATGAGCCTACAACTTTCCTGTTTTGACAACTTTATGTGACTTCTCCCAGAAAACGTAGGCAATGCGAACCCATGACTTTACCAGATAGGCAATTTAATTGTGCTGAAGCTTTGTTGTATTGCAGCTAGGTGAACGTTGCCAGACAGTCATCGCCCACGAATCTTTAGAGAGAAGTCTTCTGAGATCCCTGCCTCCCGTGCCCGAATATCAATTCGAGCATTGCGTTTTACTTCTTCGAAGGTTTTATTTTTCGCATTATTGATCAAACCGTTTTCGTAAGCAAACGAATCGCTGAATCCCGGCAGGACGATCCGCGGATCGAGCCAATTGATTGGTTCGGGCGTAAGTTCATAGGTTTGGCGAGTGATCCCATTAGCGCAGTTGTTTAAGAAGGTGTTGTAGAATTCTGGATTGGAATCCAAGTGATTTATTCGATCAACGAAACCTAAAAACAACTTTTGGACTTGTTGCGGTGTCGCTTTAAGGGGGTACAGCCATACGCGATCGTTTGGACGATGGACGGTTCGCACTCCAATTAAATCGCGCTCATCGCCGATCACATGTGTCACTTCATAGTTCCGGTATACTCCCTCAATTGGGCTGTAGGACTCGCCTTTCTCACGACGTACTTCGATCGATAGACAGAAGTATTTTTCTTCAATTTCGCTTTCGAAAGAATCTTCCGCAATTCCGAAACTCAGCAAGACATGAGCCAGTCCTTCAGAGGCCGTGAACTTCTGAATAATGAGTGAAACGCTATTTAGTTCTTCCAAGCGAAAAGATTTTCTTTCGAAGATTGGGTCAAAGTCAGTTGTACTGCGATATTGGAAGTTGCGGAAGTTTTTGATATTCACAATTCCATCAATGATCTCAACCTTGGCGACTCGCGCTTGATCTTCCACCCAGTTGCGGTCGTTAGATGGCCGAATTAGCAGGGTCAGCAGAAAAATTGCAACAATAGAGACCGCGAGCGCTGCGCGTGTTGCGTGCCGATGTTTGGAACGAATGATCCATGCGATAAAGCCAATGACATAGCCAGCACTACACGCGATCCGGAGCCACACCGGCAGCCAAGGCATGTAGTAGATTGCTCCGGCCGCCCAAAGGAAAAAGCAGCCAACCGAGACCCAAATCAGACCTTGAAAGCAATGTCTCAACACTTAGAGATATTTCTGATAAGCGGCCACGGCCAGTTCATCTACGCGATCGTTCTCTTTATGGCCGCTATGGCCGGCGACACGCGTGTATTTTACCTTGTGTCGGCCAATTTGCTCGTCCAAGCGTTTCCAGAGTTCACAGTTCTTTACAGGAACGAACTTTCCTTTTTCTTTGCGTTGCCAGCCGTTTTGTTTCCACTTAATCATCCATTCGGTCATGCCTTTGCCAACATAGACGCTGTCGGTGAACAACTCCACTTGACAGGGGCGCTTTAGTGCAGAAAGTCCTTCGATGACAGCCATTAATTCCATTTGGTTGTTTGTGGTGTTCTTCATCGCACCAGATTTTTCGGCTTCTTTGCCTGACGGGAGGTGACGCATCAGATACGCCCAACCGCCGGGACCTGGATTGCCGCTGCAACCGCCGTCGGTGTAAAGATGAACTTCGATGTTGGAAGACTCGGACACGCGTTAAACCTTGCCGAAAAGGATGGTTGATATGAACTGCGAATTTGAGCAGCCGATGACTCTCGCATCATATCGATGTTTGTTATCTACACAAATCAATTGAAGTCGATTTGGTGGGCTCTTGGTAGAGGGGCTGCCACGTTGCTGGGAAGTTGATCAAGCGCACTGACAGTCTGAGGGGTACCGTTCATGAAAAATGCTTTCTCAACTTCCTTCGCGTTGTGTTGTTCTGTTTGA
>CAYTPS010000279.1:323-7037 GCA_964439245.1 uncultured Pirellulaceae bacterium | reverse complement strand
ATTTCCAATCCCAACTAACGACTTCGGTGTTGGCGCGTGATTTGGTTTGCGAACGGCGCAGCGCTGTGATCCAGACGTCGTAATTGACTACGTTCTGCTTCATAGGGACAACTTTGCGGATGTGGCAGCAAAGATTCGGATTGTTCTTCCACAACTCATTGCCATAATCTTCGGCCTGTTCTTTGATCGAAACGTCTGTCTCCCAAGCGACGAAGTCTAAACTGTCATAGCGTTCTGTCAGTTTCTTTCGCAACGAGTGTGTTTCGGGAAAGAAGAAGCCCGTATCAATGTAGGCGACTGTCATCCGATCGAGATCAAATTCTTTGACAGCTTTGTCGCACATGTCGATTAACGCACAACCCTCCATCCCGAAAGAACTTGTCAGCACAATGCGGCGATCAGCAAAATGTTGCAAACCCCACTTCACTAAATCTGCCGGGGCAGAATCAGCCGAGATCAGGCTTTCGTCGCTAATGGGTGCGGGTTGCAACTGAACCTCTTCTGCCCCAGCAGAAGTCGCCGGAGCATCTTGGTTCAGTTGGACCAGCGGCGTAGAAGCGGGCGGGGACGAAGCAGCGGCGTCACCAGCGGTTTGCTGCGCCTCTTTGGTTGCTTCAGGTTGGTCATTCATGGGCTAAGTTAATCAGTAAGTGAGTTCGTTCTGATTTAGAGAACAAGGTTAACGCCCTGCGGTAGTTATACAAAAAAACCGCAGGGATCCCCGCGGTCGTGTGGCAAAAAAAGTGCAATTCGATCGATCCGGAGCCAGCAGCATTAGGCAGATCGACAACAGCAAAGGTTGAGGGATCGGTGGCTAAACATTGCAATTTGTGATCAACGGTGGTCGTTGTTTGGTAAACGGACGGTAATTAAGTATCTAACGAACCTGATGTTGCTATTTTCATCTCAAAATTGGTTTCGTCAACCTTAAAGGGAAATCTTCAGCCTTGGTTACGAAGACTTACAATGTGTCAAAAGACAAAGTGACCGCCCTCAAAGTTCGCCCTATGAGCGGCCAAACCGGCATGAGACCGTAATCTACCCCCGCAGGCCGGTTCGAGGGCACTCGTGAATCCCGTAGCGACTTGCCGTTCAATCGGTCTCTCCACCCGCCGACAACCAGTAGAGGGGCGATCGCCTATTTCGCTTCGGTAGTTTCTAGGATCTATTTCCGATCAAGCTTCCGCAGGATCCGGTCTACCGCGAATTCGACTTCGGCCGCCGTTTCGAAATCTCCGTTTGCCGCATGGGCGTCGCTGAGCAATTGAAACTGCCTGATCAATTTTTGGCGATTGATTCTTGATCCCAAATCGCGTCCAGCGTCATTTCGAAGTTGCACCATTAAGTCTCCGGCCAAGGTCAGGTTGCCACCGGCTGCGGCAAGTTGGTCCGCGTCGATCTGGAGGGCCGCCAACTGAATACAAACAACCGAATACAGCTGGCGGTAGGACAGAATTTTCTCGTATCGATCGACGAGCATCTCCAACGTTGTCTTGGCTTCCTTCAACAACGTCAAAGATCTCTGCGGACGCTCATCCTGCGATGCAATCGCCTTAGTCAGCGACAACAGGTATTGGAACTGAGGCTGGTCAGGAGTCTTCTTTTGTAAAGCGTTAAGTTGCTCGATCGCGGCCGTCAACGGCACGCGCGCCTCGCCGCCAAGCATTCGTTCGATCTGTGCTAAATGACAAAGACTCTCCGCACGCGTTACGCCCACTTCAACATCGCGAGGGCGCTGTTCATGCAACAACTGGGATATCACTACGGCTTCAATCGCTTGGTTCCGAACCTGCTGTATCATGTCACCAAAGGGCGCCGCTTGGAGATTGCCGTCCACGATAGGTTTGTAAAGATCTACACCTTGGGGGCCAGAGAAATTGCTTGATTCATTCTGTGGCATTCGTGCAAACATCATTTTCACAGGTCCCGCTGTTAGCTGGTTGAGCGTCCGGACAAAATACAATTTCACTTCAGCATCCTCGGACTGAAGATGATAGGTCAATTGGTCGCGCGACTTGACCAAATCCGTCAGGGCCTCTCGCCACTTCCCCGTCGCGCCCATCAGACTTGACCTCTCATTGCGTGTGGCAACCGCGTTGAGAAGTGCATCGACCGAAAGCGGTTGCTCTTCAGCCAGTTCTTCAAACGTTTCGATGGCACGCGTATACGCTTCAATTGCTTTCTCGTTCTTGCCTACCAATCGATACACATTGGCGATTCGTCGCGACGCGGTCGCCGATTGTGTACGAAAATCGCTGTTGTGGTCACTGTCGATGGCCAAACGATGATAGAACTCGAGCAGTTCTTCGACGAACTGTGCATCGTCTTCGGTGATGGCCCGTTCGACCCCCGCAATCTGTTGAAAACCATCAATATCCAGATCGCCAGCGCGGCCGGTACCGCGCGAGATCAGCTGCCGGAACACTTGGTCAAAAGCTTCCAAAGCCACATCGACGTTGGTTTCAGCACGCTGAAATTGACTTTCAATTTTCTTTGCATTCTCATCGGCCAATTGCAACGCTGCGTTTGTCCGGACTTGCTCCTCTTGCAGGCGAATTTGCTTTTCACGCAAGTCGTCAAGCGCGCTGCTGGTCGCCCAATACCCTACTGCTGCTGTTGCTGCCAACAACCCCAACGTCAGCACAAGCAGCCCCATCAATGAGGCCGCCAAGGGGTTGCGGCGGCTGAATCGCATGAACTGGCCAAGCATGGTCGTCCGTCGCGCTGAAATCGGTCGGTCTTCCACGAAAGCCCGCAAGTCGTCTCTCAACTCAGCAGCTGTCTGATACCGTTGGTTTGGCTCTTTGGCGATTGCTTTTTCAATCACTGTGCTAAGGTCGGCCGGCAAACGCGGGTCAACTTTCCGCGGCGCCGTCGGAGACGCTGCGGTGACAGCGCGAATCACTTCGGGAGTTGACGCGTTGGCGAAAGCCGGTTTGAGTGTGGCTAGCTCGTACAGGGTTAGACCTAGACAATAGGTTTCGCTGCGACAATCGTATTTCCCGGCAAACGACTCGGGTGCCATATATTGGGGCGTACCAAGGATGTCCCCCGTCTTGGTCACGACAGTTTGATCGACCTCACCATGAAGAGACTTGGCCAATCCAAAATCCGTTAACCAAACCGTGTCGTTGTGATCTAGAACAAGATTGGCAGGCTTGATGTCGCGATGCAAAATTTCTTTTTCGTGAGCGTAGGACAACGCATCGGCGATCTGAACTCCGGTTTCGGCAACCCATTTGTAGCGGTCAGCCCCCAAATCGGCGTCTGCCATTTCGGTAGGTTCAGGGCTGTATTTGAGTTCGATCTTCTGACTCTCATGATCCGCCGTGTCGGCGCCGCCGGCTGTAGACGACGGAGTACGGAACTCAGCCGTTTCCTGATTTTCGCTGATATGTTTCTTCAGCATCTGACTTATCGATTGCCCGTCAACGAACTCCATCACATAAAAATGAAATCCTTGATCTTCGCCCGCCCCAAATACGCTGACGATGTTTGTGTGGTGCAAGCTGGCGGCCGCAACCGCTTCACGATGAAAGCGTTCGAAATGGCTAGGATTCGTCAAAGCCCCTGGCACCATCACTTTGATCGCAACCCGGCGGCCTAACGTTTCGTGAACGGCTTCCAGAACGATGCCCATTCCTCCACGGCCAATTTCACGAACGATCTTGTACTCACCCAAGTAGTCCGGGATTTCCACATTAGCGAAACGAGATTGTGGAAGAGACGTCGACGGCGAGAAGTTTTTCAATCCCTCGATCATCGCAACCGAGGAAAGCAGATCGGTCAACTCTTCCGACAAGTGTGGATGATCTTGGACCCATTGATCCACATCGGGATTATTTCCAGCGCGAACTT
Organism: uncultured Pirellulaceae bacterium; assembly: GCA_964439245.1. Taxonomy (GTDB): domain Bacteria; phylum Planctomycetota; class Planctomycetia; order Pirellulales; family Pirellulaceae; genus Mariniblastus. The sequence continues at coordinate 3,179 of CAYTPS010000279.1, read as the reverse complement.
CTTCAGTGAACCGCTCGACCACTTGTTCAAGCAGTTCGCCAGAATTGGGCGACTGGATTTTTGAAACAGGATCTGGATTCATGATTGAAACTGGCCGCACTTTAAAGCTGAATACGCATCCCACCGAAGAACTGGGAGATTGGTACGAGCCGGACGAATTCCGTAGCGCACATGTACCACATTATAGCACGGCTATAACTGGCTTTCGGGACCTTGAAATCCCGGCATCAGTTCCAAAATCTCTCTCAACCGCTTCAAAGCTCGCAAATAACGCTTGCTTGCCGCCGATGGCTCGATTCCCAGTACTTCAGCGGTCTCAATGTTTGAGAGCTCCTCAAAATGCCGTAGGGCAATCACTTCCCGGTCCAACTCCGACATTTCGTTGAGGGTGCCTTCAAGTGCAGCGATTTTCGCAGATTTCTCAATAAGCTGGCTGACCGAAGTCATCTGAGCGACCAGATGCGCCGCCAATGCCATCGACGTGTCGCCCGCGTTGCCATGTGCCGGCCGAGTGAAGGAGATCTCTTTACGGACGTCGCGTTTGGATGCGTCGAAGTGTTTGCGATAAACGTCCAACAAGTGTTGCTGCGTTTCCAATCTGAGCCAGACGAATATTGGCATCGAGGGCTTCTGAAGAAAGCTATCGAGCCGTTGCGCAGCGCGCACGTAGGTCTCTTGAAGAATATCTGACTCGCTAACGCGGCCCTTCAACCGATAGTCCAGCCGAAACCGAACCACTTTCTCTAAACGCGATCGAAGCGCTGAAAAATACTTCGCCAGCGCCTGCTCACGATCAGCCTTCAACTCGGCAATGATTTGCTTTTGGCTTGGAAGTTCTTCCATTAACCATCTGTCACGAATAAGTGTTTAGATATCATTGGTAGGGCTTGGTTCCGCCTCGACATCCGAAGAAGCGTCCCCAACATCAGACGCTGCAGCAGGCTGTCCCGCTTTGTCTGGATCGACGACCATCTCGATGATTGCGTCGAGGTCCTTGTAGTGGTCCTTACCGTAGGTCAATTCACCACCTTCGTGGCCAACCCAACCAATCGCAGCTGCGACCAAGATCGCGCCTAGCTTCCAAAACGTCCCTTCGTCCGGATCGGTATCACGAGTACGCTTGGCGATTACACAAACCAGAAACGCGACAATGGTCACAACCAAACCACCGGTACGATGCCAGAAAACTTTGTGAGTCTGGTCAAGCAGGTCGTTAAGTTCGACTACAGTGCCACGATGTTCCATTGGGCTGTACCACCATCCGGAGACGCAGGCGATGATCGCCCCCAATGTTCCCAACCACAAGCAATAGTATGCACAATCGCTCATGACAAAGCTGCCTCGCAGCGACAGAAAACTAAACAGTCCCGCAGCCAGCAGCAAGCCTATCGGTAAGTGAACCGCAGCAGGGTGAAGCGATCCAACGGCATTGTAAATGTGTTTTTCAAAGTTAGACGTCGGCGCGGGTGCAACAGGAGGAGCAGCCGCATTGGTGTCTTGGTCACCGCCAGTGTTAGCGCCCTGCTGAATCCATGTCTTGACCAGCATGATCTCTGGGCCGCTGGGGCGCGGTGAATGATCGATCGGTGGCATCACCATGTCGTCGTCTTCTTCGAGCAACATGTGCGAGTAGAGATCGCTATTCTCGGCATCACCGGGTTCGACGTAATCCATCATTTCGTCGTTGTCCATCCGGAATGAATCGGCGTCTTCTCCTTGGTGACACTCGATACAGTACTTATTGAGAAACGGTTTGATCTGATGTTCAAAACTCACGTTGTCTTCCGCTTGTGTCATTGTGCTGGCCGCCAATACCAAGGACAACACAAAAAACATCTTGAGGGTCGGCAACGTGAACATTGATTGGATCATAGATCTGATTCCAGCAAATATTTCTTGAACTTGAGATTAGTGATTCGAGCTGATGGACCAAAGGAGGATTCGCAGAATTGATTTTACCCCAAGAGGCTAATTTGGGTATCGGCATATCCTTTTACATTGGCCAGTTCGCTTTGGATTGTCGAGGTTTTAATGCCATAACAGACCACTAGATCAGCGGCACGACAGCTGGCAAAACCATGATTTTTCCGTCGCCAAGCCTACCCGTCCGCGAAACTTTCACGATTTTGTCGACTACCGTATCGACTTGATCATCATCGACCCAGACTGAGATTTCGACCTTGGGAACAAACGCCAACGAGTACTCGTTCTCGCTGTAACTCTCAAGATAGTTCTTCTGGCGGCCATAACCCTTGACCTCACGGATGATCACCTGCTCGACCGCGTCCGAAGAGATCGCTTCAATGACTTTTTCAGCCAAGTACGGTTTGATGATGGCGAGTATTTGTTTCATGAACTTGGCAATCTATCTTGCTGACACCACTGACGATTCTAGAGAGTCGCCAGCGCGTCGTTGAGCACCTTGGCTGGTCGCATCGCGGCGGCAACCTTGCTCTCAGCCGGCAGATAGTATCCGTCAATTTCAACTGGCTGCCCCTGAACCTCGTTCAGTTCTGCCACGATTGCGGATTCACTCTCGGCAAGCTTCTCTGCCAGTGCGTTGAAGCGAGTCTTGAGAACTGCATCGGTGTCTTGTTTGGCGAGTGCTTGAGCCCAGTACAGTGCAAGATAGAAATGGCTGCCGCGATTGTCCAACTCACCGGCTTTGCGCGAGGGAGATTTCCCTTGATCCAGCAATTTTCCGGTGGCATCGTCGAGCGCTTCGGAGAGCACTTTTGCTTTGGGATTGGACGCCACATCGGCATAATGTTCGAGCGAAACGGCTAATGCTAGAAACTCACCAAGTGAATCCCACCGCAGGTGATTCTCTTCGACAAACTGTTGAACGTGTTTAGG
>CAYTPS010000279.1:0-313 GCA_964439245.1 uncultured Pirellulaceae bacterium | reverse complement strand
CCCGCCCCAGTTTCAAACAGGCCGCCGCCATTCATCAACGGAACGATCGAGAGCATTTTGGCACTGGTGCCAAGTTCTAAGATCGGAAACAAGTCTGTCAAATAATCACGCAATACGTTTCCTGTCACCGAAAGCGTGTCTTTACCATCCTTCACCCGCGCCAGTGTGAAGTTAGTCGCCTCACCGGGAGCAAGTATTTCGACTTGCAGCCCATCAGTATCATGGTCCTTAAGATACTCGTTGACTTTGGCAATCAACTGAGCATCATGAGCCCGGTCTTTGTTCAACCAGAAAACGGCAGGTGCACCCATCG
>CAYTPS010000278.1:0-7074 GCA_964439245.1 uncultured Pirellulaceae bacterium | reverse complement strand
TCGGTCGAAAGCACTAACCAACTGAGGCACGCTTGAATTCAACCAATTCGGCTCCGTCGGCGAAATCGGCAACGGCTTGAGCAACAGTCTTAGTGTCGTCGAGTGCGAAGAACTGACTCAACAAGCAACGCTCTTGGTCAAGCTGTGTGTTGTCGGCGACAAAACGCTCTAGTTTGCCCGGCAAGATTTTGTCCCAGATCTTCTCAGGCTTGCCTTCGGCCTGCAATTCTGCCTTGATCGCTTCCTCAGCAGCAGCCATCACTTCAGGCGTAAGCTGTAGCTTGCTAACATACTGCGGCACTTTCTTCAGAGGCTTGCGATTCGCTTCCGGCAAGCCAGGGTTCTCTGCTTCGATCGCCTCGTTTTCAGCTTTGATCTGAGCTTGAAGAGCTTCTGTTTCTTTGGCAACGAAATCTGCGTCAAACTCATCTGGAGTCATGCCCGAAGGATTCATCGCGGCGATGTGCATGGCGACATTGCGGAAGAACTTGGCTGCCTCTTCACCCTTGCCGCCGTCCTTGTACGAGACAACGACGCCGATCTTGCTACCGGCGTGAATGTACGTTTGAATCTTCTCACCGGAAACGACGTGATAGTTTGAGATCTCGGTTTTCTCGCCAGTAATCGCCGTCATCCCCTCAAGCTTGGCAGCAACGGTTTCTTCGCCGATCGTAAGAGCCAGAAGGTCTTCAGTGGTCGCTGGCATTTCCGCCATGGCTAGTTCGCTGATCTCTTTCACGGCGGCCAAGAACATTTCGTTCTTGGCAGCAAAATCAGTCTCACAGCTGACCGACATAAGAATTCCTTTGTCGCCACTGTCGTTTGTCATTGCGACAACAACACCTTCGGAGGCATCTTTGCCGGCGCGTTTGGCAACAACTTTTTGGCCTTTTTTGCGGAGGTACTCTAGCGCACCGTCGTAATCGCCATCTGATGATGCAAGTGCCTTCTTGCAGTCCATCATTCCCGCACCCGTTTGTTTTCTCAGTTCGCTGACGTCTTTTGCTGAAATGGCAGCCATAGTCTTCCCTTATTCTTCTACGTGATTCGACATCTGTCGTCGGTCGTTCGTACTTTTGTAAATCAGTAATTCATACCGAGAGCCAGAACGGGCTCGGGTACCTTGGTCATGAATGACATTAATGCGACCGGTAGGTTCAGCCTAAGCGGTCGCAGTAAAGTCGCCGGATCGAAGTGATTCGATAAAAGTCGCCAACAGGCGGGCAGCCCGTTCCACGTTCATGTCCGGCGGTTTAAAAACTTCTACAAACCACGTTATTCAGTGGCTTCAGGAGCCGGCGCTTCGGCAGCAGCTTCCGCTTCAGGACCAGCAGCGGCGGCAGCAGCTTTCGCTTCAGCGGCTTCGGCCATCGCCTTTTCCTTAGCAATCTGAGCGGCCGATTTAACCATCGGACGCGGTAGCTGAACAGGTTTGCCTCGGCGGCCTTTGCCGTCTTTACCTTCGTTCTTTACAACGATGTTTTTCTTGCCTGCGACAACAGCGTCAGCCAAGTGAGACATGATCAGTTCAACCGAGCGGATACCGTCATCGTTACCGGGGATCGGCAAATCAACCATATCTGGATCGCAGTTGCTATCGATCAGCGCGATCGTGGTGATGCCCAGAGAACGAGCTTCAAGGATTGCGTTCTTCTCTTTGTTGGGATCAACAATCACCATGCACTCTGGGTTGCGATTCATCGCGCGAATACCGTTTAGGTTACGGTGGATCTTGCGATACTCGCGGCTGAGAGTTGACTGAGCCTTTTTCGAGTAACCGGCAAGTTTCTCTTCCGAGCTGAAAATTTCTTCCAACTCCTCCAAACGGCTCATACGCGAACGAATGGTGCGGAAGTTCGTCAGGGCTCCACCCAACCAACGCTCACTCACATAAGGCATCTCGCAACGCTCGGCCTCACGCTGAACCGCAGCAGAGGCTTGTCGTTTCGTGCCCACGAAAAGAACCAAGCTTCCTCCAGCGGTCACGTTGGAAATGTACTTCTTGGCTCGCAACAGACCGCGAACTGTTTCGCGGATGTCCAGAATGTGGATCTGTTTCTTCTTCCCGTAGATGTACGGGGCCATTTTTGGGTTCCAGCGACTGGCACGGTGACCAAAGTGCACACCGGCGTCTACTAGATCTTGAACAAGCGTGTTCGACATGAAAATTCTCCACCAAAATACAAAGCCACCACAGGCGATTTCGCTTCGCAGCAAAACAGCTCGTAGAATCGAACCTTAACGCAGGAACGAAGACTTCAATTGGTCTAAGGGTCAGTGAAAACGGGGAAATCCCGGAAAGGCAACAGTTTATCGTTGTCAAGGAATCTATTCAATCGGAATAAAGCGGTTTTTTATTGAGGAAATCTCAGATGTCGGAGTCGCCTGAGTTAACGCGACCCGTGAGGTACTTTAACCCTCATCAGGCGGCGCCATGCAGCGCGCATCTTGGGAAAATGCCGTTTATTGCCCATTTATGTTGATTGCCGTAATATAGTGGTGCAGACTTCAAACATCGAATACTCAATGAAAACGCCTGTGATTTCCAAGCTAAGCCGCTTCGCTCATGACCTCCGGGCCGCCGTGTTCAATAGCCATTTCACCGCGATTTTTCTCGCGTGGATGGTTCTAGGGGCGGCAAATATCGCTGCCGCCGATCAGTGGACGACTGATCCAGATTCGGCCATCGCCGAAGCGCAAAAGCAAGGGAAGGACCTGCTGTTCTATTTTGCCGGCACGGAGAAATGCAGAGATTGCAAATCGCTGGAATCTGAGGTGTTTGAGCAGGAAGATTTCCAAAACGAGATCACATCGGAATTCCTGCTGGTTCGCATCGAGCATCGTGAAAGTTCGACGGCCACCGAAGTAGAGAAGGTCCACAGTCTGCGGTGGACGCGCGAGTTTGGCGTCACGAATTTTCCAACCGTGTTTCTTGTGGACAGCAAACTTGTGCCGTTTGCCGTGGCCGGCTACGAAAAAGGTGGCGTTAACAACTATCTTGGATTGTTAACCGAGTTTCACAAAATTCGCGTGGACCGTGACGAAGCCATGACCAAGGCCGACAAGGCCAAAGGACTAGAGCGGGCCAAATGGCTGGACCAAGCGATTTCCGGCATCGGCGAAACGATCGCCAACGTGTACTACGGCGAAGTTATCGACGAGATTATCTCACTCGACGCCGACAATGAACTTGGCCTACGCGGGAAATGGAATGCAGAGAAAGAGGCGGAACAACGCAAAGTGATGATGACGGAGCTGATGTTGGTGGCTCGGCTTGAGAAACCCGACGTTGCCGTCGCGGAGATTGACAGAGTACTGTCGGAAATGGAGTTCCCCGTCGCGGAACAGCTGGAAATCCTCCAGATGAAACTGAACATCGTCCGCCGTCAGAATAATCCAGAAGCCCTCGACCAATTGCTGGACCAAATGATCGAGCTGCCTGGGGTTGAAGGTGTCACGCGCGAGCGCTTAATCGTCAAGAAAATTCTCCTGATGCGTGGTGGCGGGCGTAAAGACGCAGCGATGGATCTGTTGGAGAACTCCATTGAGCAAGGAAGAGCCACAGGGTCCCGGAACTTGTTTCTGTGGGCCGCGCGAGGCGAGATGTTGATGGCGGACAAACAATACGAAGACGCGTTGCGTGCGTTCGACGAGGCCATCCCGGCGGCTCGCGCCAACCCCGACCTGTTGGCGGACTTAGTCAGCGGTAAAGCCGAGGCGTTCTATCTGCTCAAACGTCACGCCGATGCACTATCGACGCTGGACAATTTTGCCGAGGACACCAACATCCCGTCTGACCTTCGCGCTGAAGCGACGCTGCATAAGTCAATGTTGATGCGCGAAATGGGAAAAAGCCGGTTGGCTCGACTGTCGGAGAACCGCGCGGTCGAAATCGCCAACACGCCAAAACTAAGACGCGAATTTCAAAACGTGGTAGATCGATTGCGTCGAAAGTACCAAGACGCAAACTGACCGTATCATTTTCACACAATCTCTCTGCGGTATAAACGTTTCATGATCGTAGCCATCGATGGCCCAGCCGGCGCCGGCAAAAGCACTGTAACTCGCAAGCTGGCCGAACGCCTAGGTTTCATGTTCCTAGACACCGGTGCGATGTATCGCGCAGTGACCTTGGTTGCGTTAGAGAACGAAGTGCCGCTGGACGATGATCGGCAGCTTGCCAACATCGCCCAGAAGATCGAATTGCGTTTTGACGGAGACACTGTCTACATTGACGGGCAAGACAAGTCTCGGGAAATCCGTTCGCCGGAGGTAACGCGCAAGATTAAATCGGTGGCGGACGCCGTCGAGGTCAGGGAGCATTTGGTCGCCTTGCAACGCCGAATCGCTGCTGCCGGAGATTTTGTTTGCGAGGGACGCGACCAAGGAACCGTAGCTTTCCCTCAAGCCGAGTGCAAAATTTTCCTTACCGCGTCGCAGCGTTTTCGAGCCATCCGCCGCGCTCTTCAGTTGAAGGAGGCCGGCAAAGATGTGACGGTAGAAGAGGTCATTTCCGAAATTAATATCCGCGACTACAACGACGAGAACCGCATAGTGGGCCGACTGATGAAAGCCGACGACGCGATCGAGGTAAACACCGACAACAAAACGGTTGACGAAGTCGTCGATGAACTCGAGAAAATCGTCAAGGACCACATCGCCAGTGAGTCGACCGCTGGCGCCTGACTCACAAATTCCGCAACCTATAGGGCAAGTAGAACTTCGACAAAGAGTGGAATGTCTGAGAACGTAACAGCCCCATCTCCATTGATGTCTGCTTCCGGCATGTAGCTGTCTGCGGCGAGAATTGCAATAAACGGGCCGATATCCGAAAAGTTAACAACGCCGTCTAAATTGCAATCGCCTAGTTGAGCAAAGTCATTGTACGAAATGCCGAAGTCGTTCAGCTGGCTAGTTGCTCCTATTTCTTCTACCAAGTCGACCTGAACTGAAACATTAGTTGGGTTAAAAAAGGCGATGGTATTTGGGTCCGTCACCCACGGGTTATCAGAAGTAAGCGATATCGTGATCCCAAACTGAGGGATAGAATCTGGTCCCTCAGTAAAAAATAGTCTTTGCTCTATCTGGCCCGAACTCTTTATTCGCTGCGTCAACGTACCAGCGGAAATAGTTCCAGCGTTCGCTTCTATATCGACGTCAACCAATTCAAACACACCCTCGTCAATTGCAGGGTTGTCGTCGAGGCTGCTTAGATCAACAGAAAAATTTCCTGAGAACGCACCCGTACCAAGGTTGACCCCAGTAGCCGAAAAAGTCGCGCTACCAATTATATGAAACGACTCAATTTGCCCCCACGATGAAGCTTGGAGCGAGAAGTTAACTACCGCCAAAGCAATGAAACAGATTAGAGTTCTCATTATCTACCCCAGAAAAGATCGGAACGTACGGCACCAATTTAGCGTCAAAGATCTGGCAACACAACAAAATAGGTCTACCAAACGCAGGCGTCAGAAGATGTGGAAAGAAACGGAAACCTAAAGGGGGACGCCCGCTATCATTTCTGACAGTAACTGTTCACACGATGCTCAGTTCGCGCGGATGCTAATCGCACGTTCACGACCTAGAACAATATGGTCCAGCACATCAATGCCAAGAAGCTTTCCTGACTCCGTTAGCCGATCGGTGACTTGAATGTCCTCTCGGCTGGGAGTGGGGTCGCCTGACGGATGATTGTGAACAAGGATCACAGACGCTGCGCTGTCCTTGATCGCCGCCCGAAACACCTCGCGCGGATGAACCAGACTGGCGTCCAGCGTTCCCACGGTAATTTGATGCGACTGAATCACCTTGTTCTTCGTATCTAGCGTAACGATGTGAAATTCTTCATGCGTGGTGTCAGCGGCGAGTCGTGAAAAGTGTTTCTGACAGAATGCGATCGCGTCATTCGATCCCGTGATCTTCGCGGATGCTTGTCCGCCACCAGCCTCGTAAACGCGCTTGCCCAATTCAATCCCGGCCATGATTTGACAGTAGGCTGTCTTTACTACTGCTGGGCTGATCGATTTGAGTTCCGCTCGACCGGCGTAGGGAAGTTTTTCCAAAGTCTGTCCGAAAGCCCGGGCGACTTTCTCACCAGCGGTTACTGCTGATTCTCCCGGTCGTCCAGACCGCACAAGAATCGCGATCAGTTCGGACGTGCGCAGTTTTTCAACGCCGTGAGCCAGTAAACGCTCCCGTGGGCGGTCTTGCTCCGGCGACAACTTGATCTGCGACCCATAAAGTTTTTCATCCAACCAGCGCGATACAGAAAATGCACCCTTGTCTGAGTTCCAGTGATAGCTGTCGGATTGCGGCTCGCGAATCAACCAGCCCTGTGTTTTTAGTTCGTTGACGATGCGTGTGACGAACGCTGGTTGCTCATGGCCAAACTTTCGTTTGACCTCTTCTGGATAGAGCGTCTCGCACTCCACCATGTGTTCGACAATCGGACGGTATCGCTCGTAGCGGGTCGGTGATTTTGAGGAAGAGGAAGTTTCGGGCGTGCTCATGTTCTTGATTGTCCCGATTCTTTGGCTCAGTTCAACAAAAATGTCTGTTAGAATCTCGTTAAATCGATACGCCTACCGCCCTGCCCATTTTTGAAAGCCCACTGTGCCGCTCGAAACCGTCAAAGTTACCGATGCTCTGCGCGAGATACCATACGCACCGGGTTCCGAAAATCTGATCGATTTGGGTAACGACCGGATGACAGAGTTCTTATTGGCCAGCGACGAGACGATCGAGAATTTTGTGCCCTGCGATTTCCATTTGATGGAACTGGCGATGACATGGCTAAGGCAAAATCATTTGGTCACGGGAAATAATTTTTGCGAGTTTGGCAGTGGCTTTGGGGTGGTGACCTTGTTGGCTGCCAATCACGGTATGAAATCGGTCGGAATCGAGATCGAGCCAACATTGGTCGAGCAATCTTGTGCTTTAGCGGCAGAACTTAATTCGGATGCGGAGTTCTATTGCGGCAGTTTTGTTCCTCGTGACATCGGCGATCTGTCAGAAATATCGGCCGACATTGAAAATGTTGATACTTCTCAAGGCGACGTCTACGAGGAGATTGGC
>CAYTPS010000277.1:0-7087 GCA_964439245.1 uncultured Pirellulaceae bacterium | reverse complement strand
TCTTTGGATCGCACGGTTTGCCAATTGAGTTTCGTGTCCCACTGCGATTCCAATTCGCGGGTAAGATAGTGGACGCCTTTGGGGTGCTGATCCCATTGATCTTTTGTGCCATATTCGTATTTGGCCAGTGCCACCGGGCGTTTTCCTTTTGCCAAAAACAGCAATGCCATTGCAGTGGCAATGTTTGGATCGTCTTCACTGTAGCCGCGGCCTTTCCAAGCCCCCGTAAGTTTGTTCTGGGAGTTGACCAAATAGCCAGATCCACTGCGGTACCAATCATGCACTCCGAAAAAACGTTGTCCTGAAAGTCTCCCTGCCCTTTCGAGAGCGTACAGGTAGTAATAGCCACCGCCCCTGACACCAAAACGTCTAGTCAAATATTCGATTGTTTTTTCCACTGGCTGCATTCGACTTGGTCTGCCGCAGCCAACAGCGCGGTCGCCGTCGACCAAGTCACTGAAATCGGCGAGGTTTTCTTGGATGATGACCCAAGAGGAAATCCCAGCACAGCTCATACTGGGAGTTGCAGAATTCCGGCCAACACCATAGCCAAATCCTCCTCCTTCGTTATAGCATTTGAGCCAGTAATCCTCGGCCTTCTCCCAAGTTCGTTGAGGTATTTTGATTCCCATTTGTACCGCTGCGTGAAGCGCCAAAATCGCAAATTGGCTGTTCGATGAGTCACCGGAACCGCGACGATCGAAATAGGTCCAACCGCCGTTTTTAAGCTGATGGTTCAACAACCATTCGACGGCCTCTTCAGTCTCGCGTAGATACTTTTTCCCGTCGGGATCAGCCGCGGCCAAAACCATCACCTTCAGAGAAGCGGTGTAAGTGGTCAATGAATTGGCCGGCATCTCATCGGCGATGAACTGCAGCGACAGGTTCATTCTGCCGTTGTCGGGTGATTCACCTGCGTTCAACAACGCCAACGTCGCCAACGCCGTGACACCACCGTGATAGTTCGTATCAGAAAACCAAGAACCGTTGCGGCGTTTATCTTTTAGATATGCCACACCTTGGTCAACGGACTGACGTACACGCTCCGCGGAAACTCCCTTGCCCTTAAACTGAAACGCGATGGCGTTTGGGCTCAGAAAACAGTCAAGGCACACCGACGTCACGAACAGGAAAAAGAAAGTTGGCTTCCATAGACGGCATCGCCAAATTTTTTCAAGAGTGATCATCACGCTCAGCAGGTCGATTAACGGGAACTGGTGCAGAACCTTCTGTCTTTGAATCTAGCAGAAATACCATCCAAAGAGAATGTTTATTCGCTTCCTCGTTGCCGGTAGGCGTTTCAAAACTTACAATTTGATCAGTCCACAGGTCGCGGGTGTGATCGTGGAAGTTGATTTTGCTCCAGCGAGGAAAGAGTGTCAGGAAAAGCAAGAAGTCTGGGCGATGTCCTTCAGGAGTTCAGCCAACATCGAAAGGTGATGGAAAAGGAACTGCACAAGGTCATCGTCGGCCAAGAGGAAGTCATCGATCAAGTCTTCGCGGCGATATTTACACGCGGCCATTGTTTGCTCGAAGGTGTGCCGGGGCTGGCCAAAACATTGTTGGTCAGCACGATATCCAAGATTTTGGACGTGCAGTTCAAGAGAATTCAGTTCACTCCTGACCTGATGCCGTCAGACATTACCGGCACCAACGTGCTGGACGAGGATGAAAATGGCAGGCGACAGTTTCGGTTCGTTGAGGGGCCGATCTTCACCAACATTCTCCTCGCTGATGAAATCAACCGAACGCCACCAAAAACTCAGGCGGCTCTGCTACAAGCGATGCAAGAGCGTGAGGTTACCGTCGGCAATCAAACGTTCGACCTGAAACCACCTTTCTTTACGATCGCGACACAAAATCCCATCGAGCAGGAGGGAACCTATCCCCTGCCTGAAGCGCAGTTGGACCGATTTATGTTCAATATTAAAGTCGGTTACCCATCGGCGGCGGAGGAAGAGTTGATCCTTAGCGCCTCGACACGTGACGAAAAACCAGAAGTCAGGAAGGTGCTTTCGGCCAAAGCCATCATTAATCTGCAGAAGTTAGTCAATTCGGTTGCCGTTAGTGACTACGTGATCAAGTACGTCGCTCGATTGGTGCGAGCGACGCGACCGGGCGACGAAAAATCGCCGGAGATGGTCAAAGAATTGGTTGACTTCGGTGCTGGGCCACGAGCCGGACAGTTCTTGATCTCTGGAGGGAAAGCGATTGCGGCGATGGACGGTCGGTTTTCCGTCGGTATTGCAGACATAAAAAAAATTGCTTTGCCGGTACTTCGGCATCGGGTTGGAACAAACTTTCAAGCACAGGCCGAAGGCATGACATCCGAAGATGTAGTCTTGAAGCTGCTGGAGGAGATACCTGAACCGGCCGTACCAAAATATGAGTAACGTCAAAGTTGTCGCTCAAAGAGCTTCTAGGTAGCCGATGTCGTATGGCTTTGGAAGCACTAAGGCGAAGTTTCCAATCTCTTGTGAGATTGGCTACGACGATTCAGTAAGGAATCCAAAAACGGATTGAACCACGCAACTCATGTCCGTCGAAAAATATCTCAAACCCGAAGTCATCAACCAAATCAAACGTCTTGATTTGCGCGCTCAATTCGTGGTCAAAGGATTTCTGCATGGACTTCACGCAAGCCCGTTTCACGGATTTAGCGTTGAATTCAGCGAGCATCGGAAATATTCGCGCGGCGATGACCTGAAAGATATTGATTGGCAGGTCTACGCAAAAACGGACAAGTATTACGTTAAAAAGTTCGAATCCGAAACTAACATCACCGGCTACATTGTGATGGATCTCAGCGAGTCGATGGGATACACGTTTCGTCAAGAGATGAACAAGTTCGACTACGCGATTTGTCTTGCCGCGGCATTGGCCTATTTGATGGTCAGCCAGCAGGATCCTGTTGGGCTGGTGACGTTCAATGATAAGATCCGCCAAAGCCTTCCACCCAAAAGCAAACGTACTCAGTTGGGCAATGTGCTTTCTCTGCTGTCCAACTTGAAACCGGAAGGGACCACCAACTTTAAAAACAGTATCTTTCAACTAGCAGCATTGCTACGGCAAAGATCGCTGGTCATGATCTTTTCCGATTTTCTGGTCGATGAACAGGAAACGATGGACGCGCTGTATCGTCTCCGCCACAGCGGTCACGACGTGATTCTGTTTCATGTTCTTGACGAAGCGGAAGTCAATTTTCCGTTCTCGGGCATGTACAAGATGAAGGACCCCGAATCCGGCGAGGAACTGAAGATCGATGCCGACGGATTCAAAGCTGACTACCTCGAGCGGGTTTCCCAATTCCGGGAATCGCTGAACAGGAACTGTGTGCAGAACGGAATCGATTACGTGCCAATCGATACCAGCATGCAGTTTGACACCGCGCTGCTGGAGTACCTCACCAGCCGCAGGGCGCGGGGGTAAGCATGTCGATTGCACATTTGGGTTTACTGGCGATGGGCGGGCTATTGATGGCCATTCCAGTGTTACTGCATTTTCTGATGAAGCCCAAGCCCGTTCATATGACGTTCCCGGCGATGCGATTCTTGCAAGAGAAACAAATCACCTCACGTTCCAAAACTCGCTTGCGGCATCTTTTGTTACTCTTGTTGCGATGTTTGTTGATTCTATTGGTGGCGGCCGCGTTCGCCGGGCCGGCGGCGGCAACGGAGGACTTTGGCAATTGGGTAACGCTCGGCGGAACGGGACTGATCACTTTGTTGGTCGGTTTTGTCACGGCGGCGGCCTACCTGTCAGACGACCGGAGCCGGTTGCTGCCGAGTGTGCTGGGAGGGATCACGTTGTTGCTAACGCTGTTCTGTGCTTGGAATGCTTGGCAAATTTTTTCTAGTACCTCTTCTGGGAAACTAATTGGCCAAAGCGGGGCGCCGGTGGCTGCGATCGTCCTAGTGGATAATTCCGCGACGATGGAGTACCGATTCAAGAACCAGACCCGTTTAGAAACTGCCAAAGAAACTGCATCGTGGTTGATCTCCCAGTTCCCGACTGAGTCGCGTGTGTGCGTGTTGGCGGTTGATCGTGACACGCCGTTTTTCTCGGTCGACACGGCCGCCGCTGACAAACGATTGTCGAAGATCGAACCAACTTACAATGCCGAATCGATTCCATCGGCGCTGGCCCGAGCGTACAAATTGTTCGAAAAAGTGGAAGAGGAACGCAGAGAAATTTACATTTTCTCCGATCTGACATCGAAAAGTTGGGCCGCGGAAGAAAGCAGTGTGGCGCTCAAAAGGTTGGCCAAGGACGAAACAATCAGCTCGTTTGTAATCGATGTGGGGGTTGAGCAACCGATCAATACGACGTTAGACCAGTTAGAGATCGCCGACGCCGTCATCTCATCCAACGGCCAATTGAGTATCGAGACCAGTGTGACGCAAACCGGTGGCACCGACACATCCTCGAAAAGTCAGCTGTCGGTTCGCATGAAAGTATTTCAGCAGGATGATACCAAACCCGTCGTGCGTGATGGTGAGACTGTTTTTTCTGACGTCCTTCAAGCAGAGAAATCTCAAACGGTGACGCTTCCGCCGACAGCACTTGGTGAAACCAACAGGGTTGCCGTTGATTTTAGTTTTTCAGATTCTCTAGCCGAGGGAACTTGGCATGGTGAGATTGAGGTTCTGGGGGCTGATGCGCTGCCGATTGACAACAAGCGTTATTTTGCTTTTGAGGTTAGCCCTCCCAACGAAGTGTTGGTGATTCACGGTGATGATGTATCCCCGGGGAATTTGATAAGCTGCATCTCCCCGCGTGAGCTACAGGAAAGAGGTAAGTCCCGATTTGACTGTACGGTTGTGTCTCAGTCTGAATTCGATTTGGCCACGACACTGTCGCAATTTTCATTGGTATATCTTTTGGATCCGGGACCCGCCGGCAATCTATGGGGCAGGCTTGTCGAATTCGCGGAATCCGGAGGAAACGTTGTCGTTTATCTTGGACACAATGCGATTAGACGTGGTGCGCCTCACTCTTCGTTTCTGACTCAGGATGCTAAGGATGTACTGTGCGGCAAGTTGTTGTTTCCGTTTCGCTCGATAGATGGCGATGTGTATTTGAGCCCCGATAAATTTGATCATCCGGCCCTCAAGACCTTTCGCGGTATCGATGCCAACGTTCCTTGGAGCAAACATCCGGTCTACTACCATTGGGGAATTGAGCGTGACGAAAGCTGGCAAGGCTTCCCGACCGAAGTGCTCATCAATTACGGGAATCGAGAGCCCGCATTGATCGAACGAAAGATTGGCGCCGGCACTGTGATGGTGATGACGACGCCAATTTCCGAGCCAGCCAGTAGCCCAGATCGAGAGATATGGAATGAGTTGTTTCTTGGGTTGCCATGGCCTGCGTTTAGCTTGACCGTTGAAATGTCGAAATACCTTACCGACAACGGGGCACGTGAGCTTAATGTGCTGGTAGGTGAAAATGCGGTGCTTAAAAATGATTTGGCGGTCAACTCAGAAAACTATCGGGCTTTCTCGCCGGTAACTGAAAAACCGCCAACTCCGCTGACAACGGTCGATGGAAAACTCAGCTACAAGTTCGTCGATGCACCTGGGAACTACTATTTGAAACCATTGCAGGATGGGTTCACTGGCAACCGAGGGTTCTGTGCCAATATTGACGGGCGGCAGACGGATCTCACTCGAGCCCAACAGTCGGAAATAGACATTGTTTTGGGCGAAGGGCGCTATTTGTTGGCCCGAGACAAAAATGAAATTGAGTTTCAACAAGGAACTTCTCGACGAGGTCAAGAGTTTTTTCCGTTGCTGATGTTGAGTGCCTTGATTGTGATGGCGGTCGAACATTTGCTGGCCAATCGTTTTTATAAATCCTAATCACTTTTCACGTGTCCTTAGTCGTAAAACTTTGGAATCCTCGCTGTACCAAAAACCGTAAACCCGAAATGGACTCCATCTCACTTTTGCCGATCTTCAGCCCACTGTTACTGACAGTGTTGTTCGGTGGGTTGTGTGCGCTGTTGCTAATCGGGCCGGCTTTTAAAGATGTCTCTTCACAGCGCCGAATGGTGCTCTCGGCGTTGCGGATGACGGCGATTCTGTTGGCGTTGCTGGCGGCATTGCGGCCGGGATGCACCAAGACGGCAGAACGCAATCAGGCCGGCGTACTGATGTTCTTGCTGGACACATCGCGCAGCATGCAGTTGGCTCACAGCACCGATGACTCGACTCGGTATGGAGCAATGAAAAAGATGCTCGACGGCAATCTGTCGCGTCTAAATCAACTGGTCGAGAACAAGATCGATGTTCGGTTCTTCGGATTCGACAACCAAGCGGTTCCGTTGGAGATTGTTGACGGTACGATTCAACTTCCCCTTAAACCAGAGGGCGCGGAGACCGATTTGGGAACGCCGATATTTAACACTAGCATTGAAGCGCGTGGCGAGCGATTGGTGGGGATGTTTGTCGCTAGTGACGGAATGCAGACCACGCTAACGCCTGAGGTGGAGATGGCCCAAGCGATTGATGCCGTCAAAGATATCGAAGTACCATTGTTTGGAATCAAGTTCGGCTTGCCTGGAGACAGTGGGCAATTGGCCGACGTGGCCATTAAGAACTTTGCCGAGCAGCACGTGGTCAACGTGAAGAACAATTTGAATGCTTCGGCGACTGTCGTATCACGCGGATACGCTGGAGAGAGAATTAAGGTCGAGATGATTTTGGTTGATCAAGCTGGGAGAGAAAAGGTCGTTGGTGAACCCGTTTTTGTCACGCCGACGAAACCATTTGAAGAAACCAATATTCGAATGAGCTACACTCCTTTAAAACCGGGAGAATTTCGTATCAAGGTAAGGGCTGTGCCTATGGAAGGAGAATTAGCAAAACGCAACAACGAACTTGAGGCGTTCTTGACGGTCAACGACAAGGGCATGCGGATTCTTTATCTCAACGGCAGCCTTGGTTTCGAACAGGCGGCCTTACGGCGTTCGTTGGCAACTGCCGATTTCATTGACATCGACTTTCGGTGGATATCGCCGCGCGAGGCACTTGATTTGGAGGCTGTTGAAAAGGTCTTCCGAGATCCCGCCTACGATATTTTTGTC
>CAYTPS010000276.1:5993-7092 GCA_964439245.1 uncultured Pirellulaceae bacterium | reverse complement strand
CACGTTTTGCAATCTTTGATATCCAGAAGGCTTCTTGCAAGAAGTAAGCATCGGTGTTGAGAAAAACCAAGTCGTCACTATGCTTTAGCAGCGACATGTCTTGATTCTGTTCAAACCACTGATTGACTTGAGCGCTTCGATCGACGTCGGCTGATTCGGCTTGTTCGGAACTGTAGTTGGCCCAGCGATTAAGACCCAGCGAGACCTTTTCTTCAAAGTCTTTTTGGTCGAATTGCCGATCGGCAAAAATAAAGTCCATCGTCCGGCCAAGGTCATCCGTCTTGGCCGATAAGATACTGGTGTCGATTGTCGCGAGAGTTTGATCGGTCGTGTTGCCACATCCCGAAAGTGAGAGAGCGGCAATGATGAAAAGGATGGGCGATACCCACCGACTGATGTTAGCCATTTGTGGGCTCACATGAAAATGTGTTTGCTTCGTGCGCGATTCCATCAAGTCTTTCCTCAATCAGTTCTATACCCTAGCCAGCACTACTTAAGGTGTGCGGCCTGAGACTTCGTCAATTTGTTCTAGTGTTTGCAGTAGTTGTTCTATTTCTGCCAGCGGGACCATGTTCGGCCCGTCACTGGGGGATTGATCCGGATTTGGATGGGTCTCAATGAAGATCGCATCACATCCGATTGCGACAGCCGCTCTGGCGAGAGGAGCCACCATCTCTCGCTGTCCACCGGTGGTGCCGTCGGCCGCGCTGGGCATCTGGACACTGTGGGTGGCGTCGAAGACGACAGGACCCCCAAATGCCTTCATTTGAATCATCGATCGCATGTCGTTGACAAGGCGACCATAGCCAAAGAATGTACCTCGTTCGGTCAATAAAATATTTTCACAACCACTTTCCGTAAGTTTACCTACAACGTGCTTCATATCCCATGGGGCCATGAACTGACCTTTCTTGACATTGACTGCCCGCTGAGTCTTGGCGGCGGCCACCAGCAAGTCGGTTTGTCTGGCCAAGAACGCTGGGATTTGGATCAGATCAACTACCTCGGCAATTGCAGCGGCCTGCTCAGGCAGATGAATGTCGGTGGTGACTGGAACGTCCAGTTCTTGCTAGCCCCAAGCCAAAATCTCCAGCCCTTT
>CAYTPS010000276.1:0-5983 GCA_964439245.1 uncultured Pirellulaceae bacterium | reverse complement strand
CTTTTTCGAGGCCTACTCCACGGTACGAATCTAAACTTGTTCGGTTCGCCTTATCGAAGGAAGCTTTAAAAACATAAGGAAGTTTTAGTTTTTCACAGACGGATTTGACGTGCTGGCCGATTTCCAGCATCAATTCTCGGTCGTCAATGACACAGGGACCGGCAATCACCAGCAGGGGCTGGCCTGCACCACAGAGCACAGAATCGGAGACTCGAACAGGTTGGTTAATCAAAGGATTTCCACAGTTTGAAAAAATACTGAATAAGGCCGCCGATTGACGACTGGGGGCTCCAATCTCTTGCGAGATTGACTGCGAGGTGGTTCTATTGGTTTGCCGGTACCAAGAGGGTTAGGTAATCCGGCAGGACTTCAATCGTAACTGGCAGCTCGCCTCCGGGGTCACCGTCAAGCTGAAACGGGACCCGTGAGCTGGAGCTGATAGTAAGTTTACGAAATTTACAAAACTCTGTCTCGCACCATTGGCGATGTTTTCGCAAAACAACTGCCGCCAAATAGACCATTCCGCGTAGCAAGCCCCCATAGCGAAAGCTGCATAAATCTAAAGCGCCATCGTAAGGATCCGCCTCGGGCAACAATGGAAGGTTCATCGCATACCTTGGGGCGTTGAAAACGAATGCCCACCGCGCGGAGCAGTTGGTCAATGTTTCAGTATTCTCCCTCCAACCGGGGCTTTGTTGACTGTCTGAAAACGGTTCAACCGATATTTGAAGTTCGGGATAGCGGTATCTGCGAAGAGTGCTGAGGATCGGCCGAAACCAAGACCAGTAACTGATGTGGCCTTTTCTTTGTTGGTGTAGTTTCTCGACAACTTGCGCGTCGAACCCACAACCAGCCATGACCAGAAATAGTTTGCCGTTAGCACTGCCCGCATCCATCTTTTGGTATCGACCGTTGGTGATCACATCGACAAATTCGTCTACGTTCGCCGACATTCCCAAGTGCCGCGCCAGTAGGTTCTCGGTGCCTAACGGAAGGATTGCCATAGGAATGCCTTGTGACAATCGGTTCGCTAGTAGCGACGCAGTCCCGTCGCCTCCTGCGGAGACTACAGCGCGAAGTTTACCCTCGCGCGCAAGCTCTCCGGCGCGCGCCACCACTTGGTTAACATCGGTAAGCACTTCAACTTGAAGATCGGCGCCAATCAATCGTTGCCGGATGTCCTCAATCAAAGATGTTCGGTCGGCGGAACCTGAGTTAGGGTTGACCGAGACCACGATGGAGGTGCCCGAGAGAATGCCGGCGGAGACATCGGCAGCCGAATTTTGAGAGTTTGGCCTCATGAAGGAATACCTCTAGGTATCCAAAACAACATTGGTTCTGTAAATCCAGTCCTGCAGGGTCCGATTTTTTTTGCTGAAGGTCAATACTGTGATTTGCGTTAGCAGTAGTGCTACAGCACATCCCGCCAGCAGGATTCTGACCGTTTGAGGCCAGCCAAACCCTTCGACATCAAAGACCATGCTGGACACCAGCAGCCACACGAATCCCATTCTAACGAAGCTTCTGGTAAGCATGACACGACCGGTCGGTTGTAAGCCATATCGATTGACCACGCGCAGGTGCAATAGATTTCGGCCAACGGATTGTCTGAACAGAAAAATGCTTAAGGAATAGATAAACAGAGGGAGCATGTCCGCCAGCGATACCAGTAAAACAATGGCCAGATTATCGGTTTGCTCTCTCAGCTTCAGCACGTCAAACAGTAAGAACTGAATCGATGCAGCCACCAGCAGCACGGACGTAAAATCGATCAGCCCTGCCAGCAACCGAGGAACGGTTTTTGCTCGTATACTCGAAAGTGCCTCAACATCTTTTAGGTCGCGCACGAGCTCATCGTAGTTGGTGTATCGCCGAGCGGGATCCTTCTGCAAAATCCGCTGTAGAATCGTTTGCCACTTTTCAGGCAGGTGCTCTGGCCAGGGTTTGGGGAAGTCAATGGAGACAGCATTGTGCTCTTCGGACCATTGAGCAGGTGTTTTGCCTTCGAGCTTTACCGGAAGATGGCCAAAAGTCATCTCGTACAGCGTCACACCCAAAGCGTAAATGTCTGAGGACACAGTTGTTTTGCCACCCGCGATCACTTCTGGGGCAAGATAGTTGGGAGTCCCTCCGAAGGCCGCTGCCTCGCCGTGCGACTCGCGTCGGGCCATGCCAAAATCAGACAGCTTTACTGTGCCGTCTTCTTGCACCAGCAAGTTGGAAGGTTTGATGTCGCCGTGAATAATGTCCAGCCGGTGAGCAAATTGCAGGGCTTGTGATACTTGCAGTCCGTATGAAACCAACTGTCGATAGCTCAACATCTTATTCCGCAGCAACTCGCTCAGTGGCTTTCCCTTTACCAATTCCATGGCCAGAAAAGGTTCACCTTCGTTTCTGCCGACGAAGTAGATCGTCACTATATTGGGATGACTCACTCGCGCTTGTGAGACAGCCTCCTGAAGCAACACGTCGACCTCTCGATCAGAACTCGTTTGGTCGGTCCACGAAACACCGCTGCGAAGAACTTTGACCGCCACATATCGCTGGAGTGATTTGTCGAGTGCTCGGTAGACGTATCCCATGCCGCCGCGTCCCAGGCGGTCGATAATCTCAAAGTGCTCAAAGCTCTGGCCAATCAGAGGGTCAACTCCAACGACATCGAAAGAATCGTCGCTACAATCTGTGGCCGAGAAATTTGAAAAGGTAGCGTCTTCGGGAAGCGCCATTGTGGCGGAAAGTTCTAGCTCCAGTCTTTCCGAAGAAATGACGCGCCCGCATTGCTCGCAGCTGCCGCCGTCATTTTGATCAATGACTAATTGGACACCGCACGGACAACGGTAAAGCAACCGCGTCTGATCTAAGTCTCTACTAGTTTCGGATGGGTCCATGGAACAGGTCTTAGAGTGAAAACACTCGCCAGCGAGATCATTGTGGAAAGTCGATGAAGAAAGAGACGCGTGTTACATCGCGCTGGAGGTGGAGCGACTGGTCCTAGTTTACCCCAAGTTATCACAAAAACGAGTGCAAGCTACGTCGTCATCCTGTCAAATGCGTCGTTGAGGCGTCTGGCAGCGGGGGATTACGAGTTTGAATGTGGCCCTAGCTTGGCTCTTCTGGCAAAAGATGGATCCAAAAAGATAGCTCCTTTATGCGAATGGACCTTGCTTTTGCAAAGGGCTTTTCAGTCAAGTTTAATGAGCCGTTGTCATAGTCAGCGAACAATGTGCAGTGCCGCCAGAAGAACAAACCCAACAGTCCACATTCTGTTCCACGAGCCACTTATGCGTTCCGCACGTTTCAGTTACCTCGCGTCGTTATCAACAGCGCGGTCGGAATCGTGTCGCGTATTTCTTTGGCTCAGCCGAGGGTGCGATGGAGAAACTGTGGGCACAAAAAAAGCTCACTCCCGCAGTTTGCGGAAGTGAGCCGTTACGTTTGGGATAATGGAAAGCGTTAAGCTAATTTCCAACTAATCTCGTAAGTCGAAACAAGTTATAGGTTAGCTGAAAGCTCCGTATCCGAACGAGTTCGGTGGCTGCCAGGGCAACCCGCCGGCTGCCTGTTTAAACAGCGCCACCTCGTTGGCTAATACAGAAACTTTTCACAAAAGCACCTCCTTTCAATAAAACTTCCCGCGCCGAATCGAGCCTTAAGAAGGATCCGGTCGTGGGCGGCTAACTGCTTTGTCGCGTAACAAAGCCCTCAGTTAGATGATGGCACAAATCCAAAAAGGTTCAAAGGTGGATCACCAAATCGCAGAAAAAAACAGAGTGCTTTGTGATAGAAAAAAACCGGGGTTTGCTGGGAATTTGAGATTTTCAGACGAATTGTCGCACGGTTATCATAAATCGCGACCGGCGAAACGGACCGCCAAGAGTGACATGATTGTCGGAACAAAACGACCAAATGAGGGCGATTGCAAAAGTGCAGGCCGTTGGCGATCAAACGATTCTACGACGACGGAGCAACGTCGCGCTACAGATTGCCAACACGACCGTCACCGACGTTGGCTCAGGTACTGCCGATGACGCTAGGAACACATTAGACTGAAGATTAACGATTTCCGAATTGCGAAGAATGATGTCCGACAGTAACGTCGACTCGAACTGGCTGTCGATAAAAAGCAGATCGTCGAGTTGAGATTGATGGAAGAATCGATCTCCATCGCGCGACCGTGTAAATTGATCGGCCAAAATTGTGTTGAAAGTTTCTCCTACCATTCCACCATTGACGTGCGCTTCGGCAAGGCCTCCGATCCACAAGTCCACGTCGTCAATCGAATTGTAAACCGACGCAAGACTCGCCGCCAAACTGGCATCTCCACCTGTTAGGTCATCAAAGTCATCGTATTGCACCAACCCCAGTACGGCTCGGACTGCATTGATGTCACCAATCGCGTGATCTCGACCGCGTTGAATGTTGAGAGATGCAAGGTCTAGTCCTCCCGCGCCGGGAGGACCGAAAAGGAAATCTCGCACGTCGTCAATGATCAGGGTGTCGATTTCCTGAGCCGTCTGGGAAGCTAGCCCGGCCAGTACGTTGTCGACACTGTAAGTGTCAAAAAACGACGGATTAAAAAAGGCGTTTTGCAACGCGATGCTTCCAACGTTTCCGCCAGTGGTGGGGTCGACCATCTGTAAGTCGGATGACAACATGGTGTGGCCGACCCGAAATGCCGCGGTAGAGAACTCGTTCGATACCGTCGCGTCAATAGACGCATCATACGACGCAGTGGAACTTGAGGGGGCTGAAGTGCCTAAAAGCACTGGTAGAAACTCGTCGTAGGTGATTTTTTGAATTTGTGCTCCAACCAATGACCGCGCTGATTGATAAATGAAATCAGCCTCGTTTGATACATCGTTGGATGCTGCGATAGCAGCGTCTCGTTTTGCAATCAGGGCAGCCTCTCCATTGGAAATCCGCGCCGCCAAGTCGGTCGCGATGCGATTGTGCTCGCGTACAAACAGAGTGTGGGTGGCCGTTAGTCCAATTTGCTCATTGGCACGAATGTCACCGGCGACGAACGCGTCCGAGGGAACCAAGCCGGGCCCGTTATCATTGGGTAAACCAGTGGTGTTCAACGCCAGCATGGTTCCACCGGATGATGTTCGCAGTAAACCATTGGTCGAGAGATCACGCAGTCCAACTGCCCTGCTGGTGTCTGAGCCGTACACATTCGACGCGTCAATGTATGAGGTGATCTCATTGATCTGTTGGCGCGGAGCAGAAGATGTTCCACCAGTTGAGATCGAACGGTTTAGCTCAATTGTTGCCGTTCCAGTGAACATTGGATCGAAGGAGGGGTCGCCGAGGGGAACCGAGATATCGAACGGTTCGGTGATGATTGCACTGCCCGAAAGATCGAGGTCATGATCAAGAAACTGTCCCCATTGCCAAATCCAGTCACTCGCCCCCGCGGAGTTTGCTTGAGGAGTGCTTTGAGCCGATACTGCGTTACTGACCGCCCTAGCACTGGGTAAGCCGGATGAATTCAGGCCACCTCGTGGCGTCGAAATTCCATCCGCGTAGGCAGAGGGCGTCAACCGAATCAACTCCGAGTTGGCCTCGCCATAGTTTGGGTTGGCGATGTTGTTTCCTAAACCTGAGATGGATCTGTATTCTTGGCCATGCGCAGGAGCAAGCTGACAAGTCAAACTCAAACAGACCGCCGTCAATGAAACTAGGTGATGATACAGATACCCAAGTTTAGGATTCATCAGATCTACTGTTTGAATAGCGTTGTTTTGTGTGGCGGTTGAGGCGGGAAGACGCGGCACTTGGTTCACCCACAATATTAGTTGTCGGGTCACCTTTGGGCAAACAGCCACCTAGCAGGGACGATTCAGACTGCGCCAGTTGTAGGGAATCGCCGCCCTAAACGTCCTGTTGCTGGTGGCTAAGTCTGCTGCATTGCGACATGCAGCGCCGGCCGAGAAAGGAGGCTGCCGACGGCAGATGGCTCCGAAAAGAGCCCGTCCTCGTC
>CAYTPS010000275.1:0-7101 GCA_964439245.1 uncultured Pirellulaceae bacterium | reverse complement strand
GTGCAGCCAAAGCTTCTAGCTGCGGATGCTCTAGCTGTGGATGCAACTAAGCATTCTTGACACGCAAGTGTTAGGGTTGAAATAAGAAGAAGGCAGCTCGGTCATCATTAGACTGAGCTGCCTTTCTTCGTGCGCGGTGTTTGGCATTGATCGCTGTTTCTACTGAGCAGGCACCGAAACTGGAATGTCCGAAACAGCGCCGCCAAAGAGAACGTCTTGAACAATTTCACCCTTAATCGACTGCCCTGGCACAAGCGGGCCTTCAGCACCACTGAGAATAACCTCGTTGTCCACAATTGGTACTGGCTTCGCAATAGAAGCCGATGCTTCCCGTGAGCTGCTGTTCCAATCGCCGCCCACGGTCGTTACAGGCAAAGCCGCGTTTTGACTGAATTCTGGCGACTCTACCACTTCGGGAATAACCTGGACAGACATTGCTCCGACATGCGATAGCGTGCCCTCATCCCAGATCCCGGCTAAATCGCTGACGTAACCAGTTGAGCGGTTCCAGCCCACGTAAAGCCAGCCATCATCGAGTCGCAGTGTGTTCAATATCAGGCTCTGTGCAAGTGGTCGGTCCTTTACCATCGCTGGTGGGATCAGGTTGTCAGGGAGCGCGACTCCATCTTTTGTCTCGGTGGTCCTGTTGAGTCGCTTTTCGATGAACGAGCGGAAGGCAACGAGCTTCGCATCTTTCTTGTCAGGATCGGTGTATTCCACTTCAGTGTCGCCCACGCGGACCAGTTTCAAGGTCCCGCCCTGACGAACGATTCGGAAGGCAAGGCGAAAACGGAGGCCCGCGCGAATCGCTCGCGCTCCCTGAGCAAATCTGCGGCCTGTCACAATCACAGCCAATTGATTGTCTTTAAATTCTAGCTGGATCGGTCGGACACGAGCAAACGTGATGCTGAAGTCCTCCGCCTCGGTAGCCTTGACGTCATCAGCTTCGTCATTCTCTTCAGCTTGGTCCCCGGAATTATCGGGCTCCGAGAGTTCAAAGCCGAAGCGCTCTTGGACCTCCGCACGTAACTCGGCATTCGTAAATGTCTTCCCCGCAAAAACCGGGTCAAGAAAGTTAGTGATCATTGTTTCATGGACCGATGCAGCAATTTCGTCCTGCCGGCCATGGTGCCTTGGCGCTGATGGCGATGCAAGGCTGCCCTGATTTGTTTTTCGCCCCACTAGTTCTATGCGGTCGTGTCGAGTCCGCACAAACAGTGGCGGGATGTGCTTGGCAAACTCATCCAATCGATCGCCCAATGCGGCAATCCCGTCCTGGCCGTTTTTCAGTGCTTCATCGGTGCTGGCAACGAAACCGTCTGTTACCTGCACTTTGGTGCGGCGAGCCGACTCGGCATCGTTCCTTGCCTTTTGCTGCGCAAAGGTTTCAGCTGCCTTGCGCTGGACTAGATGGAGGTTCGATGAAATTCCTCCGAAACTACTTGACATATTAGCATCGCTTTCTACTTCAGACGCCTCGATGCTGCGCAAGCTGGCAACAAATTGGCGACGTGCCCAAAAACTTCCTGCGGCCGAAGCATTGATGCACCATTTGCGTTCGCGACTGTAGGTCCTTGAGGTGATTGAGCCAAGCAGATGTATCGCCAAATTGATCTGATGTGGATCAGGATTTAACGTTACCGAGACGTTGCCATCAACATCTGCGGTGCCACGGACGATCCGTCCAAAAAAGACCTCTTTGACGCGCTGCCGCCGACTCACACTGGTGGTCCCCTCTGCCACCATCGCGTTGATCAGGCTTGATGAAACGGACGCGTAGATATTTGGGCGCGAATGCTCTCTTCGAATCAGCGACACCAACTGCGGCACCTGTCCAGCACTCTCCAACCATTGAAGTAGTTTCCCCGCTTTTCCGTGAGCTGTCCGGTCTGAAAGATCAGGAGATTCCTGGAGCAATTCTGACAGTTCACCAATTCTTCGTAGGAACTCTTCTTGAAGGTTATCATCAGTTGCATAGAAGTACAGGAAATTGAAGTGCTCCGCAGCCAAGGCCGTGGATACAAACCATGGATCAAATCTGTCGTCAGCGACTTCGTCGTAACACTTGTTGAAATCGGCAAGTTGATTCAGAACCTCAGTGCGCCGCGCAACGCGGTCAGCGTCATCTGCCCTGAGGTCGCGATATATCTGTTTAAGTTCTCGGATCCTACTTTTTAGTGTCGCAGCGCGCTCTTCGAGTTCCTTTAACGTCTCTTTGCCGTCATCCGGTCCCGGTGGCAAGAGTATTGGGGACTGCAGCACACTGTTGCGTTCACCGCCTGTTTTGTCGCCTTTGTTTACGCTCGTTTTCGTTGCATCTTCGTCGTCTTTGTCTTCGTCTTCCTCGTAATCTTCATCGATGGGCATCGCATCTATTTTCTTTTGGACTGTATCTAACTGTTCTTGGACGTCTCGGATCATCGAACGAGTCTTCCCCGCCGAAACCTCTGGCGGAAGTTCAAACTTAAGTCCCTCTAGGTATTCTATTTGCTCGTCTAATTTCAACTTGTAAAACAGGTACGCTCTTGGCCGGCTGTTCATTGTGTTGCGAAAGTATTTCTTTAACAGTCGCAGTTCATACGCCGCCGTGTTCCTCGCTACCTCAAGGTCCGCTATCGAGATGCGTCGGTACTTTGTGACTGCGTCCCTTATCGCGTCCGCAATTCTGAAGGTATGGTTCTCCGACAATAGCGCAACCTGCTGCGAGAGCGCAACGCGGACGTCATTGAACTCAGGAGTTTCCAGTCCTTCAACATTACCTGAAAAACGTTCAAGCACTTTTTGAAGTGTGGCGACTTGTCCGTATTCTCCCAGCGCACATTCGGCATCTAGTTGATTGAGGTGCAAGTAACGACGCCAGCCTGCTTCATTTTTGCTTCCTCGTAGCCACTGGTTCATCCGATTGACGGCCATCTGTAGATCAACGGGCGCAGTGGAAGACAATGGTTGATCGGCATGGCAGTTTTGGCGGTTGGATAGACCCAGACTGGTGATAGCCAGAAGTAAGAGTCCGATGATCGTTTTGATGAACACGACGGAACCAGTACCAGAGGCAGCAGAGCTATTTTGCATGTCTATTTTTAAAAATGTAAATCAAGGTTGAGCCAATGCGGGGGCGACCGGTTTTTGCGTCGTCCCGTAACTCTTTAAGGGTATGCCAATTGGCCACGCGGTGCGCGGAAGATTGCACATTTGTTCGTTCAAAAGTCTGATTAAGTTGCCCCCGATAATCCAGCCGTATTGTCACCTGCGAAGTTATTTATCGCAATTTCCGGAGATTTTGCTTCTTCTGGAGCTTCGCCGATTTAGACACGGGAAGTCTCCGCCGCAATCGTCTCCCCAACTTGCTCTCAATAGGCTACGTTCTCCCCAT
This sequence comes from uncultured Pirellulaceae bacterium, assembly GCA_964439245.1. GTDB lineage: Bacteria > Planctomycetota > Planctomycetia > Pirellulales > Pirellulaceae > Mariniblastus. The sequence continues at coordinate 3,728 of CAYTPS010000275.1, read as the reverse complement.
GCTGATCAGACAGGTTTCCACGGTCTATCAGCACTTTTTTATTTCTCGCAAACATTACTCTCTATTGTCTACAGTTGTCGTGCATCCAAAAACACTCGTCGTAATCGCGACCTACAACGAGATTGAAAATCTCCCAGATTTGGTCGATCAAGTTCAGCATCAACTACCCGATGCAGATCTGCTTGTGATTGATGACAACTCGCCTGATGGAACCGGACGCTGGTGTGACCAACGCGCGCAAACGGACAAACGCTTGCAGGTAATTCATCGTAGTGGAAAGCTGGGTCTTGGCTCCGCTACAATCTGTGGCTTTCGCTATGCGTTAGAGAACGCATACGATCTAGTCGCGACGATGGACGCGGATTTCAGCCACGCGCCCTCAAGTCTTGCCGAGATGATGCGTACGATTCAATCGAGCGAGCATTGCGATTGTGGTTTGGTCATCGGAAGCCGCTATGTCCGAGGAGGGAAAATTGTCGGTTGGCCGTTATTCCGGCATCTTTCATCACGGGCCGTCAATCTGGCGGCTCGCCTACTGCTACGGTTGCCGACGCGTGACAACAGCGGCGCGTTTCGTGTTTACCGAAACAGCACGCTCGAAGCGGTAGGTATCGAGCAAGTCCAGTCGGATGGATACGCCTATCTCGAAGAGCTAGTTTGGCGAATTCATCGAGCTAACATCTCTATAGTCGAAGTTCCAATTACATTTACCGATCGGGAAAAAGGAGCTTCTAAAACTAGCTTTTTGATTGGCGTGAGCGTCTTCTGGCATCTCGGCAAGATACTGATGGGACGCGTGAAATGAATGGACAATTCTAACATTCATGCGATCGAGTGGGCAGCACATTGGTGAAATCTTGCTTCAGCAAGCCAGGCGCCCGAGAGAAGAGCGGCAGTTGCGATCCATTGGTAGTCAGCCTAGGTCGCAAAACTCTGCTTCGCAGTTGGTAGAAACGGGCGCAGTGCTTTGGTTTCTCTGACGGTTCCAACGCGTCATAGATTAAGGTTCGTTAAAAAAAACGGTGCAAATTACTCTTCGCCAAATCATAGTGTCCGAATCTAAACCGCTGGAAGGACTGAGTGGCGAACTCGCGGCGGCTTCGTTGAAATCAAGGATTGGATCCTTGTGAATTGGGCGTTATTCAGATAGTGTTATAGTCGCTGCTGAGCTTCCTCCGTCCCGTTTTAGTTGGGGCTAGTGGATGCCTCGACAGTTGCAAACTCACCATCACAGCTTCTGTACACCTACACTTGCTGACTGCCGCATTGATCTACTTCAACTGAAAAACTTTATTTGATTGGATGAACACAATGAAAACACTACTTTCAAGCGTCGCAACAGTTCTTTTACTGTTCGCATTTGCATTTGCTCCGAGCAATGCTCAAGGCCAACTCGTTTCGGAGGATTTTTCCTATCCAGACAATACTTCTTTGTCGTCTCAAGCCGATTGGACGACCCACAGTGGTACTGCTGGCGACATGCTGGTAGTTGGTGGTCAAGCAGTGGTCCAGCATGGCTCATCTGAAGATGTGAATATTGCATTTGCCGATGTCACTTCTGGTGTTTTGACAGCCACTTTTGACATTACAGTCAACGCTGGCGAGGACATTACGGGGATTGGTGATTTCCCAGATGACTATGAGTACTTTGCTCACTTTTTTGCAGAGGGAACATTTAACTTTCGTGCACGCTTGAGTGTCGTTCCTTCTCCAGGGCAGGGCAACTACTCTTTGGGGCTTTCTTCCACAACCAATGTTGAAGAAGTAACGCTAGCGAACGGGTTTAATTTTGGAGACACCGTCGGCGTTGAGCTGTCACTTGATGTCACGACTGGAGTCGCTTCATTGACAGTTAATGGCGAAACAATTGTCGGAACTACGGGCAATCCTGGTGAGACCATGAATCTGTTTGCGTTGCGTCAGTCTCTTTCGACACATATGGAAACCGTCACGGTTGACAACTTGGTCATCTCCACTGGAACTACCCCAGTCGTGATCAAGGGAGACGTCGATCAGGACGGAGATGTTGATTTCGATGACATCCCAGCGTTCATCACTGTATTGCAGTCTGGTATGTTCCAGGCTGAAGCAGATTGTGATTGTAGCGGTCTGGTTGACTTCGCAGACATCCCAGCGTTCATCGCAATCCTGCAGGGAGGCTAATCTGGTGAGGTCGCCATCGGCGACAATCATCTAGAGGTGCTGAAAATAAAAAACACGGTTGAGCCATATGGGTTCAACCGTTTTTTTGTGCGCGTACGGTCTTTCCACAGGGAAGAAATCATCTTTGGTTTCGCTGTTTGAAGTCATTACAACTACCTCGTAAACCGAGTAAAATCACGTCGTCCACCGTTTCAGAACTTAACCTAGAATCCGAACATGAAAGCTCTTGAACTGATCGGTCCCTCCACGTTCGAAGTGGTCGAGAAAGCTATTCCAACTCCCAAGGCCAACGAAGTCGTGATCCGCGTCAAAGCATGTGGTATCTGTGGTAGCGACATTCACGGCATGGACGGCAGCAGCGGCCGGCGCATTCCACCGGTTGTGATGGGGCACGAGGCCAGCGGCGTGATCGAAAATGTTGGTGCTGATGTCAGCAATCTTGCGGTCGGTGATCGAGTCACTTTTGACTCGACTGTGTTCTGTAATCAATGCGACTATTGCAACCAGGGAAGAGTTAACCTGTGCGATGATCGTCAAGTGATGGGCGTGTCTTGCGGTGAATTTCATCGTGACGGTGCGTTTGCCGACATGGTCGTTTGCCCTGAACACATCTGTCATCAACTACCAGAGGGGCTTAGTTTCGAAGAGGCTGCTTTTGCTGAGCCGGTTGGTGTTGCGTTGCACGCGGTGAATCGTAGTGGCGTGTCATCGACAGAGACTGCGGTTGTCATCGGCTCTGGATTGATCGGGTTGTTGATTATCCAAGCACTAAGAGCAAGAGGGTGCAGTAAAATTATCGCCTTCGATCTGGATGATGCGCGTCTGAAACTTGCTCAAGAGCTCGGCGCAACGATGGGCGTTAACTCGAAAGACTCCGATGCCGTCGAGCAGGCGATTAATCGAATGGGAGGTAAAGCCAATCATTGCTTTGAGGTGGTCGGTGCCACACCAACGGTGAATTTGGCAATTGGTTTGGTGAGAAAAGGCGGAAGCGTAACCTTAGTTGGCAATCTGGCACCCGAAGTGCAACTGCCGCTCCAAAAAGTGGTCACCGGCGAGCTAACACTCTATGGCAGTTGCGCAATCAATGGCGAGTACCCTGATGCTCTAAAGGCGATCGTCTCTGGCGATATCGCGGTCAAACCGCTCATCACCGCAAGCGTATCAATCGACGAAGCTGCTGACTGGTTTGCCAAACTTAGGGCGGCAGAGAAACCCTACCTCAAAGTGTTGGTCTGCCCTGAATCGGTAGCCACATAGTAGCAGCAATCGGATATCTAGCTTAAGTCACATCGCACTCGAATGCGGCCCCTTTGCGATCATGTGGGCGTGACTCCCAGACTTCTCCGCCCGGGAAAGTGTGTTTTTCGATAAACGACGGTAAGAATTCAAGGCCCCAGCCAGGTGCGGTTGGAGTCACGTAGCAACCGTCGCGTACCTGAACGGGGTGTTCGACCGCCTCCTGAAGAAAGTCGATATACTCGACCAATTGAGTATCTGAGTGCCCCGAAACGGCGATTTGATCCCACATGCCGTAGTGCTGAATCATGTTGCACAGCGCAATG
>CAYTPS010000274.1:0-7104 GCA_964439245.1 uncultured Pirellulaceae bacterium | reverse complement strand
GAAGAGGCACTGATGCTCAAATCAAAAGAGCTGGCCGACGAGTTCTGGGCGACTCAGATCACGCCAGAACTACCAGTCCAACAAGCGGCCGGTAGTAGTCGGGCTGTATTTATGCTGGACACGTCGCTGAGCAGTGCTCCTGAAAAGTTCAACCTTTGGCTGAAGCTGTTGGAGACGACGTTGGCCAACAATCGAGAAACGATGAAAGAGTTTGGCGTGCTGATGTTCAGCGTTGACCAGCGATTTTGGAAACCCCAGTACGTTGCCAATACAGCAGACAACGTGGCCAAGCTAAAGTTGGCTTTGGAAAATCTAGTTCTCGAAGGAGCCACCGATCTGTACGCGGCGATGCAAAAGATCATAACGACCGATTGGGTCATCGACGGTGAGGCGCCCGACTTATTCCTGTTGTCTGACGGATCTGCGAACTGGGGCGAAACCAACGGACGTTTGATCGGAAGTTTGTTGGATGGCAAAGAAACTGGCAGTCTATTTGCCTATCAGACAGGAATGACGGGAACCGCCATCGCGAATTTGCGATTACTGACCGGGCAAACTGGAGGCATCGTCTTTAGCGTGGCGTCCGAAGACGAGATCGAAACTGCTTCAACCGCCCATCGTAAGCGTCCTTGGAAGTTGATTTCCATTGCTGCTCAAGGGGCGACCGATGTGATGACCGCGGGACGGGCCCAGTGGGTCTACCCAGGACAAACGCTGACGGTCGTGGGGCGTGGAGTTGTCTCCGGGCCGATGAATTTGGAGTTTGAACAGGCTGGCCAATCGATATCAGTGACCAGTGAACCCACCGCGATGGTTTCTGAACTTGCCGGCCGATTGTACGGGCAGGTTTCGCTCGGACAATTGGAGAGCATGGGCAGCGCAGTGTTTGATATTTCGGCAGCCTACGCACGGCACTTTCGCATCATAGGTAACACGTGTTCGCGGCTGATGCTGGAGTCAGAAGCGGACTACGAGCGGTTTGATATCAAGCCGCAAGAAGATGAATTTGTGATCAAGTCAAAACCGGCGTCCAAGCTGGTGGCCGATATGCTGGAGAAATCAGCCAGTCAACTGGCAGATCCGAAGGCTCAGTTGCTTGCGTGGTTGAAGCGCTTGGAGACGATGCAGGGTTTGACGTTCGCAATGCCAACGGCCTTGAAGTTGGCTATCGATGATATTGATGTTGTCGCCGTTTCGCAGCCATTGGATTGCACGGTTGTCTCGCGCGAGGACGTGTCAAAGGGATACCTCGATGCACTCTCCCAAGAGAATTTGGATTACGACGTGATCGCCGGCCAAGCGAAGAAACGTGGTCGCCAATCGATCGACGATTCGATCAAAGTCTTTAGCTCATTGATCGAGCGCAATCCCGGTGACGTGACAATGGCGCGTGACGTTGCGTTTACGGCGATGGAGCTGGACCGTCCGGCCCAGGCCTATCATCTGCTGCGAAGTGTTGTTCGGGCCCGGCCGTTTCAAGGTAGCGTCTACCCTGCCATCGGCCAATGTTTGACTCAGGCTGGTCAAGCAGACATGGCGATTGTGTATTACGAAGTAGCGCTTGCTGGAGAGTTCCAGCGGCAAGGTTCGAAATTTCGCCAGATTGTGGCGGTGGATTATATGCACTTGCTAAGAAAAATTGTCAGCGGGAAAGTGAAATCTTCCGTCATCGATTTTGCCAAAGCGCGTTTGGAGACGTTGACCAAGAAGATGCCTGTTTCTAGAGCCGACATGTTAGTGACGATGATGTGGAATCAGGATCAGACCGACGTAGACTTGCACGTGATCGAACCTTCAGGCGAGGAGTGTTTCTACTCGCACAAGAAGACCAAGTCGGGTGGTGAGATCACCGATGATATTACGACTGGCTTTGGCCCCGAGATGTATTTCAACGAAACGGCACCTGATGGGACTTACAAAATTGCCGTCAAGTTCTTTGGTAACCGTCAAAATCGAACTAGCATCAAGAATAAGGTGTACTTGAGCGTGTTTGAGGGGTTCGGTTCAGACAAAGAAAAAGTCACACGCAAAACGATTCGTTTGAAAGATGCGGGTGAACACCGGACTGTCATGGAAGTCGAGAAGCAGTAAGACCATCCAGTAGGAGGATCTTGCCGCTTTCTCGATTTTGATTTTCACGACTGGAAACGCGTTCGATTAGTCATTGAGTTTTGACGTACTCCAGCAGCTCACTGGGAGAGATGCTTCGGTTCTGGTCAGTATCGATAGTGCGAAATACACCTCGGTAATCCGCTTTAATTTCTGACCTCGTTAGCACACCATCCCCATTTTTGTCGAAGCCAGAAAGCGTTTTGTAGACCTGCTCACCGGGACCGGAGTATTTTGCGTCAAACTCGGTCGGCACTGTCACCACTGGTTTGCTGCCGGGGAGTTCGCCCGGATCAATTTCGCCGTTGTCGTTGGCGTCGAGGCGGAGTAATTGATCGGTCGCAAAATCGATTTCTGCGCCAGAGAGTTTTCCGTCTCCGTCACTGTCAAGGACTGCCATGAGAGACACCGGTTTGGTCTCGAACAATTCGAAAGAGGCCGCTTTCTCAGGCGCCGCTTTTGCTCGCGCGGCTGGTTGAGCCGATCTTCTCGTCCGCGTAGCTTCTGCTCTTTCCCTTCCAACATCTTCTCTATTTTGATCGCGTTGTCTGGCCGCAGGTTTTTTGTTGCCTTTCGCTCGATCCGCCCGCATGTCCTGCATTCGTTCGGCATACTTGCTCATGTCCGGGGCCTGAGAGAGAGCATCATTTGGCGACACCGTATTGGCGACCAGCAACATCACAAGAACAATTAATGTTCGATTCATGACCACGACCTCATTTGGAAGGATTCAATCAATAAAGCACAGTTGGTCAATATAGACACTTTATGAAGAAATCAAAACAATTTTTTTCGTTTGGTCGTTAATCTAGAGAGTTCGATTCCAAAACTGCCTTCGTTGCATCCGGGTCGATTCGAATGAAATGGTCGCGTACTTCTGGAAAAATGGTGGCCCCAGTGGTCTGGAATTCAGTGGTCTGGTCAAATTCCTTGGCCATGTGGCAGTCAATGCAATTGTTACTGATCTTCTCACCAACCACATCAAATTGACCGCAGTCTTCAGCTTGATGGCATTCCATGCATCGTTGTGAAAACAAAGCTAGGTTTCCTCGTTCATGCTGGTGTGGATTGTGACACGATGAACAGTTCATGCTGTCCGACTGGATGTAACATTTAGATTTTTTTAGTCGAGGAAGCTGGTTGGCCGAATGAACGCCCACACCAACGGTGTCACTGTTTTCTTTGATCTTCAAGAAATCTTCGAGACGATCACCGGGACGGAAGCTGAACGGTGACTTGATGAAGTTGCTGCTTCCGCTGTGACATTGGCCGCAGATCTCATTCATCCTGTCGCGCGAAAGGTGGTTGGGGTGCGTGATGAATTCGGCTTTGGTCGCTTCCGGATTGGATAGATGGAATTTCACGTGTGCTTCGGCTGGACCGTGGCAACGTTCACAGGTTACCCCCAAAATCATTGTGTCAGGATCGATCCAGTTGATGTGGCGAGCCTCGTACTCCACCAATGTTGTATGACAACCAATGCACCCTGTTTTGATGGGACGTGCGAAATTAGCAAAGCCATCGGTGTACCCTGGGCTATTGACCCAACCATGCAATGCCAGCCATGAAACAGGTAACTCAAAGAGGCGATCCTGCTCAAGATAAAGGTGAGTTTGTGCTATCGTTCCGGAGCCAGTAACGATGTCGATCTTTTGTTGGTGCTGGTAGGATTTTCCTTCATGCTCGATTTTCAAAAACTGTACAACTTCTTCGCCAATGCGTTTTACCTCATAGCCGAGATTTTCTTTGCGCGTGGCGACTTCGTGAGCGTCGTCGGTTAAGCCCAGTACGGTTTCTTCTTTGGGAAGACTTGAAGTCTTGTAATGAGCCGTTTGTACAAACCCAGCGTAGTAATCGGCGTGACATTCTTTGCAACTGTCGGGGCCAACGAATCCTTCCTCCCGTATGAACTTTGGCACGAGAGCAAAACTGCCGGTATTGGGGATGTCGGGAAAGAGTGCTTTCCCTTGGCCGAGGGGAGTGTTGGCCAATTTATTGAGTTTGTTCGTTGTGTGATAGGCTTCGGGAATAATGAATTCGGCGACCCCATCTAATGAACGAACTGAGTTGTCTTGTAAGAAATATTTGGTGGCCACGTAAGCACCCACCGTCGCCAACAAGGCAAGGCCAACTAACAGCAACGTTGTAGATCGATTCATGAGGGCGTTGGTTGGCAGCGTTAGTCACAAAGAAGTTTCGGTAGAAGAGCAATTCTAGACTACTATAGTCGGCCGTGGTCTGCATTCTCCTTCACAAAACAGTTGTAGCCGCGACAATTCTATTCGTTTAACTGGCCCTTGATCGTGCGTTGGGTTTTCTCCCAGACGGTTACCAGCAATTCTAGGTACGCCTCTGCCGAAAGCAGTTGTTGCGCTTTTTCTTGTGGTTGGTTGTCGGTCTCGAATAACCATCCTCGGTTGTGTTTGTCGGTGTTGATCGCACTGGGATCTTCCATCAGTTCGTCGTTGAAACGTAAAAGATTCGCCCGCAGCGGAGAGTACAGACTGCTTTCCGCTTTTTTGCTTTCTATGGAACCCATTTCTTGGCCCGCGTTGAGCGCCCGCGGGGCGTCGATGTTCCAGTCCAGAAAGTAAACGTCTTGCAGCAGACGCACCGCATAAGCAGAGAAACCCAATCTTAAATGGCCCTCAGGTTGCTCTTGAGCCCACATGTGGTTGACGGCGTATTGCCGATCCGTAGGGAATTCGGCCGCGAATTCGCCCATCATGAAGGTGAGTGTCTCTGACATGTTGGGGAAGCAATTGAGGATGCGAAGAAAGGTTTCTGGTGACGCGGGATATGTCACCTGCGAATTAACAGACTGTAACCCCATCCCACTTTGGTTCTTACGTGTAACGTACGTTTTGATTTTCGGTCTCGAAGAACACCGGCAGCAGTGCGTCTGCATGCAGGTAGCCCTTGCGAGTTAGTGTGACCCGCGAATCTTCAATCGTCAGCATTTCGTCAGTTGCATGCTGTGCGAATTCTGTGTGCCATTTTTCCAAAATGTTGATGCCAAATTTTTCTTGGAAGTATCCCACCTGCAGATAGCCGCGTTTCAACTGTAGAATAAGCTCTCGAATCAGTAACTGGTCTTTGGTGGGGCGGAAACCGCGTCCTAGTGGCAATTTGCCGTGCTCCATTAGATCGGATTGATACTGCTTCATATCGGCCTTGTTCTGATAGTGAACGCCGGAGATGTGGCCAAAACTTGCGATCCCCGTGGCCAGCAGATCCGATCCCTGCCAGAGGTTGTCTCGATAACTGAAGTTTACTTTGTCGTTGTCCTTGACCACCGTGTAGGCGCTGCTGATCTTGTAGCCTGCCGAGAGAAATTCATCGAATGCATAGTTCAGCCACTGACGTTTGGTTGGCCAATCGGCGACCGGAGTCTCAATTTTTTCGCCAAGAATATCTTTAGAGTAAACCGTGTTGAACGGCAGCTCCATCTGGTAGATGGTGACACTTTCGGGGGAAAGTTTGATTGCTTCGGCGATGTTGTATTTCCAGTTGTCCCATGTTTCACCGACCATCCCCGAGATCAGGTCGATGTTCACATTGTCGAAGTCGGCCGCCTTGATCCAGTCCCACGACTTGTAGACCTCCTTGGAAAGGTGGGCGCGTCCATTTTCCTCCAGAACCGTATCGGTGAAATTCTCTACACCTAAACTCAGTCGCGTGACGCCCAGTTCTTTGAGTGTTTTGATCTTATTCTCTTGTAGTGTTCCCGGTTCGCACTCAAAAGTAACCTCTTCGGCTTGATCCCAATTGATGTTCGCGCGCAAGCGATCAACTAATGAAGTCAATTGCTTAGAGCTCAAAAAAGACGGTGTACCGCCACCGAAGTACACAAATCGAAATGGACGCTCGCCCATGATGGGCTGTTGACTGACCAGCTCGATCTCTTTGCACAGTGCTGCGACGTAGGCCTCGATGTCTTTCGCATTCTGGTCGGTGAATACCTTGAAGTAGCAAAACTTGCACCGCTTGCGGCAGAAGGGAATATGCAAGTACAACCCCAGGGGTGTGCCAGCGACGGGGGGGTTGGACATGACCTGAGTAACTTCGTCCAGCTGATCCGCTTTCCATTTGGAATAAGGTGGATAGTTGGAGATGAAGTAGCTTCCGACTTCTGTTTTTGTGGATTCGGTCATTAGAAATACTATGCGGATTTCAGTTTTTAAGGTTTGGTTCAGGTTTTGAGAACTTCAATGCGTGTACGGTCCCATCGTCGGTGGCGACGACCACGAATCCGTGAGCAAATGCGGGTGAGCCTGTGAAGCCACCATTAAACTGTTTTTGCCACAGTAGTTTACCGTTTTCCAGATCAAGTAAATAAAGCCTACCATCGTTCGATGCCGCCACGACCCTGTTTTTTATGATCACCGGTGAAGAATCGACTTTATTCTTGAGGGACGCTCGCCAGTTTTCTGCACCCGTTTTCGGATCGAAGGAATACAGTTTGCGGTTCCGAGCACCGACGACTACGTGACCGTCTGTAACGGCAGCTGATGAACGAATCGAGTTGCCGCCCCGCTCGTCTTCGACGGTCCAGTTCGTTTTAGCGTTTGCCGCATCGACGCTGTAGAACGTGCCGCTTTCGTTGCCGAAATAGACCGTCTCGCCACTTGCAGCGGGTGTAGAAATCGTGGGTGAACTGAGTTTGATGTTCCCCGCTTCTTTTCCCGTGTCTAAATCGATCACGTGAAGCTTGCTGTCGCAGCCGGCTAGAAATGCTCGGTTTTTCGCAACGGTGACCGAACATTGTATCTGGTCGTCAGTGGCGTGCTTCCATCTAAATTCACCACTGTTTTTGTCCAAAGCATACAGCGCGCCATCCTGCGAGCCGAACAGCACTAAATCCTTGTAAGTGTTTGCACTAGAGTTGATTTCGATTTCCGTTTCGTAAGTCCACTGTTTCTTTCCGTCGGTATCGATGCAGAAGAATCGCCCAGCCATATCGCCCAGATAAAGCTTTTTGTCAGCGGCAAGTGG
>CAYTPS010000273.1:0-7145 GCA_964439245.1 uncultured Pirellulaceae bacterium | reverse complement strand
ACGTTACAGTCTGTAACGACAGTTTCCGGAGGTGCATACAATGCCACTGATGGCACATTGGTTGTAAATGTGGCCGGCGGTCCGATTGAACTGAATATCGGCAGTCTTAGCGGTGCAGATGGTCTGACCCAGCTGTCAGATGCGTTTGCTCCTGTTTCCATTTCGAAGGACGGATCACCAGTTGGGAACATGACAAGCGTTGAAGTTGACGCAAATGGATTTGTACACGCGTTTTTCGACACGGGCATCACCAGAACGATTTATCAGATTCCGTTGGTTGATCTGCCCAATCCAAATGGAATGGTTGCGTTGGATTCCCAAACCTATCTTCCATCACCAGAAAGTGGATCATTTTTCTTGTGGGATGCAGGAGATGGACCAACGGGTGACGTTGTATCTTTTGCGAGAGAAGAATCCTCGACCGATGTCGCGGGTGAGTTGACGGACATGATCCAAACTCAACGCGCGTATTCTTCCAATGCGAAGGTGATCCAGACAGTGGATGAGATGCTGCAGGAAACCACGAATATTAAACGGTAATCAAGTTAAGCGAGGGGTCAGCTGATGTCTTTATCAGGTGCAATGAACAATGCGTTGGCTGGCCTTACCGCAGCCGGGCGGGCAACAGATCTAATTGCCAGCAACATCTCCAATGCGACCACGCCGGGGTATGGAAAACGTGTGATAGAATTGTCTTCCACATCGGCAAACTTCATTGGCGGAGTGTCTGTGTCTGGGGTGACGCGCGTTACAGATCCCGGCCTGATTTCGTCGCGACGAAGTGCGCAAGCCGATCTTGGTGGCGCACAATTGAAGCAGAGCTTCTTTGTGCAGCATGAAAACGCGATTGGGACGCCCGATGATCCATCTGCTCTGACAAACCTGCTTGCGGATTTTGAAGCAGAGCTGGTGTCGGCGGCGGCCCGTCCGGATGCAAATGAACGGCTTGAGAAGACGGTTCTTTCCATAAACAGCGTCGTTAGCTCCATTCGAAACGCCAGCAAGAACCTGTCGGACATGCGCAGTGAAGCAGACTCGGCCATCAACGCCCAAGTCGATCGTTTGAACAGCGCTTTGCAAGAGGTAGAGTCACTTAACACTCGAATTGCAGAAGTTTCGATCAGCGGCCAGGACTCCTCTGCACTAAAAGATCTGCGCCAAGTGCTGATTGATGAAGTTAATGAAATGGTGCCATTGCGCGAAGTGTCCCGCGAAAATGGTAAAGTCGCGTTGTTCTCCGAAGGTGGCGTCGTTTTGGTGGATGGCCCAGCAGTCGAGCTGGAATTCACTCCTGTGCATATGGTGACACCCTATATGTCACTTGGTGCCGGCAGCCTTTCGGGTCTTACGGTAAATGGCCGTGACATCGATGTTTCGGTTGATCGCGGAGGTCTGCGCGGCGGAACCTTGGCTGCAAATTTTGAAATCCGGGATACGCTTGGTCCGAACGGGCTTCGTCAAATTGATGCCCTGGCACGTGATTTGGTCGAGCGTTTTCAGGACCCTGCGGTTGATCCAACCCTTGTTGCGGGCGATGCTGGCTTGTTCACAGATGCCGGCCTTGCATTTAATCCAACTGATGAAGTTGGACTGGCGGAAAGGCTTCAAATCAATGCTGCAGTTGACCCGTCTCAAGGCGGACAATCATGGCGTCTAAGAGACGGCTTGAACGCTGCAGTTCCCGGCCCCTCTGGGCAAGCTGCTGGATTAAATCGGCTGGCGGATGCTTTGCAAATTGAGCGTATGCCGAGTTCCGGCAACTTTGGGTCTGGCAGTTTCAGCATATCGCAACTCGCCGACAACCTGATGAGTCAATTGGGTGTAGAGCGACTGAGCGCGGATCAAAGTCTTACATTCGCTTCAGCCACCTTCGGAGAAGCAACTCAAGCGGAATTGGCCTCGGGTGTTGATACAGATCAGGAATTGCAAAATCTGTTACTGGTTGAAAAAGCCTATGCAGCCAATGCACGCATTCTGGAAGTGGTTGATGAGATGATGCAAACCTTATTGAGGCTTGGACGATGACCCTGACATCTATCGGTGATTTGGCGCAAACGCAATTTTTGCAGCGACGAAATTCGATGTTGAAGAACAACCTCCAGACCCTTGGCCAAGAATTGGCTACGGGCAAAGCCAGTGATATCGCCCAACATCTTGGTGGCAGCTATTCCCGTTTGACGTCCATCGAACGCGATATTCGGATTGCCGATAGTTTCGGCAAGTCGTTGAGCGAGTTTGGCCAGATGACCAGTGCGATGCAAACAGCCTTGGAGCAAGTTCGCCAAAACGCAGCTTCGATGTCAGGGGCGCTGATAACCGCGAGCAATGGCAGTGTTTCAGGCGCGCGATCTGCTTTAGCAGATCAGGCCAAGCAAGTTTTAGCCAACACTATTTCAACCTTGAATCAAAGTTCTGCTGGACGGAACTTGTTTGCCGGCGACGTGACTCAAGGTGCAGCTTTGGCGAATGTAGATGACCTCCTTTCTGAACTAAGTGCAGACATTGCAGGGGCATCAGGCGTCGCGGCAGTTGAAGCCGCTGTAGATTCTTGGTTTGCCAGTCCAACAGGTTTTGCAACCGATGGTTATTTGGGAAGCACTACTGCGATCGCTCCTTTGAAACTTTCGGAAACAGCTGAGATTGGTTTGGATATTCGAGCGGACAATGCAGCGCTTAAAGATGTAATAAAGGGACTGGCTTTGGCAGCAATCGTTGAAGACCCCGGGATTACCTTAACTTCGGCAGAGCAAGATGAAATTCAAAGTAACGCTGGAGAGTTTTTACTGGGGGCGCAAGATGACATGGTTGTCTTGCAAGCCAAATTGGGATTTGCCGAAGAGGTCATAGATGACTGGAGCGTTCGAACTGCTTCAGCTCGGACCGGATTGGATTTTGCTCGAAATGCTCTTCTTGAGGTGGACCCGTTTGAAGCGGCAACTCAGTTAGAGGCTGCGCAATTTCAACTTGAAAGCCTTTATTCAATTACAGTGCGCTTATCCCAATTATCATTGGTTAATTATCTCAGATGAACTTTTTTAAAATACTATTGATCGGCCTTCTCTTATGGACAACTGGTGTTGTAGCAGGACCAGTTCGTTTGAAAGACTTGGTCAATTTTGACGGAGTCCGCGGCAATGACCTTGTTGGCTACGGCCTGGTGGTTGGCCTAAACGGATCTGGCGATGGGCTGCGGAATTCTCCTTTCACCGAAGAGATTATGTCAAACATCCTAGAGCGATTGGGTGTAAATGTAGCAGGCGAGCAATTTCGGCCAAAGAACGTGGCTGCAGTATTTGTAACAGCAACTTTGCCACCTTTTGCTCGTGCTGGAAGTCAAATTGATGCAACAGTTTCGGCGATTGGTGACGCAAAAAGTCTTTTGGGCGGCACGTTGATCATGACTCCACTTAATGCAGCAGACGGTAGCATCTATGCAGTCGCTCAGGGCACAATTATTTCCGGAGGAGCCGTTGCAGAGGGCGACGGAGCTGCCGTTACGCAGGGTGTACCAACTTCGGGGGTGGTACCATCTGGTGCGCGCGTTGAGCGTGAAATAGAATTTGATCTTAGCAGCTTAACAGATATGCGCTTGGCTTTAAGGGAACCAGATTTCACAACTGCGGTCAGAATTGAACAAGCCATAAACCGCGACTTTGGGCGTGATGTGGCCTTGATGTTGGACTCTGGCACAGTATTGATCGATGTGAACCGAACCCGTGCAAAATCAGTAGCACATGCTTTGGGTCGTATTGAGAACATCGAAGTACAACCAGAACGACGAGCTCGCGTCGTAGTAGATCAGCGGTCGGGCACCATCGTCATGGGTGAAGATGTCAGAATTTCGCGAGTTGCAGTATCACAGGGAAATCTCACTCTTCGAATTTCAGAGCGCCCAGTAGCTGTTCAACCTAACCCATTCTCTGACGGCGAGACCATTGTTTTGCCACGTACCGATGCGGAAATCATCGAAGAGCCAGGAATAGGTTTGGCAGAAATTCCAGATGGTACATCATTGTCTTCGGTGATTGCAGGGCTAAATGCGCTTGGCGTTTCACCGAGGGATATGATCGATATTCTGAAAAGTATAAAGGCCGCTGGAGCACTTCATGCCGAGTTTGTCGTTCGGTAAACCCGTCAAACATGAAATTTGAATTCTACGTGCAGAAATCTGCAAATATAGGAAATCGAAAACTGTATGTCTAAAGTTGAGTTCTGAATTGGCACATTTTCATCAAAGTTCATTTTGAGACATTCATATTTCTGATATTTCTTCATATTTTTTGAGAAATACTTGAAAATACAAAAAATCTTTCTTAGGAAAACCACAATACACCCTTTGGTGGACAACGGCCGGCCAAACTATTATACATTTTGTGTTTTTTGGTAGTAATTGAAAACAACACTACGGATTAGAAGTAGCTTCTCACTAGACTACTTGAAATTAAACTCCACCCGTCGGCGACAACAAAAAAGGCTAGCTTAAATGGCAGTGACACAATCGCCGGTGGGACCATCATCATACCCATAGACATGAGTACCGCGGCAACTACTAAGTCAATGATCAAGAAAGGCATGAATATTAGAAACCCAACTTGAAAAGCCCGTGACACTTCCGAAAGCAAAAAACTTGGTATGAGAACCGAAAGAGGTGCATCGACATTAACTGTAGTGCCTTGAGTATCTGGTCGTAGATCAGCCATACTAGCGAAAGTGTCGGCGTCCACCCGATTAACCATAAATCCGCGAAATGGTTCAAGCGTTCTTACAAAAGCAGTTTCAATGTCCAACTCTTCGCGCGTCAACGGCGCTATACCGTTTACCCACGCAGCCGAAAAAACTGGTTCCATGATAAAATAGGTAAGGAAAAGCGCCAAACTCACAATAAGCATGTTTGGTGGCGACTGTTGCAGACCTATTGCTTGCCTCAAAATTGAGAAAACAGTTACTAAAAATGGGAAACAGGTTATCATGATTGCGATACCTGGTGCCAAACTTAAGACTGTTATTAGAGCAAACAGCTGAACGGTTCGCGCGGAAAGCGAGTCGCCGCCATCCAAAGTCAGTGAAAGATCTTGAGCGTATACCCCATTTCCAATTAAAAAAGTGGATAGGGACAGTACCGCACAAACAATAACCTGTTTTGAAGTCATTTGAGGCCGTTTTGCATATCCACAACCTCGATCAAACGTACGCACAAACGACCATCATTTGCACCTTCGGCTTCCTCGAGAAGACCACGGGCGATTAAGCGATCCCCAACATATAGCTCGACGGGGTCATCCACGTTCCGATCTAACTCCAACACGGCATTCTGGCCTAGTGTAACCAAATCCCGGACCAGTGGGCGCGCGCGACCAACCGAAACCGTTACTTCGATTGGCACGGATGTGAAAGGATTCGTACTTTCTTGTGCTGTCGGAGATTGCGTGTCGTCCATGGCGTCACTGGTCCTTTAATGATTGAAACAAGGCTTCGACAGTTCCAATAATTTTGTTGCTTAATTCCAGCAGATCGATTTCCCTCTCGATCGTTGCTACCCGCATATTTGCCTGCCCGGCACCCAACATTTTGTCTCCCTCGATGTCCACCTTCATATCTGGATTGGTTTGCACAAGGTTTTGTAGTTGTGCAACATTTTCGGGCGCTACACAGATTTTGAGATGATCATCCGGATGCTCCGAAATGAGCGGTTTTAGCTCATCCAAAATATGATAGGGCAATGAATTTTGGGCAATTTCCGGAAGAACCTTTTTAAATACTTCAACAAGGTTAGGCGCGATTTGTGCAGAAAATTGACCCGTTGCTTCATTCAGTGTGAAATCGAAATCTGCTAAGGCTTGACGTAGATCTTCAGTGATCTTTGCGCCTGCATCTGACTGCGCTTTGACTGCGTCATCCCACCCCGCACTATACCCCTCTTCAAATGACTTTAGGAGGTCGTCTTCCAACTGTACCACAGCTTCTCCAGATTGATCGGCCGCGCGCGTCATCGCGCTCCCGAAGTCTTCAAAGTAACCAGAGAGGCTCATTCAACCGGTTCCTCTTTTTCTTCCAACCAACCCTGCAAAATTTGAACTGTTTCTTCTTGTCGTTCACCGATTAAGTTCCGCAGCCGTTGGACAGGATCTTGATCCGCACTCATTGTGCCAAAATCAGCTATATTTGGCAGTCCGCCACCGCCTGACATATCTCCCAAAGCCAAGTCCGGTAAGGACGTATTGTCAGCTGCAGCCATGTCAGTCAGCGATGGTAACGCTGTTTCGCCTCCATCGCTGTCAGGAGCCCCCGGCGGTAGTGCCAAATTTTCACTCTGGATTTGAGGTTTCGCCGACATTAAGGGACGCACGACGAACAAACCCAGGATTAGTGTCACGATTGCTAGAACAGCCATTTGAATAGCTGACATCCAATCAATCTTGAATGATTCCAAGATAGAAGACTTAACGATTGTTCCTTGAGGTTCGACGCTCAGCAAACCCATCGACTTGATGGTGATCACGTCTCCTCTCGCTTCATCGAATCCTACCGCGGACGATACGAGTTCGCGCAATGAACCAAGTTCTTCTTCGTCTCTGGGTGCGAACGTTTCCGTGCCGTTTTCATCAGTTGCCGCCACCCCGTTTACCAAAACCGCAACTGTGATGCGCTTGATCGCTCCGGGAGCTTTCACGACTTCGCGTTCCGTTTCGGATACTTCGTAGTTGACGCGTTCGCGCGTTTCCGTGTTCTGCGAGTTTGAGCCTTCGCCCCCCTCGGCATCACCGTCTGGCAAGTTTGAAGCTACGGTGACATCACCCCCAGCCGCGCGATTGGAGGAGTTGTTGCGTTCTTCTGTGTCAGTGCTGATGGCAACTCTTGTATTCGGATCGAACCGCCGTTCGCGGATGGATTCCCGTTCTGTTACTGTGTCAACGCTGACTTCAACAATCGCATTGCCAGTCCCCACCCGAGCTTCCAACAGCCTTTGAACTTTGTCGCGAATGCTAGCTGCTTTGTCTTCGCTTGCAGGGGTGGATGATGGATCGTCCGACGACCCGAGCAAAGCACCATCTGGTCCAATTACAGCAACATTTTCAGCCGACAATCCCGCAACCGCTGATGCAACCAAGAACTTTAGTGCTTTGGCTTGTTGCGCTGATATTGAA
>CAYTPS010000272.1:0-7174 GCA_964439245.1 uncultured Pirellulaceae bacterium | reverse complement strand
AACGTGGTCTTGCCCGCACCATTAGGCCCCAGCAAACCAAAGACCTCGCCCTGCTTGACCTCAAGGCTAACGCTTTTAAGTGCTTCAAATCGTTTTCGAAATATCGTGCCGGAGCGATAGGTTTTACAGAGGTTCGCCGCCGAAATAGCCGGGCCAGAGGTCGACGGCACCGAATCAGCGACAGAATCGGCTTCGGCGATGGCGACAGCCTGATTGTTGTCATGGTCTGACATGTGTAGTGGTCGGCAGTTTAAGAGCTAGAGATCGGGGTCGTACGTAAGTACCTTCGGTATGGATAAAAAGTTTAGCAGTTTGCCAAGATGTTCGGAATTGCCTTTTGTTATAGCGTTCGTCGAAACCTATTTCGTGATTTCAAACGCGTTTGCTCGCGCTGCTTGCCAAAGCGATAGATTGATACCGACAATCTTTCCCTGCTTATCAACCGCGATCGTATAAGGAAATTGGTCAATAAAACACGAATCAATTAGCTCGGAACCGGACTCATAGTCGGTAACTTTAACCCCCAGCGGCATGAAGTTAACCGATTCCAAATCGTTTTGCGAAAAGTCATCTCGATAAACTAACAGCGGGAGGTAGCTATCAAGCGCTTGCCCACCCAATTCTGAAAAGAGATTCTTTGAGTCAGGCTTTCGGTCAAGGAAAACTAGCAAAACATTTCGGTTCTTTGCTTCAATTCGACGATTCAAAAGAGATTTTTTGGGCAGCGATATCGGAGTACCTAGAAGTTCGAGGCGACTGTTTTGCATTTTAATCTGCGCCGCAAGCGTCGACTTGAATTCGCAGGAGTCAGGCAGTCTATCGATCATTTCACTTATCGCATTTTTGGCCACTTGGAATTCTTTGTAGTCGCCGATCGATAAGAGAGATTCGCAACACTTAAAAATGTGAGTCCATTTTACTAAGTCAATTTCCGGGTTCTTTTCAACTTCTTTCAAAACATCAATAAAGTTCTGCAGGCTCTTATCTTCACCGCGTCGGATCCTCTCGTTTAAGTTCCAAAGTTGAAGTCCGAGAAAACGAGCGTCCTCTGTCAAAGCGTTGGCAAGTTTCTTGATCGATGGGTCTTGGTTTTCTGACAGTAAGCTTCCAAATGTCGCAATCACATGATCGATGTGAACGTTGTTGGGGTGTTGAATGGTCGCTTGCACCAGCCGCTCCAGCAAATATGAAATTCGTACCGAGTCGTTTTCGAAGCCCGGAGAGAATTCGCGTAGCCCCAAAATGAGATGATTTCCGTGGCTTTCGGTTGGTTCATCGCAGAACTTCAACGTGCGAACTCTGGCCAAAGCAAAGTAGGCAAGGTCCTTCAGAGACACGTCATCCTCAGAGATATAAGACTTCGCAAGTGCCTCAAATGAGTTTAGATCTTCATCGCTGCATTCCGCTTCCCGAAGTTGACTCTCGATGAGTATCTGCTCGTTTCGAAGCTTTATGTGCGCCAGTTTTGATCTTTGTTGCTCGCTCAAATCAGAACGTTCAGAAACTGAATCGATTCGCTTTCGAAGCGCAACGATCTCTCCAGAGATGATGTAATGGTTCTTGCTAGAATTTGAAAACTCAAGCTGGGATATTTGATCATCAACGCTTATTTCTGGAGCAGTTTCAAGATCCGTCTCCGTAACTGTCGCACGTGGTGAGACCATCGGCAGTCCGGCGAAATAATGAACAGCTGTTACTGCGCTAACGATAAAAAAGAAGGCTAGACCCAGTACAGGAGGAATGCCGAACAACAGCATCAGTTTCCACAACGGTTGGAGTAATCGAGGACCAGCCAAACCGTCAAATGATTCTGGCTCAAATTCTTCGATTTCTTCGTCTTCCGATTCGTAGTCCACGTTCATTTTATGTCGTCGATCAATGGTAGGAAGCAAAAAACTTGCGGCTTCTCTAGTCTACGATTGTGGTAGTCACCATCAGGAGGTGAAGTGCCAAATACAGTCAGCCGGGCCCTTTTTTGTCAATAAAGTGAACAAAGGATGCTACACCGGCAAGACTAAGTCTTCCAGATCGTAGTTCCTCGAGCATCTGCTTCATTGGTCTACTGTGTTGGGCTTGAGGAACAGAACTCAAATCCGCTGTTGCCATCAAGCGTCGAAGATCTTTTGGACGAAACATTCGCTACTCGCGCGGATGATTTGGACGTGGTTTTCATTCAGCTAGTGGATAATGGCCGAAAATGGCCGGAGGCCCAGATTGGCAATTGGCGATGATGGCAACGTCGCTAAATTATGGGTTCACTCCCTACGCATTGGTCCTGCCGGATTTAGATAGTTGCAAACTCGAGAAACTCATTCCGTTCTGTTTCAGACTTCGCCCTACGGCAATCTCGATGCGATCGTCGAACATGATGGACGCGCGGTTTACTTTTACTTGTCCGGCGGTCAAAGACCAAACAACCGATTTGGCATGCGCGCCTGTTGGGTTCGGAATTTGGAACTTGGCCCACATGTGATCAATCAAGAAGACATGGCGGCCGGGATCGCGCCCATGTTGCCGCGATATGATTGTGCCGATCCACAGCTAACTCGATTACCGACTGCCGATTCGCTGGAAGTCGTATGGCTTGAGGAAGGCAACGGGGCAGCGCTGTTTGAATTGCCAGTCAACGGTTCTGCTTTTCAGCAGCCAGAACTGATCGCCGTCATCCCGCCGTGGAGCGGGCTTGATGGGTTTCACGGATATGCGGCTAACTGCATCAACGAGACCAGTGTTTGTTGGCCGATGCCTGACAACCCATTGTTGACGCAACGTATCGATGCCGCCAGAGAGTTTTGGCAGTCGTGGGGAGGCGCGGCTCCCGATGCTGAAGGCACATCCGTTGGTCCGTCGCCATTCGCGATTCAACAGCCGCAAGTCTTGGCCAACTACCGCAAGCGATTCGGTATCGATTTCGGCGAGGAGAAGTACTATGCCGTTCAAGGTGATCAGTTTCCGCCGCGCGGATTGCTGCATCACCGAACTGATCACCTGGAAGTGATAGCCACAGCCGGGATGTCGGTTTGCCCTCAACCGGCCGTCGAGATGTTCGTTGATGATCCCGCAAACTTTCGACGCATCGAACTTGCGTTAGTGTTGCCGCGGCAGAAAGATCTCGATTCGCTCAAGCCCGTGTTGGAGCAGCTCAGCGGACTTTCGGGGTACCCTTGGAAGGAGCTGACGTGGTTTCGCGATGGTCACACGTGCGGGTTTAAGTTTGGTGAATACTCGGCACTGCTATTGCTCGATGACACTATTGGAAGCCGCTTGGCGGGCGTCCAAGCCGACGCGTTACCAGATTTTCGTGGTGATGCGGTCAAGTTGTTGTGGATGTTGCCAATGACCGATTCACAGCTGACACAGCTAAGAGAGGGAGAATTGAAAGTTGGTGACCTAGTGGACCAGTGGGGCAGCGCTTAAAGGTCGAGTTTCGTTATCTTTCAACCATAGGAGTTGTTGTTAGATTGCGACATTGAGGTTGAGCGCAACCTTGCGGGGAGTCCAAAAGTCCATTGATTGTGACTTTTTCGTAAATATCTGAGTCTTTTCGCCGAAATAGACAGTAGTTGCGTAACAAAACCTTCTGGAACGCGTGTATCTCTCTAGCCAGCCAGTAAATTGCTTGGAATGCTAGAAGTTACGTGTTACTCTTGAAGGTGGTTCAGAGGATCGACCACTTCCAAACGAACCTGTTGAATGGGACTTGGTCCATAGTAACGGCAAAGCTGACATCCGGCATTTGAAACCATCCGCGTTTTTTCGATTCCGATTTTTTCAACGATCGTAGAGACCGGATAGGATCGAACCGATCGATGCCTTGCCGATTTCGGCAAACTACTTCCTCCTCAATTTCGCGGCGTGTTGTTTTAAACGGCAACAAAGACGTTCTCGAATCGTTCTCTATTCCAAAACAGTAAAATGAAAAACTCACTCAAGTGTTTTGCAAACCTTCGTGGTGTAGTCCCGGCCATTCTGGTCCTCGCATTCTTGATCGCAGTTTCCGATTCGATTCTTGCCTTGCAAGTCAGATCGACCGGAAGATTCAATCGCAAGGGCGTCGTAAGTGCGATTTCGGCAGGGCAGATCACTGTCCGCCATTACGATGGCGAGACCACTGCGTACAAGATTCAGGACAAGGATGAATCGGCAATGGCGATCGGCGGGGCCATCGGTCGCAATCCAGCCGAGATTATGGTCACAGGTTCTCTTCCACGCGACTTGGCACAGTCCGGCATGCTCGTTCGGATGGAAGCCAAGATGACCCGTATGGGAAAGTCGGTCAAGCCAATCAAGCAGTTCTACGCTGTTCAAGGCGAAGAAGATTTAAGAGTTGATGCGATGGAGTCGTTGGATGATAACACCGAATTGATGTTTACCATTGTCGGACGAGTCATCCGGGCGACGGGATCTGGCTTGCTATTGCAGGTTCCCAAGTCGAGGTTCGCCCGCAACGGTCGCATGGAAATAAAAGTAGATGCAGAAGGCACGATGGAGATAGAGATGGACAGTCTCAACCGCGTGATTCCCGGCGACACGGTCGATAGCATGTCGGGCGTCACCTACTCCAACGGCGACAATGTTATCAAAACGATTGAAATCTCGATGACGGCCTCTCGAAAGAAAATCGAGACCGTGGACTCGTGGCATGACGAACTGGTTCAGAAATATGGCTACCTTTCGGATGAGCCCGTTAGAACGCGCCTGGTTAAGTCCCAGCATTTTCAACTATTTACCGATATTTCAGAACTTCAGGCCAAAGTGTTGCTGGCCAAACTGGAGACGATGCACAGCTTGATCAAGCGATACTTTGGCACTCAGCCCAAAGCAGCAATCGAGTGCTATGTCGTTCAAGATTTCGCGAACTGGGATGGTGACAGCAGTATCAATGGTACGGCAAGAGCCGCAATCGAAAACGGGTCAGGCGTGACTGTCTCGGGCAGAGGACCGGGATTGATGAGTGTTCAAGCCGGTAGTTCTGGCATCGGAGCAAGAACCGGTTCTTCTAGACAGGACCTCTCGCTTGGAAGTTCCATTCCTCGAGCAACTGTTTACTCGTGCGATGATCACAACATCATTCAACATGAAGCCGTTCACGCATTCTGCATGATGTCGTTTGGTTCAACGGGGCCGACTTGGTACTCCGAAGGGATGGCCGAGATGGGCAAGTATTGGCGTCCGAAAGATGTTTCGGTCAACATCGACCCAGTGGTCATCGACTACCTGACCTCGACCCCCAGCAAATCGATGGTTGAAATCGTCAACGAAGAACAAATTACAGGTGACTCATGGCAAGCTTACGCTTGGCGGTGGGCACTGTGTCACATGCTGGTCAACAATTCGAATTACGCATCGCGGTTCAAGAAATTGGGTGTCAATATGATGAAGGGACAGGTTGTCGATTCGTTCTATGATGCCTTTGGTGATGTCGAAAACGAACTGGCATTTGAGTACGATCAGTTCTTGCAGAAGGTTTCCAATGGTTATCGAGTGGGTCTGTGCAAATGGGATTGGAAAACTAGATCCGCCAGGCTCAAGCCTGGTGCCAATTCGAAGAATGGCGTGATGGCCCGCAAGGGCTGGCAGGCAACCAAGGTCCGACTCGTTGAAGGGCAGGCCTACGACTTTGTCGCTAAAGGTTCTTGGAAGCTTTCGGAGGATGGCGATGATATCTCGGCTGATGGCGCAGACGATGCCAGCGGGCAAGGGCGGTTGATCGGTGCTGTCTTTAACGCTTACGAACTTTCTAAACCCATCGAGCTTGGTAAAAAAGGTCGTTTTGTAGCGCCGTCCGACGGCCAGTTGTTCTTGCGGTGCGATGATCGATGGAACGAAATCGCCGACAATTCAGGTCAACTGACCGCCTATTTCCGGTTGAGTAAGAAGAAGTAATTCTTCGCTTCGGCCGTCATTTCAAAGCTGTCAAAATTAGCCGGTTGACCTCTAGTGAACGTTGGTTTAATCTCTCTTCTATGATTTCAAACGCAACAAAACACGGCCACCATCAACATTTCCTAGATTAGGAACAGGTGGACGGTTTTGCACTCATAGATATCAAAACGCCGACCACTTTTGGTCGGCGTTTTTTGTTTGTCAGCCGGTTTACCAAACACTTTGACAACAACGAAGACGTAACCCCCAGCGGCATTTTCTTTCCCGACAAAAACAAGGTTCTAGCAACGATGCCAGATCAACGCGACAAAAACAAAATGCGAATCGCGCTCCCCAAGGGGCGTATGTTTGACGAGATTGTTTCGCTCCTTAAGGGAGCTGGAATCTCCATCCGTAATTCGGAACGCGGCTATCGCCCGTCGCTTTCCTTGCCAAATACTGACGCGAAAATACTCAAGCCGCGGAACGTCATTTCGATGTTGGCTGCTGGAGCGCGTGACTTCGGCTTTGCCGGTGCCGACTGGATCTACGAGATGGGTGTCGACATAGACGAAGTACTCGACACGCAACTCAATCCGGTTCAATTGGTTGTTGCGGCCCCGCACGAAGTGCTGATTGACGGAGCGCTTCCCAAACGTCACCTCGTTATTGCATCGGAATATCCGAAGATGGCGAACGATTGGATCAAAAACAACAACCTCGATGCCGAAGTCCTGACAACCTATGGTGCGACGGAGGTATTTCCGCCCGAAGACGCCGACATCATCATCGATAATACGGCAACCGGATCAACGCTTCGCGCCAACGGCCTGGTCATCATCGATGTGATCATGAAATCTTCGACACGTCTTTACGCTTCGCCTGAAGCGATGAAGAACCCGGAGAAGAAGGAGCAGATCGAAAATTTTGGGATGTTGATTGATGCTGTTTTGCAAGCGCGAAAGCGCGTGATGATGGATCTGAATGTGGCCAAAGAAAATTTGGACGCAGTGCTCAATTGTTTGCCCAGCATGCGTCAGCCAACGGTGTCTCCACTTTCGGACACGGGTTGGTTTGCAGTCCGTTCGGCCGTTCCACGAAAGGATTTGGCTGAGATTATTCCAAAACTCAAAAGCTGCGGTGCTCACGATATCGTCACTTCATCAGCCGAACAGTTGATGTCTTAGTCTTAGTTCAATGGCCGGTCGTGGAGTTCGATCCGAGCATTGAACCATTTTAATCGTCCCAGTCTCAAGGAGAGATGGTTTCCAGAAACTTGGTTTCCAAAACTTCACGATCGATCTCATGG
>CAYTPS010000271.1:0-7185 GCA_964439245.1 uncultured Pirellulaceae bacterium | reverse complement strand
AGTTTCGTGTGCCACTTTTTCGATCTCGACGCCGCCCTCTTGCGAGCACATCAGAACGGGCATTTTAGACTCTCGATCGAGCACGATGCCCAGATACAATTCGCGATCAATATCGCAACCGGCTTCTACGATCACCTGATTGACTTGCTTGCCCTCAGGCCCGGTCTGAATTGTGACCAGAAGATTGCCAATCATGTTGGCCGCAGCTGTTTTGGCTTCCTCGGCAGATTTAACCAACTGGACGCCGTGTTGCTCCGGCTTTTCCTTGAACGTGCCCTTGCCGCGACCGCCCGCATGGATCTGAGCTTTGACGACGGCCACGCTGCCGCCGAGTTCGTCAAACGCTTTGGCCGCTTCTTCTCCGGTCTTGGCGACGCGGTTCTCCAAAACGTTGACTCCGAAGCGGCTGAACAGCTGCTTCCCTTGATATTCGTGAATGTTCATGGGGCTCTACTTTGAGTGCTTTGCGCTAGGAAACGAAAGCCTAAAAGTATAATGCCGATGCTAAAGACGCCTCAAGGTGCCCTTTGGTTAAGAAAGGCAATAAGCTCCACTATCGGGAGAAGTAGCCCCTGAGAGAGTCTTTACTGGAAAAGTCGGCATAGAGTGCCTCAAGATGGTCCAGCTGATCCTCGATCCAGTTCGAGAATTCATCCGCGCTGTTGAAGCGCAGATCAGACGTCTTCCCCAGTTTCGGATTGGAAACATTCGGGCCGGAGTTTACTCCGTTTTCTTCAGATGGTCGGTTTGGTTTGATCATTGAGATCTCCCTTTTTGACTACCGCCTCAGGTGCGATTCTGACAGGATATAGACTTTCCCTACTTATGAGACGCAACTTCGATGCCAGACGTTTCCCCAAATGCTGGGGAAATGGCCATTTTTGTCAGAAAAATGAACTTAACCCTCTATTTGACTGAGGCAACACGGCACAAAAAGTTGATCTTTCTCGGTGCGAGCAATAGCGAACAAAGCTCGGCGTTGCCAAAAGGAGGCGCCGCGTGTCGTCAGGTTCACTCAAATATGTGGCATTTGGGAAACATCCCATTTTGACTCAAGTTTAATTCCTCACCCCCATTCTGTTCATGAATCTTCCCACTGACGCATCATGGCTTACTCCGCCTAAACCGGTTGCCGACATCATCAGCGCTCCAAGAGAGCCTGCCGTCATGCTCAGCCCAAATGGCAGGTACATGTTGCTGATCGAGTCTGCACCGATGCCTGAAATTGCGGACCTCGCTCGCCCTATGTTGAGGCTGGCCGGAATTAGGATTGACCCGCAAAGCCACTCGAAATTTCGCACACGTTTTGGTAGCGCGATCACCTGCCAAAAAGTAGAACCAAACCAAAGCGCACCCGAGAAGACCTCCTCACGTGCTGAACCTGTCTCGATCCAACATCCGGATTTAAATTTCTCGAAAACAGAAATCTCGGATCGGAAGATTGGTGCAATCGATTGGTCACACGACAGCCTCCACTTCGCTTTTGAAGTTCTGCACGAGAAAGGTACGGCACTGTTTGTCGCTTCGGTCACGTCAAATGAGGCCGTGCTAGTTCACCCCAACATCTGCACCGTACTGGTCGACCTAGAATGGATGCCCGATGGAAAGAGCCTCGTTCTGGCTGTGCGGCCAGAATCGATCAACAGCGACAAACAACAAGAAGACACCCCCATTCCACTGGGGCCAAGAATTGAAGAAACCGACGGCGACACGTCCCCTACACGTACCTACCAAGACTTATTGAAAAGCCGACATGACGAGGAGCGCTTCGAACGAATCGTCACCAACGAAATCATCACGGTCCAGACCGACGGCACGGTGCTGCACCGAATTCCGCCGGACATGTACTGCGGTGCTTCACCGTCCCCCGATGGGCAGTACCTGTTGCTGACAAAACTGAAGCGTCCATTCTCTTACCTTCTCACATGGCGTAGCTTCGCCATGTCAGTGCGAATCACCGACCTCGATGGAAATCCGGTCTTCACCGTCGCAGAAATCCCCGTCGCCGCCAACATTCCCGTTGAAGGGGTACGCACAGAGCCACGTCTGATCCACTGGATGTCCGCGCGATCGGCAACCGTTTGCTACTCGATGGCCTTGGACGGTGGCGACCCAAACAAAGAGGCTGACTTCCGGGACAGAGTTTTCCAAATTGCGGCTCCTTTTGAAAACACTCCTCAAGCCTTAATGGATGTCCAGCATCGCTTTTACGGTTTGACCTATTTTGCAGACGGGCGTCGAGTGATCACCACCGAATACGATCGCGACCGGCGTTGGGTCACCAAACGACTTTACGATCTGCATAAGCTTGATGACGAAAATACGATTGTCGAGGATCGCAGTATTCGTGATCGCTACGGTGATCCGGGACAGCTGATACAGCAGACAGACAGAGCAGGGCACTACGTCGTTCTCGAGGGACTCTCCCAGCAGGGCCAGAGCGGGTTGGTTTTTCGCGCCGGCAAGGGAGCGACTCCAGCTGGTGATTTACCATTTCTTGATTGCCAAAACCTGTCTGACATGAGCGTTCAGCGGCTATGGCGTTGTGAGGACGAATGCCTTGAGTCTGTTGTTTCTCTCTACCAGAGTGACGACCAGAGCTCTGGCCAAATCAACGTGCTAACTTCGTTTCAGTCTCCCATCGAGCCGCCCAACCTTAGAAGGCGCACATTCACGCTTCCCTTACCCGCGTCATTGGAGACGAGCGTCTCGCAGGTCACCCATTTCAAAGACCCAACGCCACAAATTCGCGGTATCAAAAAACGGCTAGTCACCTACTGGCGTTCCGATGGCACCCAACTATCTGCGACCCTCTACCTTCCCGCAGACCACCAACCCGGTCAGCGATTGCCGCTGTTGGTGTGGGCATATCCCCAAGAGTTCAACGATCCCTCGACAGCCGGACAGGTCGTCGGTAATCCTCGGCGGTTCACTCGCATGATCGGCATCTCGCACCTAACTCTCGTAACGCAGGGGTACGCCATATTGGACAACGCAACGATGCCGGTCGTCGGCGAACCTGAAATCATGAACGACACTTTCATCGAACAGATTATCGACGCCGCCCAATCGGCAATCGATTTCGCCGTAGACGAAGGAGTCGCTGATCGTGACCGTGTTGCCGTTGGCGGTCATAGCTACGGCGCGTTCATGACCGCCAACCTGATGGCTCATTGCGATCTGTTCCAAGCCGGCATTGCTAGAAGCGGCGCCTACAATCGGACTCTGACACCGTTTGGGTTTCAGGCTGAACGCAGAAGTCTCTGGGAGGCACCGGACATTTATCTCAAGATCAGCCCGTTCATGCACGCCGACAAGATCAAACGCCCGCTGTTGATTATGCACGGCGAAAAGGACAACAACTCAGGGACGTTTCCACTTCAAAGCGAACGTCTCTACCAAGCAATAAAGGGCAACGGCGGAACGGCAAGACTCGTCATCCTCCCACACGAATCGCATGGCTATGTTGCCAAACAAAGCGTCATGCAAACCCAAGCAGAGATGATCGCTTGGTTGGACACGTATTTGAAATAGCAGCAAGTGGTCTTCACAGAGAGGTTGTGATTTTATTGACTCATAATTCGAACCGGACGCCTTAGCGAGGAATGAACCGCCGGAATTCCTCGCTTACGCTTCGAGTTAGAAGGTCAATCGATGTCGCTGAAAAAATTTACAACCCCTGAGCGGCTCTTTTACCACGATGGATAGTCGTAACTCTTGTTGTCCGGCGAGAAATCGTCATCGGTCAAACCTACGTTGATCTTCAAATCGGTGTAGAAGTACTTTTCTTTCAGTGGCGGAGGATCACCTTCTTTCGCAGGCCAAAGAAACCCCTCATAGCCAATTAGAACATCGCGTTTCTGATCGATGTATATTTTGGCAATGTGAAATTCGAATTTGGGATCCGGTTGCTCGTGTTTGATTTCAATTAGCGTGCAAGTTCGCTTCCCCACTGACACGTCGCGCGTGACGGTCACACTACAATCAGAATTTTGAAGATCGCGTGCGCCGACTTCACGCATCTTCTTGACCAGATTGAGAAATCCAATTTCATAAATCGGGTGCAAGTTGCCCTTCATCGCCATCACGCCGGTGGGTACCAAATATGCGCGTTTCACATTCAGCATACCGGTTGTATGACCAACCAGTTTGTCATCGTGTTTACCCTTGACCCAAATCGCCTCCTGCCCAGCAATCGAGCTTGGTGCCAGCATTTTCAAGTAAACGCTGAACGGAACTTCCTGACCGGGCAAAGCAAGTCCGGAGTCAACCGTTTTGGGATGGCGAATTTTACAGAAGATACGTTTCTCTGGTTGAAGGGTATTTCCAATGGTCACCTGAGACACAATCGTCGCCGTATAGTCGTTGATCTGACGATTCATACGCCGCACACCCTCTTCAGCCATCTTGAGAACAGGTTCCAGTGGATGACTGGCGGCATCAATCACGTCGTCACTAACCATGTTGGCCAGTCGCCCGGCCAAATCGTCGATACCATTGGCCTCCAGCGCTTCCTCAGCTTCGCTGCTGTCCAGTAAAGCCTTTTCTGACGCGGCACCGATCGCCAACTGCTCAAACTCCTTGATGGATTGGTCGCTCGGATTGATGATCTGTACGGCGACCAAAACCCCGGCGCCAAGGAAGATCAGACTCCAAAAATATTTCCACAGTCGTGACTTCCGAGTTGCGATTGTTTCAAGATGGGGCTTCTTGGACGGGGCAGGGCGGTCGAGTTCAGGTTCGGCGGATGGCTCAGTCACTGGCGTCAGTCGGTTGAAGATAGGAAAGTTAAGAAGAAGAATACTCGTTTGCGCTGTTTTGAACAGGTATTCCAACAAGGCTCCAGTGGTCAGGTTTCAAGGCACCAGAAACTGGGCTTGGCGAATATCGTTCACATTTTCTCTAAATAAAGGTTTGGTCACCAGATCAAAGCCCCTGCGAAAAGACGAAACAACCCTAGTCCTTGGACCGATAGCAAAGGTGCTGGTAGAATCGGGGCGTCATGGGTGAATCTCAAAAGATTGACGTTGACCGAAGAAGACGTTCTGTTTTAGGTTAGAGTGCTGTGTCATGGAGGACACCTAAAAAGCGAGACCTTCCTGTACAGCGAATTCTCACCGCAACATTGGATGTTGCTGGCTTTCGGCTACCAACAGGATCGCCAGCGTAGTTGTGAAAACTGCCTGCGATAGAGCAAACAAGAACCTTCGTTCGATCACTGCTCACTTCTTTTTGTCGTTCTCCTGACGAACCAACGCGTTAGGTAAATTGTCTTGGCTGCCAGCCGATCCATCTACCTCACGCTTATTTTGTCAATCACAGCGAGAACGATTCACGTGCAGCCGGACTTCGATTTAAAGGATCGAGTGAAACAAGCGACAAATATTGTCAGCTTGATCGGTGCCGACATGCAGCTCCGCCGTCAGGGCGGCAACTATGTCGGGCTTTGTCCGTGGCACGAGGATTCACGTCCGTCATTTCAAATCAACGAATCACGCCAAAGTTGGGCATGTTGGGTATGTGCCGACCGTGGCGACGTTTTTTCTTACGTGATGAAACGTGACAGCCTAGGATTCCGCGAAGCTCTCGAATTCCTAGCAAACGAAGCCGGCATTCCGATTACCAAATCTGGACGCAAAGTAGAGAAAGGCTCCGCCCGCGACAAAAACACTTTGTTCGCGGCAATGGACTGGGCACAAGAAAAGTATCACCAGTTCCTGCTGCATTCCGATGAAGCTGCTCCGGTGCGTGAATATCTTTCTCAACGGAACCTAACAGCGGAAACCATCGAGGAATTCAAAATCGGATTTGCTCCGCTGGCGTGGTCTTGGTTAATAGATCAGGCACGCAGCACGCAGTTCACGGGCGAGATCCTGGATGCTTGCAATGTGGTGATGGCCAATCAGCGCGGCGGTTGGTACGAACGTTTTCGCGGCCGAGTGCTTTTCCCGATCCAAAACCTTCAGCAACGTCCTATTGGTTTTGGCGGGCGCGTAGTGCCAGGAATTTACGGCACCGAAGAGGAACCCAAAGGCAAATACGTCAATACGTCCGAGACCCTTCTATTCACCAAAAGCGACAACCTTTACGGACTTAGCCACGTCTACCGCGACGTTCAAAAAGAACGGCGTCTCACCATCGTCGAAGGTTACACCGATGTGATCGCCGCCTATCAAGCGGGCTTGAGAAACACGGTTGCTGTACTGGGAACGGCACTCAACGAGCGCCACATCAAATTGATCAAACGCTTTGCCGACCAAGTCACGCTGGTCCTAGACGGCGATGAAGCGGGACAGAAACGGACCAACCAGATTCTGGATCTGTTCGTTGCCCAAGACATGGATCTGCGAATCCTCTCGCTTCCCGAGGGATCCGACCCGTTCGACTATGTCCAACAAGAAGGCGCCGACGCGTTCCAAGGATTGGTCGATCAAGCTCCTGACGCATTGGCTCACAAGATCAATATCGAAACCAATGGCATCGATCTGGTCAACCAAACCCACGCCGCCAACCAAGCGTTAGAAAACATTCTCAAAACAGTGGCTCAGGTTCCTGCTGGTGTGATCGCCGCTTCCGCAGCCAAAAGCCTCCGGCAGGACCAGCTGTTAACACGACTTGCTCGCCAGTTCCAAACAACCCGCGAACAGGTCAAGGCGCGGCTGAAGGAACTGCGAAACTCAACTCGCCCGGCGCGTTTCCGCCAAGAACAAGCCGCTCAAAACACAAATGAAATTGACTTCAACCAGTTCGATATCAAAGAAACGGAACTGCTGGAGCTCATTTTGACCGAACCCGCTCTAGCGGATATCGCTATCGAGAGGGTTTCACCCGAACAATTCGCATTCGGACCGCTCAAGGAAATCTTCGAGACAATCGGAGAGTTTTTCCATGACGGTCGGGAAGCGTCTTATGAAAGTGTAATGTTGCATGTGGACGATCCGGCGCTGAAAAACGTAGTCGAATACCTTCAGGATGAAGCGACTAAAAAACAGGCCGCCGCCAAAGCCGACAATACAGGAATTGAATTGCCTGCTCATTCGCAGTTGGAAACGGTGATCGAAGCGTTCAATCGCCAACAAATCCAGTCTGCCGAACAGGCACGAATTTCCAAACTCCAACAACCATCGTTAGAGGCCGATGAAGAGGCCATGGCGTTGGAGGATTTATTGAGACAGACCCGACAAC